>CAVPGE010000024.1:0-99834 GCA_963703885.1 uncultured Nitrososphaerales archaeon
ATAAACCCCGAAGTGAGACGCCGGGAGTGGGACTCGAACCCACGAGTTCTTGCGAACATCAGCTTACACTTTATTATAGAATGATCTCGAGGCTGACCCCTTTTAGGGATGTCTATGTAAGCATTCTTACCTAGCTTGGGTACCCCGGCACTATTTTATTATCTTCTAATTCCTTTGAATATTTTAATTTATTTTAATTAAATAAATTAAAGACGGAAGATTAGGTTAAATTATATTATGAATATAAATATGCAATCATGTTGTCCATAACGCAATTAGAAATCCCAACAATAGAACAGATAAAATCCCTAAATTTAGAGGATTTGGCCATCATGAACGAGTTGTCAATCTCGTTTAGAAAAAAATTACTAAAATATATCAGTATAGACCCTTTTACTTCAAAAGACCCTTTTGAAGTAAATGATGATTATAATTATTATATCATTCTAGATAAAACTAAATCACAAAGAGTCGTATCTATAATGACTGAAGACAAAAATACTCCCAATCAATTACCTTGGGATATTATTCTTGATAATAAGCTGACTCGACTTCAAATATCAAAAAACGATGCTTCTGAACTAAAGTATGAACTAATGCCTAAAGATACAAATAATTTCTACTCCTATAGAATATCAACAAAAATTGCAGGATATATTATGTTCGCATTTCAAATATGTGGTCTACACTAATTCCCTTATTTGGCATTGAATTCTACAAGTTATGTACGAAGTAGAAATAATATGTATAGGTAATGAATTATTATCTGGAATTACCCTAAATACTAACGCCCAATGGCTAGCAAATCAAATCACTAAAGTCGGTGGAGTAGTAAAAAAAATCATTGTTGTCGGAGATGATATAAATGAAATTGCGATTGTTATACGGGAATCATTAAAGAGAAAACCTGATCTCATAATTACTTGTGGGGGACTAGGACCAACATACGATGACAAAACTTTACTAGGTGTAAGTAAGGGTCTAGGGCAGAAATTGAAATTAAATGAATTAGCAGTAAGAATGATAACAAAGAGCTATAAGCATCGGAACCTCCAAGTAAAATTAAATAAGGCAATACTGAAAATGGCAACGATTCCTACACATTCAGTACCTGTTTATAACCCAGCAGGTACTGCTCCTGCGATACTAATTCATATCAACAAATCAGAATTAATTTGTTTACCGGGAGTTCCTTCTGAAATGAAAATAATATTTGAAAAAAAAATCTTACATCAAGTAAAGACAAAAGTTGGAGTATTCATTATTAGAGAAATTAATTATGATGTTTATGGTATAACAGAATCTATGCTTTCTAAAACACTAACGAGAATCGTAAAATCTTACCAGCCAGATTCTTTATATTTAAAAACTCATCCTCAAGGATATAAAAATAATGTTCCCCACATGAGAGTGCAAATAGTATCAAAAGGTGCCAAAACAAATGAAGTAAAATTAATTCTTAGCAATGTCTCCAAAAAGATCGTTAGAATTATAAAAAAATTAAATGGTAGTATAGAAAAGTACTGATGATTTGTATCATCCATTAATAGATTACAATAAAATCACCAATGTTATTTTTGATATTAACAAGAAATCGCTATAGTAATTGTCCTTAGACCAATTTTACTTTCCGCGGTGAAAAATGGCAAATACACAGTATTGTCAGGTATATTTATAAATAAATAGTAAAAAACTTCTCAAATACAATTATAATTAATATTAGGATACTACCATAATAAGGGTGAGAGGACTAATTGAATACCGATCAAATAAAAACAGAGGAAATCATCGCTCGTACATTAAATGAATTAAGAATTACTGATAGCAAAATAAGACAAAATGCACTGTCGATAGTGAAAAATATGAACATAGAATACTCTGATTCAAATGACTATTGGATTTTTATTATGAAAGTTATTATTTCGTCGTGCGAGTCTAATTATCATTCATTTTCGAAATCTGAACTTTGTGACCTGTTGACTATAGGTGCAAGAGGTCCAAATAAAGAATTGATAAAAACTTCTGTAGAAAATAAAGTCATAGATAATTCCATTTTTAATATCTATAAAGACATCATGGAGAATTTTGATAATTCAGATGATATTCTCAAATCCAAATATCCAAAGATAATACTGAATATTATCTCAATTATACAAAAAGGTGTAGATCTAAATGGTGATAAGATAAATATCTATGGAATAGAGAGGTACTATCATAAAATTAAGAACACAAATATCATATTAAAAGACTTTGATATCGAAGCTGCAGCAGCAACAAACCTACTTACTAAGAAAAATGAAGTATCAAGAACAAATACTTTAGATTTCATTAATAGTCTGAGTATTATTACGGGAAGGGACGAAAAGGATTTAGAAAATCTATTGCAAAAAATTCCTGAGCAAGACTACAAGAAAGTCGCTGATCTGTGCATTAATTATAACAAATTGCAAAAATATTCCAAATTGCTCGATAC
Organism: uncultured Nitrososphaerales archaeon; assembly: GCA_963703885.1. Taxonomy (GTDB): domain Archaea; phylum Thermoproteota; class Nitrososphaeria; order Nitrososphaerales; family Nitrososphaeraceae; genus TA-21. The sequence continues at coordinate 2,474 of CAVPGE010000024.1, forward strand.
TAAGGAATTTAGAGACGAGGTCGAAAAAGAATTAGGTCGAAAGATAACTGACAGGCAACTTCAACATGCAACCATATCCATAAGAAAAGTAAAGATCTATTTAGAGAATATTCTAGATGGAAAATTTTTACCACATGGCTCACATGGCATAAATCATGTTAAGCATAACTTGGAATATGGATATCAGATAATGGGATTAATTGAATATCGTAGAAGAAAACAATTAAACGCATGACATAATGGACTCATTGCGATGTCTGATGAATTATATTTTTTCTGGCCATAAATAGTAATAATATTCCAAACATAAATAGTACTATTGCCAAACCCTGTGCACCTCCATGAGGAATTAATATAAAATATACAATTGAAAATACTATACATGTTCCGCCTTGTAATACGTACTGTAGTACTTCACTGAATCTGAACTTTTTTCTCAAGAATCCAAGAACGAAAAATGCAGCAGTCGGATAGATAGTAAGTAAAATAAACTGATCAATATCAATACCATTATGAGGCATGAGGAATTAATCTCTTGATACTTCAACACAATATCTATGTTTCTTTAGTTCTATATTGTAAATTATTTATTTGTACTGCCTTCTTAGACTCTACCAGAGATCTAGCATTCTCGTAAGGTAAAATCGCGACATCTTCAGGATCGAAGGGTCCGTAACTATTCATATCCATTCCGACAAATTCTTCTACGGAGTCCAAAAATCTTATAATAATCCTTTTAGAACGCACTATTTGTGAGATAAGATCTAAAATTTTTTCATTTCCGTCTAAAGTCGCATCTAGAACAGCATTTTTTCTTGTTGCCCTGGTTATCTTTGCGTCTAAAATATATTTTTCTTCGTCGGTCAATTTAGAATAATCGGATGTATTTGGAATAGGAGAAAAAAAATCATCCTCGTTCAGTTTTAGCTTTTTATATCTGGTCCATAATAATAATTTAGTCGATTCACAGATCAATAAAATCATTTTATCCCTGATATCTAATTCAATATCGTCATAATTTTGTGATGAAAGATATTCTAGCTTTTTTGCTATTTTTTTATATAAATTAGATGGCAAGGGCTGCAAAATAGAACTTTGAATTTCCTTTATCAAGAGATCTGAAATAAATTTTAGATCTATCGAATCCTCATCCAGATCGACTATTTTTTCGTTGCCCGAGTTCTCCATAAATTCTTCACCGAATAATTTCTAATTATTGTATGTATGTAATTAAGTTTCAGCATTAACAGATTGAATTTTTAAGGTTTAATTACAGGTCATAACTAAAACTTGTAATTGCCCTACAAAGTCGAAAACGGGAAAATAGAAAATTTAATCTATTCTGATATCGAAGTATTGAATAAAATTACAAACGATAACATAAAATTTCTTGATCTGCAATTTACTGGATTATTTGGAAGATTACATCATACCACAATCCCTTCCAACATGTTCAAAAAAGAAGATTTTGAAGACGGTTTACCAAAATTGGATGGATCTTCCATTAAAGGGTTTACAGAAATACATGAATCGGATCTAATTATTAGACCCGATCCATCTACATATGCGACTATCCCTTGGATAGATAAATATCCGACAGCAAGACTAATTTGCGATATTTTGAGCGGAGGGAAAAAAAGAGACACATTTCCTATGGACCCGCGAGGAATAGCAAAAAAGGCTGAGGAATATCAAATACAAATGGGATATGACACCTCATACTGGGGACCCGAAATTGAATTTTTTGTATTTGACAAACTTGGTGTTAATACTCTTACACCATATCATGGTCAAAGCTATGAAATTACCTCACGAGAATCCCCCTGGTCTATTGAAAATGTTGGATATGCCCTTAGACTAAAAGAAGGTTATCTTCCTAGTCCTCCCGGTGATACTTTAATGGATTACCGTAACGAATGTGTTAACATCTTGAGTAATAATTTTGGCATTATTTGCGACGCTCATCATCATGAGGTAGCAACTGCAGGCCAGTGCGAAATCGATATACGGTACGATACATTGGTAAACGCAGCAGATGCGGTACAAAGTTACAAGTACATTGTTAAAAATATAGCCAAGAATTATAACATGATCGCAACTATGATGCCAAAGCCTATTGCTCTGGATAACGGATCTGGTATGCATGTTAATGTTAGTTTATGGAATGAAGGTATCAATTTGTTTTATGACGAAAATGACGACTACGCTGAATTGTCAGAAAATGCACGATATTTTGCTGGGGGTATTTTGTATCATGCTAAAGCATTAGCTGCGATAGTTGCTCCCACCACAAATTCATACAGGCGATTAGTCCCTGGATATGAAGCTCCGGTATATGTTGCTTGGAGTACTGGGAACAGGTCTGCAATTATAAGAATTCCAGGTCATTATAAAGGTCCAAAATTTGCGCATCTTAAAAGAATAGAATTCAGAGCCCCTGACCCATCTTGTAATCCTTATTTGTCATTTTCGGCTATAATGGCGGCTGGACTGGATGGAATCATTAAGAAGAGGCCAATTGGAGATCCAACTGATGAGGATATTTTCAAAATGTCAGAACATGAAAGAACCAAATATGGAATTGAACAACTTCCTGACAGTCTTCGAGAAGCAAGTGAAGAGTTAAGATCAGATCCTGATTTTCTTGTTCCAATATTTGGAAAAGAATTGATTGAAAAGATTATTGAACATGGAGAAAGAGAACATGGTGAACTAGCAATCAGACCACATCCACATGAATTTGCAATGTATGCAGATGTATGACTTTAGGCATTACTTGACAATAAATTAAATCTATATCGTTCCATACTTCATTTGATCTGAAAGCCCTGTTTTTTACTATATTTTACTATGAATTAATTATTCTAAAACCAACCTGTGAATATTAATATGTTCTTGGAGGAGATGGAGTCGCTCAATTCCTATATGGGATTTTTTGAAAGTTACTACGTTAACTAACTCTTAAATATTGTGGATCTAAGGTATATATGGAGATTAATGTTCAAAAAATAATTATAGAATATGAGAATTGGATTATTTAACAACGCGGGTAATAATATAGCTGAATTATCAAAAAATGATTTCCATAATTACAATCCATATGAAATTGAAAAAACTTCTTATGATTACTACAAAAAAGGGTAATAGATTAGCAATGAAAAATACTCAACACATGCGAGGACTATGTCAAAGCGAAATCACCAAATATTGCGATCAGCTAGGAATCCAAGCTTACGATTATCCTGATTTGGTATTTACACCTAAAGAAGTATTGGAAATGCCAAAATATCTTACAAAAGGGTTTAGAAGTGTTTTACATCGATACTATGGTATCTGCTTTTACCAAGCAAAAACAATATTTCTTCATCTTGGTAGAATCAAAAATCAAAATAAATTACGCAAAATAATCATTCATGAATTAGTTCACTATAGATTTCCCCATCTGTCCCACCGAAAGTTTGAGGATCGAATAAAGTTAATCATTAGAGGTAAAAAATATAAGAAATACGATCTAGCTGAAAGACTAGAAGAGTTAGCGAAATTTAGATTTTTATGTAGACTGTGCAACAAATCCTATGTTCAAATTGAAACACACTATGCCAAGGCCCATACCTTTCAGCCAAACTAAATGCGGATCGAGTCCTCACTATTATAATCGGTAATTTTTGTAATGAAATTATGATCTAGCGGCTTTTATTTTTACTAAAATTTAGATGCATTTGATTTACCGGATTAACCAAGCCGTAACCTAAATAATGTACTTCTTAAATATTACATGTTCACAAAACTTTCACGGAAAATTTGACTATTGACTAGATTGGTTTGAAATTGCACATTTTTGATAATTTAATTTTAACTTTATCCATTCTTTATTAATAACTAGTCCTTAATGGCAAATTTACATTGAAAGTAGCTCCTTTTCCATTCGTATTATTATAAGCATCTATCTTGCCTCCATGAGCTTCAACTATTCCTTTAGCTATGAACAATCCTAATCCAAGGCCAGAATCAGATTTGGATTTAAACTTTGAAAACAGATGTGGAATTATTTCCGGATCAATACCTCTGCCACTATCTGTAAAACTGATTATTACTTGATTTGTTTTATCTTTCTTCTTTGTACTTATAGTTATGATGCCTTCGTTTGTAAACTTCAGTGCATTATTTAATAAATTTGAAATCACCTGAAATATTCTACCCTTATCAGCATGAACCGAAATTTTGTGACTAGGCTTAAAAACAATATTGACATCCTTCTGGGATCGAATATTTTGTTGGCTGATATCTTTTATCATATTTTTTATCTTTAGATTAAGATCGAAATCTGTCTTGTGAAGTTTCAGAGTTTGAGATTCTATTCTGGCTACGTCTAACATGTCTGTGACAAGCAAGAAAAGTCTTTCTGCATTTCTTAATAAAGGATCTAAATATTCCTGATTTCGCTCTGGAAAATATTTCAACATCTCTGCATATCCGATGATCGACTGCGATGGTGTACGTAACTCGTGGGCAGCAATGTTGATAAATTCCTTTTCCATCGCATCATGATATTTTAATTTCTCATAAGCTTCCTTAAGATTTTCATTTGCCACAAGTAGCGATTCATGTAAATCTGCTTGTTTCCAAATAGTATCGAATATGAAATTGTAAGACTCAGTGTGAGATTCACTATTAGAATATATTGCAAAACCTACTGCCTCTAAGAAATTCTCCTTAGAATCATCTTTGACATCTATAATAAATGATGATTTCTTATCCACTAAAAGAAGGGTAGTTTTTATCTTGTTACTCTGTCCAAGGGTTGGTATTATTGTCTTGATTTCAAAATTTGGAATTGTTGGCATTAATCCAATACTTGTAAATTTATCTGTCTCTTTATAGATATGATCCTCAAAAGCAGGAACAATTAAACTAACTTTAATATTTTTTTTCTCAGCCGCCATCCTTAGCATATTTATAATACCACCCTTGTAATTCCTGTGCAATGCGTTTGGAGTTGCTATCATAATGGAAATCTCAGATTTTGCAGACTTTATAAGATCGACATAATGATGTCGAATTTCTACCGGGTTTATTAAAATCTTAATATCCTGAGTTTTACTTGCTTTTGCTTTCTCTAGAGTAGTTGTCTTAAGTTGATTTCCTCCATTATTCCAAAGGTTTTCGAAAATATAATTTTGTTGTTTTACTATCTCTTCTTTGTTACTATATATTATTTGGGTAAAGAAATCTTTACTATTAGCTCCTACTAAATACTCTTTTTCAGTAATTATAAAGTTTCCAACCAATCCTTTAATATGACGGACCTCGCCAAATTTCATTAGTTCATTACAATGCTCATGATTGACTTTTGAAATTTCAGTTAGATATCTTATTCTAACTCCTTTATTTTTTGCATCTTGATATTGTGTTTTTAACTTCTCAAAAATTTTGTAATTGTTATTCTTTTTGGTTGCATCGTTATTCAATCCATAATCAGATTCTAGCCCAAATGATTTGAATCCTTTTCCATCTACGCATATGGATATCACATTCTTTGCCCTGGATATTACTTCATCCACCATCTTCGTTATCTGTACACTATCCGTAATTATTTCTAATTTTTCGTGAATTGATTGTAATGATGCAGCCGGCACTGATTATGTTAGCTCAATAAAAGATTTAAACTTATAAAAAATTCTTTAGTTTTACCATACGCTTTTAATAATGTACTCAAATGATACTGCGTTCTACTAATAATTTGTGTGTATCTTAAAGTATTGAATATTAATAATAATACAAATAAAGTAACCATTATAACCGTTCAAGCAGGGGTATTGGAAAGGAAAGGCAATGCAATGGAATTTGCAAAGGCCAGCAATAAAATTGTCATTTAACGCCAGGGATAGCGATGAGCTGAATAAAGATAGGAATGATATTGTGTCAGCAACAGAAAACTCTAGATTTAATATCAGTTCCTGAAGATATAAGTCGAGAAGATATTTGCGTAGATCTAGTTGATCAATTCATAAATCTCTTCAATAGACTTGATGTAATGATAAACAATGCAGGTATAAGTGGTCCAAAAAAAAGTTCAGCTGAAATGAAATCGGAAGATTGGGACCGGGTAATAGGTATTAACCTGAAAGGTTGATTCATGTGTTGTAGGGAGGCATTGAAGAAAATGATGATACTAGGAGAACGTGACTGTAAAAAAGATCGTTGCATTATAAATATTTCATCGGTTCACGAATCAACTCCAAGTCCACTAGGAGCACCTTATGCGCCTCAAAAGGGAGAAATGGAAATACTAACTAAGACGCTTGCCTTAGAAGTCGCTGATAAAGGGATAAGAGTAAATGGAATTGCACCAGGAGCCATTGCAACTGATATGAATAGTGACATATTAGAGAACAAGGAAGAAGGAAAGGAGGAGGAAAATAAGATTCCGATGCACAGAATTGGAAATCCAGAGTAGATAGCCAAAGTGGCGTTGTTTTTGGCTTCGGATGGAGCAAGTTATATCACAGGCGCTACAATTTATGCAGATGGGGGATTAACCTTAGTTTCATAGAGTATTCATAATAATAACTAGATTGAGTTATTATCTACTGCAGGAAAACTGTATGTAAGTCTTCATTCAAGGAGTTAAGAAGCTTCATATCGTCTTCTTCGAGTTGAAAGTCGAATACCTCACTATTCTCTTTGATTCGATTTTCATGTATAGATTTAGGGATTACAACTAGGTCGTGCTGTAAGCTCCATCGAATCAAGATTTGAGCTGAAGTTTTGCTATATTTCTTTGCTAAGCTTACTAATGTTGAATGATTAAGCTTATTACCTCTAGTTAGCGGACTGTAAGCTTCAAGCTGAATACGATGTTCCTTGCAGAATCGTAATAGCTTTTCCTGATATAGAAATGGGTGAAACTCGACCTGGTTTACGGAAGGCACAACATCAAAGTTTTCGAGTAATTCTTGTAGATCAAAAGTCTGATAATTGCTTACACCTATGGCCCTAGCTTTGCCATCCTTTAATAATTGAATCATAGCCTTCCATGTATCTTTGCTCTTTCCTTGAACTGGCCAGTGGATCAAATAAAGATCTATATAAGGTAATCCTAAACGCCGTAAACTTCTTTCACATGCAGCAATAGTAGAAATATATCCCTGATCAGTATCCCAAACCTTTGTAGTAATGAAGATCTTCTCTCTTCCTATACCACTTTCGAGAACTGCGCGACCAACATCACCTTCATTGCCATATAGCCAAGCAGTATCGATATGTCTATAACCTATTTTCAATGCATATTTAACTGCATGAAAAGTTATTTCTCCCACGGGTGTCTGATAAACACCAAAGCCCAAACGTGGAATCTTCACGCCATTATTCAAAATCGCATTGGATTGTAAAGTCAATTGCATAGAGATTAACTCATAATAATATCTATAAGTATATCGTATTAGTAAGAGTCAGTAATTAACTATTAGTTATGTGATAAGCTTATTAGAAGGAACCTATATCCTCCCAAGTCGATCAGGAATATTAGCCTAACATGGACCATAATATTTGAGGCAATGACTTGATGTTCCCTTGTACGGTTGCATTAACCGGATTCAATCCTACTTGGCTAAGTACAGTTTTCCCCTGTGGTGAAATTAGAAAATTTGCAATGGCTATGGCACCATCCATATTCCTAGCCGCGGTTGGAATCGTATAAGAAAAGTATATTGGATTACCAATAATAGTTTGATTAGAATGAAGAATGTAAGATGCTTGCTTATAGAAATTTGAATATTTTGAATCGCCTAGATTTATCTGTGGTGCCAAAGTAATGTACGGAAGCCCTCTAGAAACTGCTTCATGTTTATACGCAGCTATAGCGTCTATTTGTCCAGAATCCAATATAGACCTAAGAATTTCCTCAGGAAAAATCTGTTTGGGATTTCTGTCTTCACCAAGGATTTTATCCTTTATCGTTGAATCGCTGTAATAGATGTTTGCAAGTTTTGCTGCTATAACGGTATAGTATCCTTTAGGGTCGAGTTTGGGATCGGTCCTCCCAAATTTGATTCCTTTCTCTTCAAGAACCTTGTACCATGAAATTTCTCCTTTTGCGGCCTTATCTAGTTCGGGGGCAAAAGAACTTTTGGGGTTGTAGGCAATCACTAACTCTGCTGATGCAAATTTGACAAGCCATTGTGCCAGTGGGGGATTGTGATTAATCAATTTCTCTATCGGGAGTGTATCGGCACTGATGAAAAAGTCTGGTCTTCTAAATCCTTGAAGTATCAGGTTTGAAACTTGGACTGAACCCTTGCCTTCCCCTATGAAATTATATCCCGTTTGGTTGTGAAAAGATGGTCCTATGACTTGTTCCATAATTTTCACTAAGGAGCCTGCATACATTACTGAGACATCTTTTTGTCCGTCGGCAGAATATGAATTCTCAATGGATAGCCCAGGTATGAATGCCGAAAAAATTATTACTAAAATAAATGTGGCAACGATTTTCTCACCCTTACAAAATACCATGTTAAGTCAGATTATTGTCTGATAATTAAAGTTGAATATAGACCGGATCAGGCAGCCCATCAATTTATTTGTTCGATTTTATTAATCCCAGCTTGCTGATCCAAATTCTGACATGTATATCCATAATAAGAATTTGGTACAATGCCTGCACCAATCAATTCTGCAATAACGTCTATTCCCTTTGCAACACTGTCAGCATGTTGTTCACAATACTTGGTGATTACATCTCTTGGATCTTCTAAACTATAGTTTTCGGTAGTGGCAATACTTGGATATATAACACGATCTAGGTACAAAACTGAAATTGACATCAAAATACATAAGGCAATGGCTTTACTCATCATGACTTTGAAATGAGATTGAAGTATACTTTATTCTATTTTGATAAATTATATTGACTTTCAGATCAACCACATAGAATGATTTTTCATCTTTTCTATTGACTCCTATTCGAATTAAATCTAGATGTAATAGAAATTTCTGACTATTAGAATGGTCGTTCAAAGGGCTACTGTACTTATTGTAGATGATGAACCAGATTTGGCTCAATTATTTACTGAGGCCTTGAAGGCTGTGGATTTGAATACTATTGGATTGGACAATCCTGTGACCGCGCTACTTGAACCTAGATAAAGGAATAAAACCAATAACATAATGTGGCTGTTTTAGGCGATATTTATCGTTATTTTCGTAGTTGGTTTTCCCACAAACCCTCTAGGTTCGGATGGGTTATTGACGGCAGATTAGCGGCTAGTGGAAGGTTGATGACATCGTCTCAGTTAAAATGGGCTATCGATAAAGGGATAAAAAGTATAGTTACTATTCGAGAAACTCCACTAAACTCAAAGTGGTTTAGAGATCAACCAGCAATAAAATATAGGCATGTTAAAGTTGAAGATGGTGGAGCGCCTCCTTTAGAAGAACTAAGTGACGTAGTTGATTACATTGATTCGGATATAAAAAATCAGAGACCAGTGATTATTCATTGCAATGGAGGAAGTGGCCGTACGAGTACCATATTGGCGGCATATCTTATGAAAACGGAACATCTCACTGCTATACAAGCAATTCAAAGAGTTAAAGAAATTAGAGGAAGGACAATAAGACACAAGAAGCAGTTAGATGCTTTAAAAGATTATGAAAGTATCGCCAATTAGAATTTTATGTGTGGAGTCAACCATTCCCATCGAGTTATTCAGTAATCATAATAACTCCATACGGGTTTACGATCTTTTAGATGTACCATTTTTCCCGTATTGATAATTATTAAATTTAATTTAGTTATTTCATCAGCGGCATTGGTCAACATTTTCTAGAATCCCCATTTAGTAGTTTTATGGCATAATTTCCCAATTGGCAGTATTACAACAGTTCCATCTTCAATGAATTGGTTCACTATTTCAATAACTAATTCAGGTTTCAGATTCAAATATTCTATTATTTTACGACTTGAACATCTAGGATTATTTTTGATAAACTTCATGATTTCGTGCGTAGCAGTTTCTGATACCATTAAATTAAAACAATACCTTCTATCTTAATAGAATGATGACAATAAATAATTTAGAAGAATGAATTCTATATTGTCAGTTCTTAATAATATCGATCGCGTAGTAATGTCACAGAATATCTTGCAATGAGTTACTTCATAGGTGTAGGGTTAGTCTATTTCCCTACGCCTATGTTAGTTCTAGGTTGTTCGAGAATTCAGAATTCTTTAATCAACATAATATACTTATTAATATTATATTTTGCTGGTGCTGTAATCTACCGACCGAACATGATTAATCGAAATAGTTCTAGTCGAGAAACAAAGCCTTTACATGATAAACGCAAGTTTATTATTGAATTCGATCAGTACATAAAAATAATATATATTCTAGAAAGATTTTTTTCCGTCGAATTAGGTTATCTTTTCTTTTAATTTTGTTATTTAATGTATACAAAAGAAAACCCTTTCATTGCGGTTCTTTTTAGATTGTACTAATGATCGTTATAAGGCAATTTCCCTGCAATTTAGTCTTGTCGTTGCTTTTTGCATTCAGCCTAATTACTCTAATAGCATTAATCTCCACCTCCGGGACATATGGAGTGGAAAACAGTGGCCCTATCTTAGCAATCACCCAAGGTATTGCCAGCGGGGATGTTACTGATCATACGGCAATAATTTGGTCTAGAGTTTCTCAGCCCTCCATGATGCATGTTGAATATAGTAATAATTCATTGTTTTCAAATTTTAACTCAAAGACAAAATGGGTAGACAATACCACAGACCTGACCGGAAAGATCAAACTTGACAATCTAGTTGGAGGAACAAAATACTTTTATCGAGTCTGGTTTTCTAATATTGATAATCGTACCAAGAGTTTTCCTATGGTTGGAACCTTTAGGACTGCTCCAAATTCTACCACCTTTGGAAATTCCATTAATTTTATAGTTGGCGCAGACATCGGCGGTCAAAAGTTCTGTCGGGATATAAAAAAAGGATATGCAATATTTGAAAAAATGAGTAGACTATCACCAGACTTTTACATTCAAAACGGTGATATGATATATGCCATTAACGACTGTCCCAAGCAGAGGCCTGATGGTAGTTCGAATATTCCTGGTAATTTCTCTGGTATTGCAGATCCAAAAGTCAACTTAAAAAATCTATCTCAAGTTCATGATATCTATCTCAAGCATTGGACTTACAATCGGGACGATCCTCATTTGAAGAATTTCCTTAGCAATACGTCCATGTACAGTCAGTGGGATGATCATGAAGTGATCAATGATTTTGGAGCGCAATGGTCTTACTGGAATGCTGAGAGTAAGAATAGAACAGGATACCCAAATATTGTGAAAGAAGGTAGAGATTTGTTTTTCGACTTTTCTCCAATTGAAATAAATCAAAAAAATCCAAACAGAATTTATAGGTCATTTCACTGGGGAAAAGATCTTGACCTTTTAATTTTGGATGCAAGATCTAATAGAAGCAGAAATGATCTTCCTGATACTGTAGAAAATAATAAAACAATGCTGGGTCTAGAACAGGTAACATGGTTAAAAAGGAGTTTACTTAATTCTAATGCCACGTGGAAAGTGATAAGCAGTGATGTTCCGATGTCAATACCTACAGGCTCCAACGCGTCAAAGTTTGGACGGGATGGATGGGCTAACGGTATAGACCTTGACTTTTCATCAAAGACAGGTTTTGAAAGAGAATTGACGGAGATAATGAGATTCATTGACGACAATAATATTAAAAATATAGTCTTTGTTACTACAGATGTTCACTTTCCTGCTATTTTGAAATATGATACTGACCTGAACGGTGATGGTAAACCAATTAATGTCTATGAGATAATAAGTGGTCCTCTCAGTGCATTTCGCTTCGGCGTTCCAGGGGTGCCACTTCCAATGTTAGATCCTACTTTTCACCCTACAATTCTATACGTCGAGGGCGGTTTATTTAATTTTGCACATATTCAATTACAAAAACAAGGTGACGGAAAAACACATCTAATCACCGATATAATTGGAGAAGATGGCCTTCCACGACCAAATTCGCGTCAAGATATAATACCACAATAAAGCAAGAGGACTGCCATTTCCTGTTCTGTTTTCTAACATATCGAACCATTAATTAAATACTTACGACAAAATCAAAAGGGCTCTAATCGTACAATAATTCAGTATATCTTTTTCCAAAGCTCCCCCACTTTTTACAATATAGCAGAACACGTACCAATAGAAATTATTATGCATTATTCATTTGTTCAAGAGCATTTTTCCATCCTGAAATTTCCACATCAAACATCTTGAGCTGTTCCTCAAATTGTTTATCAGTTAAGTTGTCGGGTCTAACAAATGTCCAAGTTGTCGTGGAACCTTTCGCGTTTGGAATTATCCTGACAAAGACATTCCATTCTATTCCTCCAGCAATAAAGATATGATCCAAAATTCCTAGTTCTTTATATGGTCGAGTTTTGATCTTTGCTTTACCAATCGGAGTTTCACATAACCACCATCCGTCATCCCCCTTGATAATTGATTTCAGAGCTCCCCCAGTTTCCATATTCTTTACATTTTCAAAGAAGTCGAAAACATCATTCATATCTCTCTCTACTGTCATAACCTTAATGATCACTTTTTTTGGTTTGCTGTTATGAGAATTTTGCATACTTTCATCGAACAACGTATTCCTTATTATTGTTAGGCATGCAAAGAAATAATTTTCTCATACTCTACTTTACACATGGAAATAATTGGTACTTGATATAATATCAGTAATTCTACATATTCCAATAACATGTAATGACAAGTCTATCAATAAATAAGGAAATCGTGTTTTTCTCTCTATGTCAGTTCAAAATTTTACAACTACAATTATATGCATTCAGGTATCCTTTCATATTTCATACTGTTTTAAACATATATGGAAATAAATCTCAATGAAACCAAATAGAGAATATCAAAAGAAAAGACAAATGGTAGAAAAATATATTAAAAAGCACAAGGTCGTTGACCAATATAAAATTCTTAATGAATTAAATATAGATTATGACACATTAATGCAGATATTTTCAGAATTACGCAATGAGGGGCGCCTTAAGTAAATGAACATAAATAATCGCATATTCCACTTTATAACCATTTTCTTGCAATGAAGAAACAAATTTAGACGATAAATAATGAAAGTGAAATAAGTCTAAATTATTTTCTTGAATTGCGTTAAATATAGGATATAAGGACATATTCATATAGATCCTAAAATTCTAGGGAATAACTAGTAATATGCTTAAAAATACTTTATTCTATATACCTTTCAATGACAGATAAAGTAATTATGCAATCAAAATTTCGCCCAACAAGGTTAGACTATGATGTCTATAATTTTTGTTCTACATGTAATCAAAAATATTTGAAAGATGTTTTTAGATGCTTTGATTGCAAAAGAAAGGTAAGAACAAAACCATGGCATAAAACAAGGGTTGTGGATATGAAAAGATTTTGAATATATTTGTTAGATATTGTTTTTTGTAAATATAGATGATTCCTTGTAGCTGAATAAGAACCTCTGTCGGCCTCCGGCATTGTAAATATGGGATCTTTATTGTTCTTTATATTGTATTCACTTTGTATTGTTGCGAATAGAAAAAGAAGGCCTTAGAAATATATGATAATTCAACACCAGAAATTTACTGTTTCAATTCTAATGTTTTTGTGACATCATAATCGATTACAATGCGAATTGATATTACAACAAGATCATGACTGGAAGAAATGATCTCTATAGTACCATATTTATGGAGGTTCCATCTATTGGTGACTTTTATCATGGTTATTCTGTCAAGTATCGAACATGATTAAAAAATGGAGGATTCGTAATTACATTGACTTTGAATATTATAAAGGGCTTACCAATTAATACTAATGACAAGCCTGTTTTATGAAGCTTAATGATGCACAAATAACAAAACCAACAAGTTGATTCAGCATTATGAATTGTAATCGTGATCAAATAATATTGAAGGTATGGTTCCCTGAGCAGGGAATGTTGTGCGAATACAGGCCGCATAAGTATAAGAATAAATATAGCATAATCAATTAAAATTGCTTATGTCCAATGTACAGTCCGCAAATGTTAAACCAGAATTGGCAAATAAGTCAACTCACGCATCAAAAGCAAAGAATACTGCAAGTCACAAAGCGATAACACATAAGGTAAAGCATCCAAATGTAAAGCATCCAAATGTTGATAAGAAAGAATCGAAATTTAAGAAGGCAAGAAAAATATCAAAATCAATCAAGCGAATTGAATCTGAAATGTCTGATATTCAATCGCAGATGACTAAAATATCTGATATAAAGTCGCAGATGACTAAAATTGGAAATGACCTTAATAGTGTGTTGCATTTAATGCAGGAAAAAGGTACCAAGCAAGTCAATAATAAAAGCACCAATCCTAAGTAATTAATAGATAGAATTAAGATTCGAATACCCTTAAATCTTCTATGAAGACAATAAATTAAGTGCTATTTATTAATCCTTTTTTCTTTTTTTGATAAAACTATACACTTGCGCACAAGTAGAGAGTGTGTAATCGATTCATTCTTGATAAAGACTTGAAAAAATATTCAGAAATTTCATAATTGATGGTCAATCGAACTATATTTTCATCTTGATTCTATCGAGAAAATAATCTTCATATTACTTTTCTGTTTCTAAATTGTTTCTATGATTATATTGATCTGATCTAATTATGTAATTAAAATGGATATTTTTAGCCCCTAGTCAAAAATATGACATAAATAAGAAAAATGAGCATCAATCTTAATTGAAATATTAGGCAGCATGGATCTTATTCTAATCTGATGACAACCAATATTTCATGATTCAAGTAATAAATGTGCATCAATTGACACACACGAGTCAAGAGACACGGTATGTCTGATTCTCTATGATAAGTATTTTTTAGATGCAAGGGTATTAGAATGCTATACAGATATTAGATATTTCATAAAAGTAACATTCAAACATTTTAATAATGTTTGTATGAATTCGATATACTAAAGTTTTTTATTCTTCTTTTTGTTTTTATTCTTCTTTTTGTTTTTATTCTTCTTTTTGTTTTTATTCTTCTTTTTGTTTTTACTAATTGGCTGATTTGCATCTAAAGGCTTTACCAACTCTAAAGGCTTTACCAACCTGTCAAATACAACGATCTTTCTCTCTATCGTTTTTAATTGCTCTTGAAGATCTTTAATAACAGGATGCAACGCAATATCATCTCTCATGTTAAGTTCCTTAAGTTGTTTTTGTATAGTCTTTATGCTGACATTAATTCTCTTGCTTTGATCAGATTGTGTCTTTAGCTGTTCTTCTATTCTTGAAATATTTAGAGATTCAACTTTAGCTGCTCTCTTTCTTTCAGTACTAGTTCTACTTGACTTTTTATTCTGTGTTTCCGCCTCTTGATCTTCTTTCTCGTCTTTTGATTCTATAGCTTCGAATAATTCATTCTCTTCTGGAACTACAACTTGTGTTACAGGCTCCAAAAGAATGTCTTCAACCCGTTCTTCTGTAATTTCTGAATTCATTTCTTCCTTTAATTTAAATGATTCATCGTCTAATTTATCTTGTGCAGACATAAATAAACTGCTAAGCTCTGTCTAAAAAATACATCGGGCCTGAATCATTTGGAATATACTTTTTGGTAACAATCATTCTTTCTAATATTCTCTTAAATAAGCTAAGTAATCTGATTTGATGATATAATTATTTTATTTTATTTTATCAACTACCAATTTAGTCAATTAATCTCTCAGGCTTACAGCTTTTAATCCAATTCATATGTTGGATCTCTTCGTATAACTAAACTAACAAAAGTATTCCGTATAATTGCACGATATTATTTCATTAAATTTTATTGTTGCATTATTCAAATCTACGTTGACAAATTGATGAAAAGAACTGTGGGTGAACACTTGCCATATCCGCAGTTGATCCTATCTAGTCCTAGGAAAAACAGTTGTATGTCTGATAATGTAATGCTGTTAAGTGATAACTATATAGATTTAGCTGGACTACCTAAATCAGTTGTCATATGTATAGTATAGTAGCCAAACAAACATTTCGTTCATCATGTTGTGCACTTTTCAACTTCCGCTATTGATAATGCACAATTTGGTAGTAATATGTGCTAATGATGATTAATTATTCGACTTGTCACAATACCATACCATCAAAGAATCATAATATCCACCGTTGTAATTGGTATTTCTCTAGATGAATAGTTTGAACAATTAACAGTTAGTTAAATTTGGATCGGGTTTTCGATTATTACAATAAAATACTTCAAGAAAAAAGTAAATCGACTACGAATAAAAAGGGTAAAAGAATTTTTTATTCTAACAAAGCTCTCACTAATACATCTTGTTTATCCCATATCTATATTTACTATGATGATCTAAATCAATCATTATGGCAAATCTAAATTCGTACTTTTTAATGATTCTGACTGTATAAATGAAAGCACTAGTGTCAAGTGGACTACCCAAATTTTGCTTAATAGCCTTAATTTTAACAATGATTGCGACCGCTGCTAAAATAGCTTACGGAGAAACAAATTCCAGTCATGGATTCTTTACTAAGGCTATTTCATATTTGCAACCAGTGGGTTCAGGCAATAGCTCTATTAAGCCACTTGTAACCACCAACGATACTACTAACGGAGGAGAGTATACTTTCCCTCGAGTACCTGATGGTCTAGGAGCAATGATCAACAAAGATGGAACCATCAGTGTGTTTATCAACCATGAATTGGAAAATGGTGAGGATGGTGAATATGCAAAGATATCAAAGCTTATCCTAAACCGAACTGGTGCGTTACTTTCTGGAAAATTAATAGAAAATGGTTCATCAAAATATGATGTATTATGCTCGGCCTATCTCATCACAGGAAACGGGTTTAACAGGCCAGTATTCGTGACAAACGAAGAGATAGATGATGGAATTGTAATTGCGTATGACGCCACCAATGGAAATAAGACTGAAATGCCATGGTTAGGAAAATTCTCTCACGAAAATACTATTTTGGTTCCCAATAATGGGAATAAAACTATCATGCTTGCGACCGAAGACGGAAAATATGACCATTCACAATTATACATGTATGTAGCAAATTCTCCGAATGATGTCCTTCATGGGAAGGGACAATTGTATGTGTTTGTAGGAGACGGCCAAAACATTACTAGTTTTAGAGACTTGAAAAAAGGACTACAATATCATGGCCACTTTGAACCATTAATCTGGGATTGGAAAACACAGGATTCTTCCAAGCTTGAAGAAGAAATACAGAACAAAAATGGGTTGGATTTCATAAGATTGGAAGATTTACATTACGACCAGAACAACAATTCAAAAATCTATGTCGCAGATACTGGAGATAAAGGTCCTGGGCAACAATATAAGAATGGAAGAATTTATTCATTTGAGCTAGAACCTTTATCCAATCAAAGCCCTACATCAAAACGATATTTCGCGAATTTTGCCGTTATTTTAGATGGTGACGCAGGCGATGAAATAAGAAATCCAGACAATTTGGCTACTAGTGCCAACAGTCTGATGATTCAGGAAATTAATAATGCTACTAGTGCCAAAGTCTGATGATTCAGGAAGATCTTAATGATTATAATCGGATAAAAAATGGTGTAAATGCCCGAATCTGGCAATATGATCTCAACACCCATGATATAAGACCAGTTGCCGTACTGAATCAAACTCCTGATGTCTCAAATGCCCAACGCGGGCGAATGGGAATCAAGTGGAATAATAGACGTTTCAGAGATCTTTGGTAAAGATACTTGGCTAGTCGATGTTCAAGCACATTCAATCAACGAAGGAGGCCAGCTCTTGCTTATGACGGTGGCAAACTCTTGAGAGTACCAAAAATATTGTAAAATTTTTGATGAATATGATCGCCATTTTGCTCTGATACTACTTTATCTTGCATCAAATGAATTTTTTTACCTTTACCTTGTAGAAATTCTCAAAATTTTATCCTTTTAAAAATCGAGACTTTAAAAAGCTTAATTTTGTTTAAACTTTATATCTCCAAATACTAGGCGCTTAATCAAGCTATGACTTTTGAATATGTGATCTAATCTTTTCTTGCATTTCCGGGGTCATGATATCTTGTTCTTTGTAGCCATGATCCTTAACCGCATGCTCTGCAGCATGCTTAATTAGTTCTTCTTCTGTCTCTCCTTCTACAATACAATCACAGTTTTGTCCTACATCGCGACATGCTATAGTAAACATAATAATAAATGGGGATTCGTTATACTTAAGGTTGTCCGCTAAGGAACAATTAATAATTTTAAACCCCCAGATGAAATGTAATTGCAAATTTCTTTAAGAGAACATTCAGTACAATCTATCCACTCGACTGTGTGTCATTCTGAAATTCTATTTCAACTCTTTTATTAGATTTCAACATCACGTTATAACTTTCATTATCATTGACTGGTACGACTTCAATATTCTTATTCTGACAAATAGGACAGCTGCTAAAACCATTTGATCCTGTTAACAACGATACCGACCAAGAACAATCAACGCATATCAATAAGTCCCTATTTTCATCTCCGAACAACCTGTATCAACATTCGAGATGTTTAGATACTAATCAGCGTTGCCCTTATTGATCATGCTCTACGAAATAGATCATATAGTGTACTATAAGTTCTAGAGTCAGTCGACTTATCACGAGTGTTATTTATCATTTCTGACCCAGTTCGACGTAGTGTTTGAGAAGCTCGGGCATAATTATGTTAATATATTGCTATATGAGGAGGCTTAAGCCTAAGAATTTAGAACTGTTTTAGAGATCTTGAATTTACTAATATTCACACGTATTGAACCATGACTAAATAGTAGAGTAAATGTGGGATCCATTACATAAGGAGTGGAACCTGTGAAGTCCAGCAGATCTGACAATACTGACTAGGATTATCATTGAACTGAATCGAACTATCTTATCGGACTAGTAAAGATAACCATGAAAGATGCAAATGTTAGATTTTTGAATCGCAAAAATTTAAGTGATGATAAAACTCAGTGGTTTAAGTCAGAAAAGTGTGTAAATGGTTGGGATAGTAGTCTACGTGGCACAAAAGCCCAATCAAAAAAGTTGCTAAAATTTTGCTAATGCTGAAATCGCTAGGGTTCAATGAGATTTATAAATAATTAATCCATAGAATGATTTAATTGATAACACTATTACAATATCTAATCAAATTACACGAAAATTCTCGTCGTTTGAGTCGAAAGACAGATCATTATATCAACGACCCAAATGAAAAAAATATTCATGATATAAGAACATCAATTAGGCGTTTCAACGCTGCAGTTTCTACACTCCCTCGAAAATATAGAGAAGAACCACTGCTCCTTGAGTATAGTAAAATTGCAAATAAATTATTCAAGTTAAATAGCGAGATTAGAGATTCTGATATTATTCTTATCAAGTTGGAGAAGTTTTCTTCAAGCCCCCAGAGAAATATGGTTACTGATACATTAAAACAAACCAGGCAGGCAAAGTTAGAAAATGCCAAGACTATTGCTCAAACCTTAAAGAATTTGAATTCAAACATGATTAACGGGATAGGGGTAACTGAAAATGAGTTACAGAAAAGATATAGCAAAATTCTTTCAAAATTAATTTCAAGAATAGATGATGCATTTCCAATAGTACTCACTAATCCTCTGAAACTGGAGGAACTGCATGAATTACGCAAAGATTGTAAAAAAATCCGATACATGTTAGAATTAGTAGAGAAGGATGACAAAAATGCAGCATCATTAATAAGAATACTTGAAAAAGTACAAGACATTCTGGGTTCTATACATGATTCAGATGCTACCATAATTTACTTGAGATCCTTTGCTCCTAACCAAGAAATACAAGAAGTAATAAATAAAGAAACAAAACAAAGAGAATTGGGATATGAAAAATTTTTGTTATATTCTAAGAGAAGTTTACATTTGAATCCAGATTCACTTCTCATGAGACTTAAAAATACTAATAAATCTTAAGGTTATAGGCATGATTGACTTTGGGAATGGCGCACGGAATTCCAAAGCGAGATTAATTTGATGATACTATATACTGCCATACATTGAGAAACAACATTTATTACAAAATCTTGACTAAACGATCTATTTCATGGGCTAATTATGCCAACCTTAATAATAAGGTCAAATTGAATTCACAAAACCTTAAGTTGAACTTAGCAATACTATTGATAACTTAGTAATACTTAAATTAGGCAGACAAAATTAAATCTATTGATAATAAAATGTACAACAATGAAATTGATATATGTGACTCAGAAGACGCACCAGGTAAAAAGTAGAAATGAATATCTATATTTTGTGTATCGGTGAAGTAGCGAAAACAGTTCGAACTAACCTGGAAAAGTGTCCTCCTCTAACCGAACAGGGAAAAGCAGAAACAGAATTAATTCTAAAGTCAATCAAATTAATGAAGCTAAATTTTGATGTTATTATTTCAAGCCCAGGTACGGCAGCCAGTCAGACTGTCCGGATAATTGAAAATCATTATGGTTCGGATGTACCTAAAATTCTAGTATGGGATGAATTACTGCCTGAGGGAGATCGAAATAGATTGTACGAAAAAATGCGCACTTTTAATGTAGAGTCATCTGTTCTTATAATAGGGACTAGAGCTTATTTACTGGAATTGATAAATGACATTATTTCCAATAGTTCAAGAAATAAGACTGATGTATTTTTGAAAAGTAACGGCTTTGCCAAACTGAAAGTCAAGTCACTCCAAAAATTCAAAGGTGAGCTACGCTGGTTACTAAGTCCAAGAATATTAAAACTATTTTCAAATTTGGGAAAAAATGAACAAATGCAACCGAAAGAAATACAAGTCCCACAAAGGTATGAGATTACACTATGAATTGTATTAAGCAAGGTAGATTTGATAAAGTGAAATCAAAGAGGGAAAATATTTGATAACTGAATGTAAGGACTGTGCTGGGGAAATTAAATTACCACAAGATGCAATGATAGGAGAAATCATAACCTGCGCTGATTGTGGAGCCGATTTCGAAATAGCATCCAAGAGTGAAGATACTGTAGAAATAAAGCCTGCTGAATCAATTGGAGAAGACTGGGGAGAGTAAATCCTCTTATATCTTTCCGAAAATAACATAAGAAAAAACCTAGTTAAGCCTAAAGTTTGTAAGAAAAATAGGATGTTGGGTTAGTGAATTTTCAAATTTCATCAAATCTGATATTCCACAATCCAATTTGTGCAAATTTCGATTTTTTTAAAATATCATCGAGAGACTTATTAAGTATCACTATGTATAACTTAGTATATTAATGCCGATCAAAAAAGGTAATAAACTTGTAGAACTTAGAGGTGAAGTAGTCAAAGAACTGGCAAGAGTATATCAATTAGGTTTGCGAGCAGCACCAGATTTCACCACTTTTGTGAACAGCTTACTTCTTGATCTAGTGAGACGAGAAGATTTCCTTTCTCAATACAAACCCTTCAGTCATTTGAGCTATGGGGGATATCATGGCGGTAGTCTTTTTGTAAAGGACAAACAGCGGAAGTTGATTGCCGAAATCATCTTCAAAGATGGCCTGATTTATTGTAACTCTCCTGATTCAGCATCTGATTGCGAGCATGCTAGGTTCGCTACTTCATTGATTGACGTAGCTAAGTACTTGCGAGATAAGTAGGTAACTCGTTAATTTTGTAGCCAATTCAAGTGAACGTAAAGGTACAAATTTCAAAGTCAGGTGGGTGGGAAAAATAGTCCTGACATGGTAATTCAGTCATCTGCTAAATAAAATTTTATTTAAAACTGTTGTTGCATGTAGCTAACATTTAGAAATGACAGAACAGTTCATGATTTGACAGTAAAGTAACTGATTCTCTGATAAGTAACTCACAGGAAATTGATTTGTCAGTCAGTTATTGGTCAGTTAATTTCTCCATACATTTGATTCATTTTGTTGAAATGTGCTTTTGGCTAGTTGCGTAGTGTTTAAATAGGATCACTTAGCATTACTAGGTAAGAGAATTTATTATGACAAGCTATATTTTAAATATTTACCGTGATATTTCATCTATGATGAAACAGGTTTCGTGACTATATCGGATTTAATTAAAAGAGAAGAGAGTCAACTATGGAGAAAGATTTTAGTACAGCAAATATTGTCATTCCTTACGAGGAAGAATTATCATTTCAGAGCAGTTCTGATAGCTATTGTCTTTCCTTCGTAGATATCGTCGATTCTACACGAATTACAGCCAAAATATCAAATTCTAAGAAGGTACAGATATACTATTCCATTTTCCTAAATACAATGGCAACTATAGCCAGAGCTCATGGAGCTAAAGTTGTAAAAAATGTTGGAGACAGTCTGATTTACTATTTTCCCCAGACTTCTGTTGCTAGTGAATGGACTGGATTTAGGAATGTTGTTGAGTGTGCCATGAGCATGATAGCAGCACACGATACCATCAACTTAGAGTTGAATGAAGAGAAACTTCCTTCGGTAGATTATAGAATTAGCGCAGACTATGGTAAGGTAGAGATAGCAAAGTCATTTGCCTCAAATTCTGACGATCTGTTTGGATCAGTGGTCAATATATGTTCGAAAATAAACTCAAAGGCCCCAGCTAACTCTTTTGTAATTGGTGGAGACCTGTACCAAATTCTAAAGAAATCGTTTTCCTTTGCATCACAAGAGTATTCATTTAAGGAGATAGGAGAATATTCGCTTGGATTAAAAAATTCTTATCCCGTATATCTGGTTACAAGCAAAAATGTTCGTCACGACAAAGCAAATTTTAATGCCTTCTGCGGAATCAAATCCCCGTCATTGGTGCAATCATCAAATGATGGTAGAATAATGCTAGTCGAAGATGATGTAGATTTAGCTACAACCTGTAAAGCAATGCTTGACTCAGAAGGCCTAAAGCTGGATGTCTTTACTAATCCTTTAGAGGCAGTAAAACATTTTGCCCAAGCTTTACCAGTTAACTACAACTTAATTATATTAGATATTCGGATGCCTAAAATGAATGGAATTCAGTTATTTAATAAGTTAAAATCCATAGCTCCTCACATCAAGATAGTATTTTTCTCAGCTCTAGATGCCGCAAAGGAATTAGTAAGTTTACTTCCAGAGATAAATTACGAGCATATCCTTCAAAAACCAGCAACTAGAGAACAGTTTGTGAGATGGACAAAGAGACAACTTCAGTAGACATGACTAATAATAGATTCATTATAGAAATGACGGAAATTACAGCTAGTACATACTAATTCTTAGTATTGTGAGAGTACGAGGGATTGTATTCGCTTGTTACCTATATCAACTACGTAGACGTAATCCGAGGGACAGGAGAAGAATGATAGTGCAAATATCACAGACAAGGATTAACAAAATCGTGTTAAAGAACTAATATTATTTTGAAGTATCTTCAATTGATTTGATACATTTATCACAATATCTATCTATCAATATGGCTCCAACTTTATAACATACTACTTTGGTTGCAGGATTTGCGCATTTGAGACAGATTTTGGGCCCTCTTTTTGGGTCTGCTGCAAAACTTCCTTGACTATTCAATACGATTGAAATCCTTAAATTGAAATCTTTAAACTGTATGACTACTAGAAACTATGCATGGTCACAAAAAAAGGTGAAAGTGTAAAATTGACGTTACCTGTAAGCGAGCGAGATCATATTCAAGGCCTTATGTCAGCACCTGTAACCTTGATAGAATATGGAGACTATGAATGTCCATATTGCGCTCAGGCATATTTGATTACAAAAGAAATTCAAGAACGAATGGGGAGTAAATTACGCTTTGTATTCCGTAACTTCCCTCTTACGAAAATTCGACCGCACGCATATCGAGCTGCAGTTGCAGCAGAAACTGCGGCTGCTCAAAATAAATTCTGGGAGATGTACGATTATTTATTCAAACATGGACAAGTTCTTACTGAAGATACATTAAAGGATACTGCGGCTAAACTAGGGTTAGACGTTGATAGATTTAATCGTGAATTTCATGATGATACTTATAGTACTCATGTAGACGAGGATATAAGGAGTGGTAACGACAGTGGAGTGAGTAAGACCCCCACATTCTTTATAAATGAGGATCGTTACGATGGTCTATGGGATTTAGATAGTCTTCTGAATGCTCTAGATGAGGAAAGCGTGTTTAGTTGGAGAGAAGTCAACGGTGCAAACAACGCATGATAAACCTTTTCACCTAAACTTAAAACGATAACATATTATCTGGAATAGGCACAACAAGAACAAAAATCAAACCTTTATCCACTAATAACTAGGTCAATTTAAAGGAAGATTAGATACTAAATGTACATGAGCTTAAGTGTGCTCTAGGAGCACCAGAAATTGATGTATGGAAGTGAATATTCTTACAATGTTTTTCTTTATTTAGGTAATCTTCGATCGAACCATGATATTCGATAGGTTGCGTTTTCAGTAATTCCTTTTGAACAACCTCGCTCACTTCTACTGCCGATCTTCTGGAATAATCAATCTCCCACAATTCATTCCTATTTAGTATAATGTATTCCTTCTTCTCGAATCCTTTAGTAGTCAATATCTTATTTTATCGTATGTATTCCCGATTATTATGTTTATTATCTTTCTAATTTGGAGTAAATACCATGATTGCGACAAGTAGCCAAAGTTATGTATATGTCTAACTGAAAGTTTTATGATGAGTATCAGGATTCGCATTATAATGGAATATAAAATCAAAAGGATTTGTAATAATTGACCTAAATTTATTTTGAATTGAGTTTCAGTCCTTTCAATCTATTCTTGATCAGAAGGTAATCCAATTAGGCTTGCTAGACTTCCAAAGCTTCCTGCAACACCCTGTACTGCTCCCTGAAGAATTGTTCCTGCACGTCTCGACAGGATAGACATAAATGATGGCCACATAAGCCCGTTACCAAGCGCAAATAATATAGCGGCCCCATATATTAAGACGGCATTATTGATACGAATAAAATGAAATTCGTCCCCAAAATTATGCTTCCAATTATAACTAATTTTTCATCAGAGAATTTTTTAGAGGCTTTACGCAAGACCGTTATTGACCATTTGAGACCAACGGCCGCATGGATTGGAAATGAGGCGTAGTATAAATTAAACCCAAGAAATATTAAAAAATACAAAGCAAGCAAAAATGAAATATGTTTTAATTTAAAGACGTCCCGAAACTTGAGTTTCTTAGGATTTTCGTTATCGTAGCAATCTTTGCATTCCTGTGCGAATACTTTGCTAATGCGGCCTTCTTCTGGAACGAGAATTTCAGGTGACGAGGGTTTAGATTCTTTTAATCTGAAACCAATTACAATTAGCGTCATTAAAGACAAAATTAAGGCCGCCGAAACTGGCAGTATTGTTCCGTAGGAAGTTCCTCCTAAAATCCCTGCTAATGCAGGACCTACAATAATAAAGTCAAAACATTCGGAACATCTCGAATTTTGATTCTTTGATTCAATTGCGCCAATTGTAATAAAAGCGGCAATTAAAAATGATCATAAATTTTTAAATCAAGTGATTTCGAGAACTAAGATATGAGCAAAGGGAAAGGTGAAAAGATAAAGCGCACTTTGCAAATTAGCTGCCGAAGCCACATTCAAGAAACAACTGTATGTGCAACTATGATATATTTCAGAGCCTATGAATATCCTTATTGTGCACCGATTTATTTTATCATAAAAAGGGTTCAACGTTTGCTATCCAAGTTGAGATTATTTGTCCGAATCTTTTCAGTTGTGAAAGTTCGCCCGCATATACATCGGGTTGCAATAGTAACAGAAATTGCTGCAAACAAGTACAAAATAACAAATAAAGATTTTAGTTCACCTATGTTCGAGTCTCTTTTGTCTCTTCTAGCGAGGATGACTTAATATGTCAAGTAACAGGAAAGCCATATCAAACAATATTTACGGGATTCATCATATAACTGCGATAGCCAGCAACGCACAGAGGACTGTCGATTTTTATACTTCGACATTAGGACTTAGATTAGTAAAATTAACCGTAAATTTTGATGATCCGGGAACTTATCATCTTTATTTTGGCGATGAATTAGGTAATCCAGGAACAATCCTGACCTTCTTCCCCTGGTCATCTGCACCAAAAGGCTATAGAGGGACAGGACAGGTTGTCACCACATCGTTTTTAATTCCAGAAAACTCAATCAGCTATTGGACTAGTAAGCTCAAGGATAGCAAGATCCATTTCAACGGACCGACGAAAAGGTTCAATGATGAATCCGCTTTAACAATATATGACCCAGACGGGCTAGAATTAGAGTTAGTAGCTCATGAATCTGCTGACAATAGAAGCAGAAATGTATGGAAACAAGGACCAATCCCAGAAAAGCATGCAATTAGGGGATTTTATTCTGCTACTCTGTCAGTAGAAGGATACGAGTACACATCTTCTGTTCTTACGAATGTCTTGGGCTTCAATCTAATAAGAGAAGAAGGTAGTAGATGTCGTTTTCAAATCCTGAAAAAGCAAGATATCGATAAGGAAGTCGAGGGAGCAAATATTGTAGATGTCTTATGTTTACCATACACGACTAGAGGATATGTTGGCGTCGGCACGGTGCATCATATAGCATGGCGCACTCCTACTGATGAACAACAATTGCATTTACGCTCCAAGATAATTCAGGCAGGCTTGAATGCAACACCTGTGATTGATAGAGTATACTTTCATTCAGTCTATTTTAGAGAACCAGGAGGAGTTCTCTTTGAAATAGCCACAAATCCACCAGGGTTTGCTTTTGATGAAAAACCAGAGGAGCTTGGGACACATCTGATGTTACCCAAATGGCTTGAACCTGTTCGTAAGGATTTGGAAAAAACATTACAACCACTACATCTGTAAGTACAGAAAAAGGAAATTGCCAAATAGTACGATAGGCTATGGTAGAGTAATTGCCTAAAGAACGAAAAGAAGTTAAGCTCAATGATAATAGTAGTATGGACTTCATACATAGGTTCATTCCAGCTGTTGCTACTGCAGTGAAAGATAACAAAAATAAATCACACGCGCTACTTCTTCTACACGGTACCGGAGGAAACGAAGATGACCTTGTTTCGGTCGGGAAGATGTTGTGTGAGAATTGTGTACTTCTTAGTCCGCGGGGAAAGGTATTAGAAAATGGCATGCCACGATTTTTTCGCAGACTAGCTGAAGGAGTATTTGATATAAAAGATCTAAAACACAGAACTCAAGAACTGGCCGATTTTGTAGAAAAGGCTTCACAGTTTTATGGATTTGATTTGAACAAAACAATAGCCGTAGGATTTTCAAACGGAGCAAATATCGCAGCAAGTATGATTTTGTTGCGGCCAGAGGTACTCGCAGGAGCAATACTTTTTAGGGCTATGGTTCCGTTTAAACCAGATTATTATCCCGATTTATCGACCAAACATGTACTCTTGTCAGAGGGATTACATGACCCTATAGCCTCGGAACAGGAGGCTAAAATGTTATTTGACATCATGAAGAAATCTGGTGCAAAGATAACTCTCAAGTGGCAAAATTCCAGTCATAACTTGACGCAAGAGGATATAGTGATAGCAAAAGAATGGTTAACTTCAATTTTTCCTGATTCTTGACAATAGTTGCATTAGAGATGATAACGGACCTTACATAGCCAGATTGTTGTAAATCTTCATTTTAACTTTATTTTAAAAAACGATTGATCCAGAATTGGAGTAGAGAATGTTACTAAGATAATTTCCAATGCACAAAATTATCCATCATTGTAATAAGAGACTGATTCCATAATAGTTGCATCATTTTCCAATAATGAAGTTTGCAAAAATGTTACAAAAATAATAAATATTTTCATCCAATACCTTATCCACCATCTCCTCCTTTTCTTAAAATATGATAAACTATGCATAGTACATTGTATTCATTTTCCAATTACACAAAACAAAATTCAAAGATGAATTATTCTTTGTAAGTAGCAAGTGAAAAAGCATGGAGGTAGTTGCATTTCATTCGGAATGTTTGAATCAAGATTAGTTTCTAAAAGTTTAAGTCGAAGTGAAACGAACTGAATTCTGTGTCAAATAACACAACCAATGAACCTGCTGACGCGAAGGAATTGTCATCTTCCAGCAAAGAAGAAATTATCAGAGGATTAAATGATGATCTTGCAAGGGAATATCAGGCTATTATTCAGTACGTTGTTTTCAGTTCTACATTAAAAGGAGCCGAATATGGAGACATTGCAGAAGAGTTAAAAATACACGCTTCCGAGGAGCTTTCGCATGCTTTGGAAGTTGCCAAACAAATAGATTATTTGGGTGGAGAACCTACTGTAGTAGGTAAGGAAGCCGGATATTCAGACGACTCAAAAACAATGCTTGAAATAGATCTAAAAGCTGAACAAGAAACTATTAAGAATTATAGGGACAGAATTCGTCAAGCCGAGGCCGCCGGCGAATTTGCTCTATCTGAAAAATTAAGAACTATAATTGCGCAAGAGCAAGATCATGAAATAGAACTTAAAGATGCGCTAGGCTTACGCTGATCACATGCAATAGGCTAATATGGTAAAATTAGTATTCATTTCGCTATATCTAATATCGTGGGTATATAAAACCGATTAAAGCATGATGATGGCCTTACTCTAAGAGTACCAATCTTAAAACTAAACGCCCAAAGGTAATTGACACAGATTAGTAACAATTACAAGTTAATCTGGATTGCAATGATCAATAATGTCTATTTTAGAGTACATATTCACTATTCGTAATGGTCAGAATAGTGGATAGGATTGATTTTGGCCCAAGAGGCATTAGTACATCTGTGTAGAGAACCCATTCGAATGGAATAAAAATATTGTTAGGTTACATGATTATTATGGCTTTCTGATTATTATGGCTTCAATTAATTTTGGTGATAAATGCCATCTTTCTTTTCAAGCTCTTGACACTGGCGCACAATCAGAAGTCACGGAGCAAGACATATCAGAAACGGCTAAATCCTAGCGAGTAAAAGATGAAACATGGAATTCCTCACGGATCTGGTCACCACTGTTCCTGAGGGAACTAGTCCCACGAAAGTCGATGAATTGCGCGCGGCGGAGGCAGTGCGTGCCGCTGAGCTCGCAAAAAGAGGTCAGTTGCTACGGCTCTGGCGCCCACCGCTAGGTCCAGGCGAATGGCGCAGCATTGGATTGTTCCGCGCCACCGACGAGATAGAGCTTCGTGAAATCCTCGCCTCGTTACCTCTTCACATATGGATGAAGGTCACAATTACCCCACTGACTCCACATCCTAACGATCCGGAAAATCGCGCCTCTCAGATCAATCAATAGAGGAAGAGACTAATCATGCAATCTTTTTCTGTCTTACTCTACCCTTATCAAAGCTGTACCCATCACTTGAAGGCATTCATACAACGTTTCTCTTAGCATTTCTAAATATTTTTGTCTACCGACCCTTTCTTTTTGAAAAATACAATAATTGATCAAATGTAATTGTAATAAAAGACAATTTCCTTTAACAAGAGAATACAATTTATAGAATTTTATTCCTTGCTTCGATCAGTTAGATAAAATAAAGAAACTTATCAAAATGGATATTGTCTTTTGAACTTCTTTGGATTTTAAAGCATATAGAAAATTCTGATAAGGGGATAGCATTTCCGAGAGAATTTGCAGGCATCACATATTATAGTCCAATGAATTTTCAGCTGAATGTAATTTTTTGGATTCACAATTCATAATATGATTACGTAGATCGGGTATGAACATTCTAAACTACATACCCCGTCTTATCCTATTGCATATTTGAATTTCAGCCATATTTACATATCAACATGCAAAATTTTAAATAACTACTAACAATAAATTTTGAAATTAATGAGTTTACCCCGTTAGTCTAATCCTTGAACAATAAATAAAATTGTCAATTTAAAGCACTAATAAATTCCTGTGTGGATAACAAGGCATGACCATAACTGGGAAAGTTAATTTCAACAGTTACTTTAATTTCTTCCCAGTTGAACGCTGCGATTGCATCTTTGATAAGTGTCGTATGATATCCAAGTTCTACCGCATATCTTGCTGTAGTATCAATACAGGTGTTAGCACGCATACCCGTTATAACAACATGATCAATATTGTGCTGCTTTAGCAAAAAGTCTAGATTTGTATTTGCAAAACCACTGGCGGTCCAATGATTTTGAGCGATATAATCTCCGCTTTGAGACAAGAGATCAGAATGAAATTCTCCACCCCAGCTTCCTCTTTCAAAAAGGGAATATTTTAGACATCCTTCATGTGTAGGTGCTCTGAATTTCCAGTCTGCGAAATCCCCTTTTTCATAATTACGATGAGGAACGTATACCACTTTAATATCTGAGGCTCTTGCAGTTGACAATATTTTTTTCAGATTTTCAATTAGGTTGGTTCCTTTGACAGTTTCTTTAGTACGATTCCATAATTTCCCGCCCTCTGATAAAAAATCATTGAATGGGTCAACAACCAACAGTGCTGTATTATCAGAAGAATAATTTCCCATAAATCTCCATTTTCCTATTTATGGTGCTTCGGTGTCATAAATTTAACTAACCGCAGGGGTTAGATGGTGGATAGCGGTAGTAATAGAATATCAAAACACCGGACTTGTCTACGTTGCTGCTTTCGCTCCAGATGAGGACCAGTCACTAAATTTTCGTAGACTCCTATTGATTTAAGAACAAAATTTCGCAAGACGTTGGTCCATATTTTTAAACTCGCCTTTGTTTTCTAACATGAATTTTCCACCAGCCTTTCTGTCATACAAGTGTGTGTTTGCTTTATCCGCTTTTAGTGTAGGATGAATAGTAAAAAGCCTGAACTATTTGATATCTGCACCTTTAATAGCATCGCATAATATGTGAAACTATTTTGTTTTTTTAGTATCTGATGCGACAGTGTTTATTTCATGCCCTACCAGGGGATATCTCCCCTGGTACGAACACGGAAATACTTATTTTTTTGAAGATTTCAACTCAAAGATGGAGCTTAATAGAAAAGATAGATCCTACTATATCGACTGAACAGTGCCGACAAGTGCTCGTATTCTCACCCACTCTTGAAATACTTCATTTAGTTTTTCAAAATGTTTTTGACTTTTTATTTATGTTAATTTTTCAAAATAAAGTAACTCTGCGATTCGTCCCAAAACGTAAAGACCAAACTTACAAGTTAATCACAATCAATCAATTGGTATATTAGGTTTTGGGTCTGTCTCAGAATCTATGCTTAATGACTAGATACTGCTGAATTAAAAATAAGGATATGGCTATAAAACATTTAATATCTCGGCCTTATAAAAACCCCGAAAAGGAGAGCCCGATGCCTGCATTTAAAACATCCCGTGAAATCCCGGCAACCGTTGAACAAGTCTTTGTCGCAATCAGCGATCCAGAACGTTTGGCACGGTGGTGGGGACCAGCCGGATTCACCAATACCTTCAATGTCTGCGAGTTCAAGAACGGTGGGCGTTGGTCTTTCATCATGCACGGACCAAATGGCGCAAGCTATCCAAATGAAAATGTGTTTTCAGAAATAGAATCACCAAGGAAGGTCGTTGTGCAACACGCCTCGGAACCAAAGTATCGCTTGACCATTGCCTTGGTTGCGTCGGCGGCGGGCGGTCGTTTCCTGGTCACAGGAATTTGAGAGTTCGGAAATTGCCAGTCGCCTTGAACGCATCGTCGTCCCTGCCAACGAGCAGAACCTTGAACGCCTGTCGGTTGAGGTTTTGCGTAAATCGGGCGGCTAATCATGCGCTGCAGCGAACGGCGGCGTTCCGTCGCAGTTGCCAATCTTTGGATATTGTCTGAAATTTTAGATTACCTTGAATAATAATATAAATATAATGTTTGTATCTTAATATATCAGATTATTTTATAGAATTCATGAAATTTAAATTTGTAATTATAAATTATGCTATTTTAAATTAATTTAATATTATAATATTTAATAAAAAAATTTAGAAAATATTATAGGTAAATATAAGAAAAATATATTAAATTAACGGAAAGTGCGTCAAAATGATATCGATGAAAATCTGAATTTCGACGATAAAAAGCGGAAAAGATAAATTTCAGACTATAGAATCAAAAAGAGCAAGATAAAATTTTTGTAAAGGCTTCACGGTGAGAATGCGGAATCCGCACTTAAATAGCGAAAAAGTATGATTATATTTACTCAAATTACGACTGGGCAAAATAAATTTATTAAATGCTTCAAGTAAAATTACTTAATATCATTCTAACAGACGTTAAACAAAGAAGAAACGAACAGATAGGAGATCAGATAAAACCAAGAGACCAATGAGCAACTAAAGCTAAAGTTCTGTGGATAGATCTTCATCCCCAAACTTCAGAGATAAAGCATTAGTAGCATATTCAGCTAGCTAGCTGAATATGGTTAACCTGAACTTCCATAGTTAAACCTTTTATGGAATCTCATTCATGATCCTTTGTATCATGAAATCATCAAGAAAAGTTCGGTTGTTTTTTTGGTATTACTTACCAAAATACAGGAGCTATTCATGACGTCTAATAATCAAGCGATGACGCAAAAGGTTGCCGTTGTTACAGGTAGCTCAAGTGGCATGAGATTTGAAACTTCCCTTATCTTGGCAAGAAATGGATTTCACACTTATGCAACAATGCGTAAGCTAGAAGGTGAAGGATCAAAGCAGATAACGAATATAACCAAAAATGAGAATCTGCCATTGCAGGTTATTCAACTAGATGTTAATGACGACAAGTCAGTGAATGATGCCATTAATGCTGTAATAAAGGAAAAGGATAGGATTGATGTCGTAGTGAACAATGCAGGATATGACTTAATGGGAGCATTAGAAGAAACTTCAATGGATGAAATAAAGGCACAATTTGAAACCAACATTTTTGGTCCGCTAAGAGTAATGCAAGCAGTTATACCTATGATAAGAAAGCAGGGAGGAGGCATAATAGTTAACATAACTTCCTTGGGTGGAAGAATATCTTTTCCACTAAACTCACCCGACCATGCAACCAAATTTGCTCTTGAAGGCTTATCTGAATCTATACAGTATGAATTAGAACCGTTTGGAATCAAAATCATAGTCATAGAACCTGGTCCCTTGTGAATCAAATTTGACCTAATTTATGGGTCCAAAAAATTGTAGACTGGATGAATAAATTTGGTCGCTACTATACTAGATAACTCTTTCCCCCAATTCATTCCAACTCTTAAGATCTATTTCTGAAAATATAGATTCATCTTTCTTTGGAATGATAGAGACGAATTTGTGTCAAAGATGAACCAACTAAAATGTCATTTTCTGTAGACGCAACTCTACTTGAAAAAATCATATTTTACAATTTAATAGCAGATGTGGGAAGAGATGAATACCGAGAAGACCACATCTGCTTGCCATGGTTGAATGATGGTCCACGTTCCCAAGTCCATTTGACGGTTTTTTCGGCGATACTATAAGCAACAGCAATTATATTAAATTTTGACTATATGAATTTCAAACTTCTATGATAACTAAATTCAAGATGTGGGAACTGGGGTACAGATTCCCACACCAGTTAGATGACAAGTCTAATTGTCATTTACCTTTAAAATTCTGACTCTAATAAAAGCTGTCTATATAGATATGATTGGTCTATGAACTTATCCTGATACCAATAATTTAAATTTAATAGCAGATGTGGGAAAAGATGAATACCGAGAAGACACACCTGCTTGCATGGTTGAATGAGGTCACGTTCCAAGTCATTTGACAGTTTTTTCGCGATACTATAAGCAACAGCAATTATATTAAATTTTGACTATATGAATTTCAAACATCTATGATAACTAAATTCAAGATGTGGGAACTAGGTACAGATTCACACCGTTAGATGACAAGTCTAAGTGTCATGTAGCTCTAGTATTACTGGACACGCGCATAACTACCAGAAGATCGTATCCAATACTATATATGAGTAGGCCTGCAAGGACCCACGATAACTAATAGTGAAAAGTTTGTAAAGTTGTTTCCAAAAATTCCGAATCCATATCTATTGAAGTTTTTAGCAAAGAATTAAAAGATCGACAGTACCAAGAAACATATAACGCATCAGTTTTTCATTATAAACATCTGTAGCTGATCTTGAAAGTAGTATATATTCGTCTAAAACCACCAATAACGTTATGTGACAAAAAATAATAAAAGTCTCCGAAGGTTAGTTTAAAGATACAATTTTGGTACTCAGGGTACATGCATTTAAATGTGTTAAAGGAACAATAAAAAATTTAGTAATATGGCCACATGTTTACAATTCACAAAAAACTAAACCTTTTCCAGTCAAACATGTTTCCTCAGTTAGTAAAGCAAATGAATAAGGAGAGATTCTACTTAGGCCTTCCAACTTGCTATAAAGTAAGGAGTAATCTCAATAACACTATATTTCTTGGCTAATTCAATGCGATCCTTTGCTTCAGGACTATCAGCAGAGCCCATGTACCTGATTAGATTGCGAGATGTTATCTTCTTTGCATATTCAGGGTCATCGATGATATTAGCCCTTGCTTTACCCCGTACTCCCCTATCAGCAATGTCCACTAGAAAATAAACTTCGGGATTTTTCTTCAGCGAACGGATTTTCGTACCGCTGCTATTGCTTACGGCATAAAATTTTCCATCCTCGTAATAGTACCAAATAGGATGAACCAATGGTGCGCCATCCCGTTCGTTGATCATCGCCATCCTTAGATATATGGGTTGATTTAGCAGCTCATTTATCTCATCTTCCTGCATTGGTGGAAATTCAGGATCAGCGGATCGGTACTTCATTACTTATCATTGGTGTCGGTGCTAGTTAAACTTGATCTACACATCACACTGAACGTAGTATTGACAACATAAGAACTGCTGTAGACAATGATATTACATTGGGTAAAGAATCAACATGATATAATGACATATGTGATGCATTAGATTAACATTGAAGCTCTATTACAATTAATATCATTGACATGAGCTTCCCAGTATTAGCATGTCTATTACATACCATCAATCAAATTTCCTAGTGAATAGGAAGCAAGTAGATGTATATCCACGCAGCACTAATAGGCGTTCTTTGGTTACTACAATACCTTTGATGCAATACAAATCTTATGGTGTGTAGCGTCTATAAAAATCAATTACGTATAATTCAGATTTCAATACTCTGCAGATTCCACCCAGAGATAAAAAATCTTTGGACATACAAGAATTGAGTTGCAATCACTTGAACTTAAATCCTATATATAATTTATTATAATACATATAAGTAGTATGAAAGTAGGACTAAGGCTGCCACAGACAGATGAACGGCGTGCTACAAAAGAAAATATAATTAGTCTTGCAAAAGGGGCTGAAAATGCTGGTCTTGATTCTTTGTGGGTTTTGGAAAGATTGATTTGGCCTATTATTCCACGCGATTCATATCCTGGAACTAGTGATGGCAAGTTTCCAGCTGATTGGCAGTACATATTTGAGCCACTAGAGACTCTTACCTATGTTGCTGCTATCACAGAGAGTATTGCATTGGGAACATCTGTGATAGATATGCTATTTCATAATCCTGTGATATTGGCAAGAAGATTTGCAACACTTGATGTTTTATCAGAAGGAAGGGCTATCGCGGGATTTGGTATAGGTTGGTCAAAAGACGAATACCAAGCTTCTAATATCCCATTTAAAGATAGAGGCAAAAGAGCAGACGAATTTCTTCAAGTCTTAGAAAGGATATGGACTGAGGATGTTGTTGAATTTAAAGGAGAGTATTACAATATTCCTCCCTCAAAAATAGGGCCGAAACCAGTTCAAAAGCCACATATTCCAATTTATCTTGGCGGCTACAGCCAAGGAACATTTACAAGAATAGCAAATTATGCTGATGGATGGATATGTGATATACGCAATTCACTAGATCAGGTTAAATCATACATAGACAATTTAAGAAATGAATGTTACAAAGCAAAAAGAGATCCTAAAGATATCCATATTGCTGCAATATTATACCCTGACATTATAGATTCTAGATATAATCCTGATAAAAAGAGGGATGAAGAAGAGCTCAAAGGCAGACAGCAGCTATTAAGTGGAAATATTGATCAGATAGGCAAAGATTTGCAGGAAATTAACAAAATAGGAGTAGATCATGCAATACTCAATTTTAATCGATCATCAATAAGCAATAACATTGATAATATAATTGATGTATCAAAACAGCTTTATGACTTCATAAGATAAAGTTAATGACAATATTTTTATCACAATGAACTAACACAATTGATAATCAAATGCAGATTATGTAGTCATCTAAATTCGTTTACCACAATCTCCAACTGTCTCAAACAAATTATTTGAACTTTGTACATTTCGCTTATAATATGACTAACTAGTGCATTGACACTGATATCTTTTTGCTCTGCTTCGCGATGCAGTTTATTTAAAATAGTGCTATCTAACTACTGAACTGGATGTGGTGAACCTAAATATGGAAACACTGTAGACAAATCTTGATGGCGCCATACTTTGTCCGTTGTTACTCGACCATTGGTTAATACAGTTAGTTGGATGTCTGTAATGTCGTCAGTTAGCTTCCGCCCATTGGGATAGCCTTCGGAACTTGAGTAGTCATAGTCTAGAATATCTGGCAGAAGAGTGAGAGCTGTCTTTTGAGCACTCTCAGGATTATGTCCAAATGATTCTAATACACTTACAAGCTTTTCGGTAAATAGTTCTCGGTCGCGTATCGGTTCTATACGGTTAAACGTATTCTTATCCTCTTCCTTAGTGAAAACTGGATTGATAAACGGACGGCCCATTCGATCAATTTGGAAAAATGGGTTACCATCTTTAGGAATCAAAACCCGATACCAAATGCCCACTTTAGAACTGCTACCCAGAGCGCTGTTAGGTATTTCCATGACTATACTAAATACATTCTTGTCCAGAAATGTATCAGCTCCAGTGAATTGCATGTTGTTTTTCATGCCCTCTAGATCAAAGAAAAAGGGATCGCTTCGTATTCCGGCGAAGAGGCGGTATTCGCCTGCATCAGCTGTATTAACTTTGTCTCCAAATGAAACAGTTACATCCTTGAAAATAACTTCGCCATCATTGCCATTGCCTTTAGCCTGTTCACCACTGGCGCGTAGGACTGTCACTTTTTGCACTCCATCTTCCTTTGGGGAGAATGTAAAGCGATATGCGATATCTGCAACTGAATCTCCATTGGTATCAACTTTCAGTTCATACACAGCTTCTGATGCAAACGAATCAGCATACGTTGGCGCAACAGGATTAACATCGAGCACAAGAACAGACTTATTGACATCTTTAGGTTTCTGGAACGCATAAATATCACAAATATCTATGCGGGCATCCATATTCGGCGACTTCAAACCAGGCGCATCCCAATGATCTGCCATGGTTATCTCCTTTTCCAGTAAGTATTATTAGCGCCAGGTGTGCTAGGCCCATTAGTACCCATAGTGCATTTCCTTATCCCTCTGGCTTCATGTGCCATACCAAGTAATGCATATGTCCACGATTGATTTAACTCTTCTGGTGTAATAGATAAAGATGCTGTCGTAAACTTTTCTTATGCCTTAAACCCGATGTCGAGATTAACATCAATAGCAGATGTGGGAGAATGTCTTGACTACGAATCCCCGCACCTGCCACGGCTGACCAATCCGACTTGGAACATGAAACCGGACTGGCACTAGATCTACTACATTATGTCTATTAAGAGAGTCTAAATTAGAAATAGCAGATGTAGGAAGTCACACACCTGCACCTGCTACATGGTTTCAGAAATTCCCTTCTCGTTTAGAATTGCAATGTAAATAGTTAGAAGTGTATTATTAAGATTGTCAACTATTAGTCAGAATAATTGGTCTTTGCGTTTCCTTATTCTTAATTTTGAAATATCTTAATGCTTATCTAAAAGCATCTAAAACATTATCATACGAAGTTGCATCTTTGTCTAACCACCTCAATCATCTGATACTGCAATTGTTAATGATACAATTAACTCGTCAAACTTTGAATTTATTCCAATCAATGGTATCTTTTCAAACTCCAATGTGATAAGAATATAAATCAAATTATCTATAAAATACTTCCTAAAGCAGTTCAGGTAGGTGATAAATTGTGTTTCTTTGGATTGCAATTGACCCTATAGAAAAAACGATCCTTTACATTAGTATCTATATAGAAAGAAGAAAGAATATGCTTATATCTGAATTTTATACAATCTTTAGGAAACAAGTATGGCGTTAAATGGTCTTGCTTCAATGGTTAATCCTTCTTTGTGATTAAAAGATGCAAGTATCAATAATACTGCTACCAAAAGATTGAAACTTAAAGTTAAATTGAACCTTAGAAATTATCATTCTCCTTTTTCCAAAATCAACGAATATAATGCAAAAATAAAGGGTGCTTCTTCATCGGTAATTGAAGCACAGAGCAGAAAAAGTAAAAGAATTGAAGCAATTGAAGCAATTAAAGCCTTAAAAGGGGCTTAGAAACATCGTAAGTTATAGTTGAATAATTACCAGTTATAGAAACTGATGCGCTGCGAGATACCAACGCGCATAATCCTAGGCAGCCCAAGTTCCGAGTTTCCAGCCCCATCTATTTGGATAAAAACTTCGTAATTTACAATTTAGATTTCTAAATAGTCAAGTGACGCCTAATTCCATTTTCTTGAAATCCTCTACCGCATCCACAAATGTCATAATGGGAACAATTTTGAATTCGTTAAACTTAGCCATTCCCAATTCGATCATAAATTTCTGAATAGACTGTGCATCTTTTGCTTCCAAGATCCATAGAAAAGTATGTTCCAAAGCCGAATGATATTGTCCAACAATTTTGACATCATTATTCATTGCCTTCGTATCAATGGTCCTGGAGAGATCTATAACTATTTTCCTGTTTTGGGAATTGTTTGAAGGGCAAGATTCGGCGGTATGCGTTCCATAAGCGCCATATAGACCCATGATCATTTACAACTAAATTGGATTTATAATTGTTGAGATAACATAATAAACAGTTTATAAGCAATTGCAAACTATTGAAGTGGTTTTTAATTTTTATTTTACCATATTCAGTAATTTTTGCTAATCTCAAGTCTACTTCTGATTGCAATTGCTGTTCGACTAATGACCTGAAGGTATTTATGTAGTTTAATTGTTTGTCTAGTAATAATTTTGCTGATCCAGACTGACCATGACCTGGATATAGAAAGTTTGCGTGTGAGTAATTATGTTTTGTATATTCTAGCTGTTTTATCCAGTCTTATGAGAACAAACGTCTCTATATGTGGCTTTCAAATTTATATCTAATTACATCATAGGAATAGCCATGTCAAACAACACACCCATCCTTGTTACTGGAGCGGCCGGAAATGTTGGTTCCGTAGGGAGAGGTGTCGTCAAACTTCTTCGAGAGCGCGATCTTCAAGTCAGAGCGCTTGTACACCACCTCGACGAACGATCTCAAGTGTTGAGCGAAATGGGAGCCGAGCTTGTCATAGCCGACCTCACAAATGGTGCTGACGTAGTAAGAGCATTGCGCGGTTGCAAGCGGATGTATTTTGGGATGAGTATATCGTCAGCATATCTTCAAGCTACGGCTATTGCAGCAGCTGCAGCAAAAGAAATCCCCGACTTCGAGATTCTCGTGAACATCTCGCAAATGACAGTTTCGCAGATGAGTCTAACTGAAATGACCGAATCACCTCAGCAGCAACAACATTGGCTCGGCGAGCAAGTCCTTAACTGGTCTGGATTGCCCGTAACACATGTGAGGTCGACGATCTTCCTGGAACCTTTCTTCTCCAGCATGGCGGCCTCATCAATCGCCAAAGATGGGACAATTAGATTGCCATTTGGTTCGGCGCGAACTTCACCAATTTCCGCTAGTGATGTCGCAAGAGTCGTTTCCACAATTTTGGAAGATCCCACCGGTCACCGAGGGAAGGTCTATGAACTGACTGGTCCTCGATCAGAAGACATGAATGAGATCGCAAAAGAATACGCGACCGCACTAAATCGCCCGGTGAAATATGTGGACACGCCATACGACAAGTGGCTGAAGGAACAATTATTGCCACTCAATTTACCTCAATACGTTTTTCACCACGTTTCCACTATGGCAAAGCTCATCGCGGAAAATCGCTACGATCGGTTGACGTCGGACGTGCAGAAGTTAACCGGAAAACCAAGCATGAGCGTTCGAGAGTATGTAACTGCGCATCCGGAGGTATTTTCCACTGCCACAGTCACGCATTAGACAACAGGCGAACATTATCGACACCTGGTTTGTAGCATAGTCATGAGTTATCGGTAGCACTTCCCATGAGTTTTAGTATTTTTGTTATCTCTGATATAATCATATAATGAGATCATAGTATATTGAATGTTGTAATGTAATAACACAATTGCTAGTAGTGGGATAGTTGTCATTTGCTGGTTTTAGTGGCATTACTACCAAAGAAATTGTCAAGTAGTTTTATTACAACGTCAGGTCGCTCTTCTGGAATAAAATGACCTGAATTTGAAACTGTAATACCCTGAACATTTTGAGCTAATATTTTCATCCCATATACGATAGTTTGCATAGTGATATTACCTCCTAATGCTGGAATGTATCCTGCTCCTACAGCCATTACCGGCATTGTGAGCTTAATCTTAGAATAATTCTGATTTTGAATCGCATCTTGTGGGAAAGCCCTATAATACTCAAACCCTGCACGCATAGCGCCTGGAGCAGAATAATGACTGACATATTCGTTGATATCTGTCTGCGT
This sequence comes from uncultured Nitrososphaerales archaeon, assembly GCA_963703885.1. Lineage (GTDB taxonomy): Archaea > Thermoproteota > Nitrososphaeria > Nitrososphaerales > Nitrososphaeraceae > TA-21. The sequence goes on from CAVPGE010000024.1 coordinate 43,463, forward strand.
TATAGCAGCTGGATTATACGTAAGGCCATGATAAAACCATGATAAATATAGCAACTCTTTTCCTTGAACAAGGGCTTCTGGTACATTCGGTGTTTGATGGAATACGAACCACCATATTTTTCCTTCAAGTCGAGGAGGAGTAAAACCAGGAATCGGGAGCTCCATGACTGCTAACCTTTTTACTTCCAAAGGATGTGCAGCTGCGTAAGAATACGCTACCTGCGTTCCAATATCATGACCCACTAGGAAAATTGTTTTAAATCCTAGCTGAGTAACTAGTTGATGTATATCTTCAGCTACCGTTTTACCATCATAACCAGTTGGTGGTTTAGAAGAGTCTCCAAGGCCTCGCAAATCAGGAGCAATGACCGTAAAGTTCTTAGCTAAAGCAGGCATGACGTGCCGCCATTCATACCATGTTTCGGGCCATCCGTGTAATAGGACTACAGGATCGCCATGTCCTCCAATAACGTAGTGCAATTGAATACCATTAACGGAAGTCGAATGATGTGAAAATGTCATGTTATCCATCTGAAAAAAATTACCAGTAGGCTCTTGTTGCGCCATTGCAGTAAAACTTTGGCTTAATACTAATGTGAAAACACTAATACCAATTATTAGAAACGTTATTGCAGTCACCCACACGTTACAATGGATATCCTCGGATTGTAATAAGCATATCGATAACAACAACCTGAGATATGTCCATTGTATATCTATATGATATACGTGTATCTATATGATATATGCTCAGCTCCATGGAATTCTAAATCTGACTCTAGGATACACCCAACAAAAATTGAAGGAAATTAAGATTTTTTGATCAAATATTGCAGCGTACAATGACGTATAGAAATCTAATTGTCAAAAAGGGTCTGAATATCTATAATTACACAGAATAATCTAACAAAATTACATTAGCTCAAAATATTATGCCATTATAACCCTTTGTGAACCTATGCCCAGAGTCTGATGAATGTAAGGCATGATCGTCCTTTTATTGACGATAACAAAAAATTAGTGGAAGGATCTTATTCCAAAGATCCATTAACTCTTATTCTATCTTTTCCGCACTGACTTGGACTGGTGTTGGACGAGAGATTATGTCAAATACTGGTGAGCGATTTTGTGCAAGCTCTACGAGCTCTCTGAGCTTCTCTTCTGGAGCGTCTGATTTGATTCTGAAAGTGACATTAATTCTTTCATATCCATTCCTTACCCTCTCATCTATTCCTAGGAAACCTTGGAGGTCTGCATCACTTGTTAGTGATGACTCAACTTCGTCTTTTTTTATTCCCTGTGCTGCAGCACGATAAATTACGGCTGTTGTCAGACATCCGTTCAATGCTGCAAGAACATATTCACCCGCATTTGCACCGTGATTTTCTCCCAAAAGGACTGGAGGCTCATCTATTTCTAGCTCGAATGGCTGATTTCTTACATGGGTCTGACAGGCACCATAGAAATCCTTTATGGTTGTTCTGTTATGTCCACCATTTATCCATTTTCCTTTGGCACGAAAATTGAATTTTGCGATCTTAGGGTCTTCCTGAATTGCACTTATTATTCCAGAAAGTCCTTTTAGTATTCCATAGAACAATGCTACTGATGCGAATTATATAAGGTGTACTTTTAGTATACCAGGTCGCTTGGAGGTAACGGTTGTGTGTTAGCTCCTCAGAATATTGAAGGTTGTATTCCATTTGTTCTGTTCTCCCACTTGGCGCTATACATAGCTAGGGTATCGTGTATTATACTTCAGTAACTTGCCAGTTATCGACTTCTAGAAGGATATTTGTATTGCTTAGTATAGCTGATTAATTAATGATCATGATGATGCTCAACTGAATCTATTGTTGGCTCAGTCTCACTCTCTTTCTTTATTACTTCCAATACTTTTTGCCAGACATGTTTCTCGAACTCATAAGCCATTATACCACCAACAGCTACACCAGCAGCAAGTCCGACTGGTCCTCCAACTACAAGACCTACCGCTCCTGGCCATAAAAGACTACCAAACCATGCTCCAGAAGCGACTTCTACTGCATAATCATTTGGATTTCCTGTAATGGACACATGAATTTCACGTAGGGAACCCACCCACACTTTTGGTGATTTGTTGATTGCTACGATGCTCCTTAAAGGTACAGCGTTAAGGGTGCCTTTATACTCTGAAACAATCTGTAGATCTTTTTGGTTTTCTAATAACTGCTTTATGTTATTGTATAATTTATCTAGATTTGTATTTAATCCCCTATAATGCTGTACTTTTGCCATGATGGGTGTTTATTGGGTGGATATATTTAAGTTACTAGAAAGACGTTGAAAGTTTATTGCATTTATTCAGCCAATCAATTATCACAGAATAAAATTCTTCTTCTTAGGCACCTTTGAGTAGATTTGGTGAGTCCTCAAAGTCAGTTTTAACCAACTAACAATATACCATTTAAAGTCGATTCAATTATTATTATAAAATACAAATTTATAATACACAAATTATTTCGTGAGAATTGATAGTTCATTTCCTATTATTTTTAGCCGGTATTTTCATAACCATCTGGTGATTCCTTTTTGGAAATAGTTACCATGTGTATAAACCCAAAGAATAAATATATCAACTACTTGAACCCTTCTACATACAGGGACCAAACCCACTTGATATAAACCTCTAAAACTATTCCATTCTTTGTTTCTAAAAACGTTCATTGCAGATAATCTAACGAAATTTATCAAAATTTTAAAAAGCTTTATCGAATCATCAAGAAGTAACATTAGGCAAATTACAAAGATGAAACTTGGAGATAGACAACTATACAGGGACCAAACCCCCTTGCTCCCAAATTTTGTATAAATGAAAAATTTAAAATCAATTATTCAACAACTAGTCACTTTTTTAGATTAACTACTAAAATACCCTCAGACTTTATATATAATTTATTATCTACATAAAAATTGTTAAAAAATTTAAATGAAACTATTTCATAGAGAATTTATGAAATATTTGTTATTAGCTGTTTTTGCTCTGATAATTCCTTTCTTTAATAATTTCTTATTTGCCGAAACCGAGTTTTCAATTGATACTATATTAACAAGAAATGTAACATCACTTACTTATAATTCTAAGAATGAAAATGTATATGTAGCTTTAGATCCAGACAGAATCGCAATAATTAATTCTAAAACAAATAATGTAACAAACATCATAAAAAATCTTGAAATTTTTCCTAATAAAATAACTTATGACCCCGTTAATGGTGCGCTTTATTTATTTGGAGATCCCATGGCCCAATTGAAGTCTAATATTAGCATTATTGATGGCAGAAATAATACTATTTCCAAAACCTATTTAGCTTACAGCGATAGTGAAAATAAAGTTCCAGGCAACTTATTATCTAATATCGTATATAACTCAAATAAATCTATTTACATTATTAATCCATGGAACGAATCAGTAGCTATAATAGATCCTTCTACGTATAACGTTACAAAATATCTTCCAATTAAAGAGGCTGTAACCTTGACGTTTAATCCATCTAACAATTTCTTATATGTAGCAAATATTGGATCTATTTATGTGGTAGATTCTTCTACGAATGAAGTTATCAAAAATATACCAATAAAAGTAGGATTGCCAAAGGATTTAATCTATAATCCCTCAAATGGTAATATCTATGTCACTCTCCAAGACCCTTCTGAGAATGGAATTGTGATGGTAATTAATTCTTCTACAAATGAAGTTATCAAAAATATCCCTATTGGGAAGTTTCCGTTTAATCTCTTAAGAGTATCTGGTGCCTTAGCTTATAATCCCTCAAATAAACATGTATATGTTGCATTAAATGATAGCATTTCACTAATAAACTCGAGTAATGAAATTGTAAAAAATATATCGTTCAATGATACAGGTAACCCGTTACAAATAGGATATAATCCAAGTAATTCGGATCTATATATTGGTATAGGAAGTAAGAAAATGCTATACTTAATTCCACAACTAACAATGTTACGCATATTATTGAAAACCTTCAAGGTTATCCAACAGGAATCGCATTTAATCCTGAAAATAAAAATATATACTTACTTCAAATATCTATCGGTGATATATTTAGAAATTCTAACCATACTATTGCCGTTATAAATTCCACAACTAACAATGTTATGCATATTATTGAAAACCTTCAAGGTTATCCAACAGGAATCGCATTTAATCCTGAAAATAAAATGATGGAGTTGTTAGTACAAAATAAAACTGATCCACTAGATAAATTAAGGTTTTTAAAAATAAACCTAACAACAAACAAGATTTCAACTATTTTGAAAAATTTTGAAGATAGAGACTTACCATCTGCAATCGCATTTAATCCTGAAAATAAAAAAATCTATGTGACTGATATAGTGGATTCAAAATCAATTTCGGTTATAGATCCCTACACAGAAAACGTCATCAAGAACATTCAAATAAGTGATCAAAACTACTCTCATGGCAATTTACTATATAATCCGTCAAATGGTTATGTCTATGCAACTAGTATAACAAATAATACTAATACCCTAACTGTAATAGATCCTTCTACAAATAACGTCGTCAAGAATATTCAGTTAGCAAAAGTTGCTGACCGTGCTTTTAGAAATGATATTATTCACAATCCTTCAAATGGTTATATCTATATTCTGAATAGAAATTTCTCGATTGGCAGCACTAATACTGGGTTTGTTGGGGTTATAGATCCTTCTACAAATAACGTCATCAAGAATATTCCGATAGGAGATATTAACGGAGACATTGGGACAATAATCCACAATCCTTCAAATGGTTATATCTATATTATGAGTATATATAATAATGAAACCGATAATTATTCGGTCGCGGTTATAGATCCTTCTACAAATAACGTCATCAAGAATATTCCGATAGGGGAAACTGATACTCTTTTTGGAGATTTACTATATAATCCATCAAATAGTTATGTCTATGTAACAAGTATAATAAATGATACTGGTACTGTCTCAATAATAGACTCATTTACAAACAATGTGGTCAAGATTATTCCAATAGGTGAGTCTGATATTACATTAGACAGGAATTTAATTTATAATCCATCAAATGGCTATATTTATTTGAGTGGAGCTCAAAAGCTATATGTAATTAAACATAAAGAGATACACAAATAATTCTAAACTTAGTCCTTTTTTCATTAGTGCAATAAACTTTAATGCTTGCAAGAGACGCGTCATATAGTCTTAGTATCTACGTTTTATGCAGATAAATCATAGACCACCAGCGTTAATACAATCGGTCCAGAAATCACATTATAAAGTACTAGCCTTGTCCTACTTATGATATAGTTCCAATAATTTATAAATTTAAAGACTAAAATAACTAACTATTGAACCCTTCTACATGCAGGGACCAAACCCCCTTGATATTAACCTCTAAAACTATATGTGATTATAAGGATTAGCTAATGTTGTGCAACTGCTAACTGTCAAATCCAATCTAAATCCTATTCAGGGAGGAAAAGCACAAGGAAATAACTTTGAATAAGAAGGAAGAAAAGAATTGAAATGCATTCTATGACGTTAATTGTGATGTTATACTTGGATCATAATTCCAGTATCCAGAATATTATCAGAAGCATCATGTAACGTGGACACTATTTTCACAAATTCTCAGGGGGTCAGGGGAAGTATTCTGTAATTCGTCTATAACATATAGAGAACCTATACTATCCTTATAGGATGAGGAACTAATTAATTGGATATCTTGTTTACCATTGCTAGGTTGAAATTGTTGTTCTAGACTAGCAGTTTCATTCCCAGCTGAGTTATTTCTAAGTTGTAAAGCGGCTGGACCAGCTGGAGTTGCAAAAACGCCTGCGGGAGTAAGTGAAAATAATGCGACTAATAATATGATTGCTATTTTTCTATTATGTAGCAATAGTTAGGTCTTATGAAGGGAATTATTTAGGTTTATTAGTTGGACTTTCCTAATTTTTATCTATCTTTAACGGATTGTTCCGCAATGATGTCATTGATAAAGTAGTTTCTGGATATTCCCTTTATGGTCGTATATTCATGTAAGAAATGCGGTGAACCAAATTATCTTATTCACCATGCTTTTTGGAATATAACTGATTTTGATGCAAAGTGTAAGAGATGTGGAACGATTAATACGATAACTTTGGAACGGAGAGACTATTCCAATAGCCAGATGGTACTCTGGATCATTTACATCAGATGTACTGTTGTATAGACCAATCCTATTATTCAGAAAAGATAATGATTCGCCCTGAGTGTTATTGAATAGCATTACTCCGTGGAAAACCCATTGATTATCGCTTGGTCTTCCTAGGTCGGTAGATATCCAATCGATACTTTGTCCATCAGTAGTCTCAATTGTTCCCTTTCCCCTCCCGACGAGCAGTTCATCAGATAGGTAAGTACTCGTAAATGTCTTATTGTTGGTTGCGTTCCCAACATTTTTTAGAATCCCGTGATCAATATAATGTCCCTCTGTAACTAAATAAGGCGTCAGCGACATGTTTTTGATACCTAAAAACTCAGTCGTATTAGCATTGAAAATTGCATCATTTGCGTCTAATGATATGATATTTTGATCTTTAATATTCCACTGAGGTGATTGTGCTAGTATATCTATAACAGAATGAGGCAGAAATATACCCACTGTTATAGTAAAAGTAATCAAGAACGCAGACAGACATAATGACAAGTGCTCTATCGTCTTCAAACGAGCTTATTAGCGTATACCGATTTAAATAGATTTTGATGACGTCTCCAATTCTGCTTCATAAACGACATATAAGATAAAATTTGCCGGACCCAGGCCAATGATATACTCTGAAATGGGACCTAATATCATGTCAAAAATGGTTCACATACCACTGGCCCTCAACCTACTCTAACTGAATCACATAATTAATTAATATAGCTTAATCAATCGATATTTCTAATTCCAAGCGACTTATGAGCCTCATTAAACTGCTTGAAATGCATTCAAACCTGGGCTTTGTACACATGTGTACCAGTGCCCCTTGAGTTTTTCTTGAATTTTTAAGTTTTAAATACAGGAGAGATTACTCAAAAGAAAATGGCCAATTACGGTTTTATAGTTCCTACATCTTCCGAAGGAATAGAACTAATGAGAAAATGGAATCAAGAAAATATTATTAACAATCAAGAACATGATGCAGTTTTCAAAGCAGCAGGAATATCACGTGAACAGGCTTGGGTCCAACATTTGCCACAGGGAGATTTCATAGTTGTCTATTATGAGACAGATGACCCTGAACATTCAATTAAGTTATTAGCTGACGTCCAGTGAACCATGGGCTGTTAAGTTTCGTGAACATCTGAAGAAAGCACATGGTTTGGATATTGCTCAATCGGCTATGCAACTTAATGAGTTGGTAATTAATTGGAAACAATAAAGATAACAATAAAAAATTTGTTCTTATTTCTGTAGATTATGTACTTTACCTGCCATGGTAGTTTCTCATATTCTGTTGTTTGTCCTCTTATTAAAAAGTATAGACTCTTCGCTGCCTTTTCTATCTCTTCTGTAGAGTAGATTTTAGAAACTGGAATGAACTGGGAGTTAAATTAACTAAAATAGTAACATATTTTTTCATCTAATGTGTAATACTAGAGCGTAAAAAATGAGTCAAATTTGATTCAGAATGTTTTACTTCAGTAAAATTTAGGTCTAATTACTATATTGAGTTTTTAATATTACAAAAATATTATTTTTTTGTACAATAGGGTTAGCCCATAAATTTACAATCCTTAAATAGTAACGATAAAAGAGCCACTTGTATTATCCCAATAGGTTATCTGACCTTACTGTTTTTATAAATCGATAAAGTGTATAGATAAGACATGCCAATAGGTGTAACATATCCAGGAGTTTACGTCGAGGAAGCTCAAAGTTCAGTTCATTCTATTCAAGTAGTGGATACTTCTACTACGGCCTTCATTGGTACTGCGAAAAGGGGTCCTGCTAACCAGGCTACACCGATTAATAGTTTTATCGAATACGAAAAAATCTTTGGCGGCCTATGGAAAAAGAGTAATATGAGTTATGCAGTTTATCAATATTTCCTCAATGGTGGACAGAGATGCCTTAATTGTCCGTGTCCATGACGGTGCAAAGGCAGCTAGGTACGAAATTGATGGGTCTAATTTAAAACTTCAAGCGTCAAGTGCAGGTATGTGGGGAACAAATCTGGATATAAGAGTAAGCCATAAATTGTATGACATTGACATTGTGAGTAACAATAGCAAATGGTATGATAATGAAATTTTTTTCAGCCTCATTGTAAAAGACATCTTAACTTCAAGTTGCGAAATATTTTATAATCTAAGTAACAATCATAATGACGAACGCTTTATAAGCGATATTTTAAACAAATATTCGAATCTGATACGTGTAAGCAGGTATGTTTCCAAAGAAAAACGCCCACCAAAAGGCCATTTTAAACTTGTAAAAAACTCAGCGAGTGATGGAAAATACTATCTTGCTGATAATAAAATTATCGGAAAACGCAGTGCTTCCAGTACAGGTATGTATTCACTACATGAGCCTAATGAATTTAATATGCTCTGCATTCCACCTTATAATAAAGATAATGCTACCTCTAAGACAGTATGGGTAAAGGCATTAGAATATTGTGAATCTAGAGGTGCAATCCTAATAGTTGACCCTCCAAATAAATGGACTGCTGCTACTGACATAGACGAGGAATTTGGTGATTTGTGTTCTCCAAATGCTGCACTGTACTTTCCACGTATTAATGCATCAGACCCATTGAATGAACATAACTCTCTTGATAGCTTTGTATCTAGCGGTGCGATTGCTGGAGTAATCGCTAAAATAGATAAAAAACGCGGTGTATGGAAGACTCCAGCTGGTGTAAGTGCTAACCTTGCAGGTGTATCTGACTTGACAGTATTGTTGACTGATAACGAAATTAGGATGCTAACCAAAAAAGGTGTGAACTGTTTGAAAAAAACTAAGGCTGGAGGAATAGTTGTATGGGGTGCTCGTACGATGAGTTCAGAAGATAAAGTTCACTGGAAATACTTACCTGTTCGTAGACTTTTTCTTTTTATTGAAGAAAGCATTTACCGTGGAACGCAATGGGTAGTTTTTGAGCCCAATGATGAATCTCTATGGTCACAGATTCGCTTGAATGTGGGTGCTTTTATGATTGGATTATTTAGACAGGGAGCTTTTCAAGGGAGAAGCCCGGATGAAGCATTTTTTGTAAAATGTGATAGTGAAACTACAACCCCTGAGGATATTGATAGAGGTGTATTAAATATTGTTGTAGGGTTCGCACCACTGAAACCAGCAGAATTTGTTATTATAAAAATTCGGCAGCTTGCAGGTCAAAAACAGAATATGGAATAATATGAAACGTGAAAGTTTCAAAATGCGAATTGCCCAATCATATCAAATATCTTTCAAAATACTGTTTCAACGACTTTTATTTTTTCATTTGATTAGCCAAACTAGGAGACAGGATTTGCGGCAAAAATGACCGTAACCCCCTTGGGACAACCACTGTTTAGATAAAAGTCTGTTTTAATACTAGTCATGATTTACCATAATGCAATATTTTGATCACAATACGTCAAGATTTAGATGCAATAACTTCAATATTGTACCAGACTTTAGAAATACTTCCTTTTAAAAGAAAATATGACGAGGCATTTGGACAAATTACCGCTATCCTAAACCGTTATGAAATAATAGAAAATCCAAGGAATTTACGAATTAGATTTACGTTGTGTATGCAAGAGTTTTTTGATTCTGTTCCCCAAGATCAATGGAGGATAAATGATCCTGCTTTCATCAAACAAGCTGAAAAATTTGCAATTACAAAATTTAAAGAATGGATAATAGAACAGATTACATAGATGATAAGAAAAATAATAAGATAGGTTACCTACCCAATAATTTATGATATACTTTTGGGCCTCAAAAATGAGTCAAATTTGATTCACAAACCCTTGGGCCCACCCTACATATGGGCTCAAATAGATGTATTTAATATAAATAATCTGTTACAAAATGAAATCAACGAATTTGAATTAGCAAATCAATACAATACTACTTGTGGCAAGCCTAATATGGATTTCAAATTGTTTGACCCGGAAAAGTCTACGTTCTCAATAGATGTTGGCCAATTGACACATAAGGTGAGACAAAATCAATGACAGAAATGTCCATGCATAGTGAATTCATTAAACGCCTATTTCCTTTGCAATCGCTAGTATCCTCTTTCCGTCAGTAGTTAAAGTGTTAAAGACCTTGTTTTTGATATTCTTCCTGTCTACCAATCCAACTTTATGAGCCCTTAGAAGTAATTTGTGTCCATACCCATATGCTCCTAGCTTGGTCAACAATTCTCTCGTAGGATATCCTTTTCCCGTGCCGATGGTCTTCAGCAACTTTACCAATGCCTTCTGCTCTACCAATATTTTGACTAATCTTGCATCTTTCATAGCATTATTCTAAATGTACAATCATTTAACCGTTATTTCTTATTAGGAACAGCTATGTCAAGCCCTGACAATCTCTTAGTTTTCGAATCTGGATAGAATGCTTTAGTTCCTTCCTCCTCTTTCAGCCTAGTCTGCATAACTCCATCCAGAACATCCTAGGAGTAACTCACCCATAAGAATTACAACTTGACGACTAATTAACTATAACAGAGAATGATGTAAAACTTGAGATGGCCACGTCCTTTATCATGAATAAATGGCCATTGAAGACCATAAAAGGCCTTTATACTTTGAATGTACATATGATATCATGTGTTTTGAGTTCGAAATACCAAGTAGGATAAAATCCAAGAATGTGAATGTGATTAATGAAGAAGACGTGGAAATAGAACCTGAACTTGAAAAAGTAGAAGAACCGGTCACAGTTTCAGTAAATTAAAGTCACCACTCTTTTTTTATTCAGCATGGTACAGATTCTAAACGGACCGCTTGAAAAACTAGGATAAATATCAGAGCTCTAGGTTAGTAGGCAGGTTTGTCTAGCAGTAGCTGTATTGCTACAATGCTAATCCACTTTAATTAAAAATTTCTTAGGTTAGTAGTCAGAGATAGTCAATGTACTTTTTAGTCCATATATAAAATGACATTAATTAGGATATTATTCATCAAAGTAGAACACTAACCCCCTTATTTATCCTCTTCATCATTTTTGTCATCCGTATCAGTCTTTGAAGTACTACTTTGGTCATCTTCGGATGAATTAGGAACAAAAGTAGGTCGACCGGAAAGAGACTCAGTACTTTGTGTTGTTGCATTTAAAGATAAATCTACAACTTCAGGTCTTTTTCCAGGAGAATTGGTTCCTTCTACACACATTATCTTCAGAGTCTTCAGAGGCAGAACACATGTCTTATATTCATCTCCTGCATTCACGGTTACATTTGGAAATGTGGCCACATATTCAATTATCTTATTTTGACTATCTGAGCCAGAGGTACTATTGCTAGTATCAGCCCCAGAAAACAAATCGTTTGTCGTAGAATTGTCACCCAAGTTAAATAACTTTACGCGGGAATGGTCGTTTACAGTAACTAGAGCAACTACATCTCCCGTACTATCTTTATCAACTCCCAAAATGGTAACAATTACTCTAAAAATATCAGTTCCTGAACCCGTTTCGGCTCTAACGCTATTAAATTCAAATGGATAACAGGAACCTGAAATAACAAAAATCATTACGATAGCAGACGTAAATAGCAATAATAATTTAATATCAAGAATTTTGCGGTATTCTTTCTGATGAAAATGCTCAGATTCACTGCGACAAACTCTTTTCCTTTCTAGCTTGTTTAGCGCTATAGCCTTTTGTAAAATCATTTCTTCCATAGAAGGGTAAATGTATGTATTTTAACTTATTATGACTTTCATTAGATAGTAATTTCTAGCACATATATATGGTGTGCTAGGTGTGCTAAATTATACCCCAGCACATTTCCTATACCGTTTTTAACCTTTTATCTATAACCTTTTTTACACATTCGTTACAATATCTTTCTATTATCGTTGCTCCTTGGGTTTCGAAATATGCTATTTTACTTGCAATATTACCACAAACAATACAAAATAATTGCTTCCTAGGCTTGCAATGAACTCTTCTACGCTCTTTAATTTTTTATCGAGCATTAATGAGTTAACTATCAAGCCTAGCTATTTACCTAAGTGTTTTCTGACTCTGTTTTCTTGCTCTATACAATTGTTAACTTCTTTTTGTTCTATTAGAGAAGACTCTAAAAAAGTCACATGGTCAAACAACAGCCTCAAGTGTGGCTTAGTCTATTTCCCCACACTTGCCATTTAAAAAATTCAATTAACTTAGCCATATTGGTATTTATCACAAAAGTGGCAAATAAGGAATTTAAAAAAATAGTTGGGTTCATAAACCTATGATTTTTGAATATGTGCCTTAATTTTTTCCTGCATCTCAGGCTTCATTACATCTTCACGTGTCCAACCATGGTCCTTAATTGCATGTTCGACACAATTATTCATCAATTCTTCTTCCGTTTCGCCTGTCCCTTTGAAATCACAATCTACTCCAACATCCTTACAGGATACAGATAGCATTTACTACTAGTAAGTCGACATAATATTTAAGTTGGTAATATTTGTGGTAGAGGTGTGAGACTTATTCTGATGTCAAGATAATCCACACAACCACATCTGCTATTTAGTTAGTATAGACATTTTAATTCTATATAGTCAAAATTTAATAAAGTCAATGTTGAATATAATGTAACTCAATAGTACAACATCTTCGTCAAACATTGGCAGATGTGGTATCTTTTTTGGTATTCCTCCACATCTGCTTTTCGTTAATTATTTTCTCGTTAATTATTTTCTACTAACTGGCAAAACGCTTTACTTTTACATCGCTCGTCAAAATTTTTTTAATTAATTCAAAATAGGTCAATTAATGTTGTTTATCACCGTATAAAGGTCGGAGATAGTAGTTTAAAGGATGGATGAGTCACTTGTTTGTATAAACTGCGGTTCAGAAGTCAAGCCTAAAGAAGTGGATAATAGTTTGGAAATTTGTTTTGACTGTCAATTAAATTTAGGGATATTAAGAGCAAATGAAAAGAGAATATCCTAATAAATTCAAATATAATGTTGTGCTGTTCTATGATATAGCTTTAGATACTGACGTCTTAATTGGTATATTTGTAGTAGGAATTACTATAATTACCACTTTAGTTGTGATACTTACTTACAAGTAGGTCTAAGAATGAGAAGAAAATAAAGAGCTAAACCAAATAGTCAAACTTTAGCAAACTAATTTGTCAACAAGTAAATGACAAAGTTCGAATTTCTAAATTAGTCAGAGTAATGTTATATAATATGATAGTATCAATCAAATAGTAATGATAAGCCTTACTCTCTGTGAAGCATGCAACAAAAAAAAACAAACTCACTGATGTACTGGTTTGGGAGTCTTCTTTGTCCAGATTGCTATAGAAAGAACAGAATGCAACCAGAGACAAATCTAGTGAGCAACATCGGTGAATAAATAAACATTAACTCTTCTTTTTGAAATTAGACTTTTGAATTAGTGACGTATTTGTAATTTAATCCGTTGTTGCTTTGCGAGTTGTAACAAATGCAATAGGTCCTATAATTAGTATAGTTAATAAGAAAATTGCTAAAAGTATGTCCATCGTGTTCATTTTACATCCTCCAGATTCTTTCTGATGTCTTGAATATCAGATATTGTTAGGTCAGGCTTGCTCGCTGATGTAGCATTGGTTGATGTATTATTAGTTGTTTGTGTCGCAGTTTCATTCATTCCTGTCATATTTGTCGTTTCATTTGTCCCACCTTGAGCAAAAGCTAGGTTACCATATTGAGTCCCAACTACTAACGATGTCACGATGGCAGAGAGAAGGACTATTCTGCTGCCCAACCTGATTTTTGGATTCAGACCGTTATTCACCGGTGTCATGTATACAACATTAGTTATATCCGATATTAGCCAAATTATTTGGCATGTAGTCGTTGATAATAGCACATATAAAAAAGAGTATTTTTCTTTAGTTCAGATAATGCTTCAGTCCTGACATCTAACAAAAAACGGTGGATTAAATAACTATCCCATTAATAATACTGCTTATTACTTAGATTCGATTCCCTGTTTCAATTCTCCACTAATGTTACCTAACACATCAGCAAATCCAATTCCTATTTTCTTGGCAATTAGTTCAGCTGTATTTAACGAATCATTGTTGATGACATCTTTGCTTTGATTTGCCATCTGATAAGACGTTTTGTTAATGAAGGTAAGCGTATCTTTAAGTAAATCTGAAGAATTATTGCCTTTTAATTTCCTCTCTATCTCCGTAGCAAGAGCAATATCTCTTTTGGTAATAGCACCAATATCAAATGACTTTAAGGAAAGTTTAACACTTTTCCAGTTAATTGTAATAATTGGATGATGCTCAAGCGTCTCAGCAATCTTAGCAATTTCATTTACAAAATCAATAGCTTGCATAAAGCTAGAGAATTGAAATGACTTAACAAGTTTTCCATCTTTCAATTCCCATTCTCTCCCTAAGTCTGTTGCAATACTTTTTTCTACCTCCTCTTTAGATAACATGTCTTATTATTACAATTGTTATGAATGCGGAATTAAAATTGCTTTTGTAAGGATAAGGATACCCATCGAAAAATCCATTCTATCTAAAGATTAGATTAACTCGTTCAATGGACTTCTTGCCACAGTATGGACAATAAGTTGGATAATCTGGTAGATATCGCTATCATTGAAAGCTGGCAAGAGTTAATTTGTCCTAAAGTTAATCTGACGGGACAGGAAAGACAAATATCCATAAATATGTCATATTATGATTTCGATAGCATATGTTGAACCCTAAAGCACCACAACAACAACTAAAAAAACCAAGTTGGAAAGTTCATGCATATTTTCTAGACGCCTGTAATTGCGATTGGGGATGTCCTTGTCAGTTTAATGCAAAACCCACTCATGGTAATTGCGAAGGAATTGCCGGATACCATATAATAACTGGTAGTTATGGAACTAAAGTTAAACTAGATGGACTTAATATGGCAATGGTAGTTTCCTGGCCTGGTCTGTTGCATGAAGGGCGTGGGAAAGCGTCATATTATATAGACAATAGGGCAGATGAAAGACAGTTTGAGGCGCTATCAAACATTATTACAGGTAGGGCAGAGGGAGGACCTTTCGCTGTGTATGCAAGCATTATAGAAGAAATCCAAGAACCCAAGAAAGCAAGTGTAAAGTTTCAAACTAGGGATATAAGAAGTCGTGTCAGTGTATTTGGGACGAGCGAGGATAAAAAACGAAGAATCAGAGGCGAGCAATCTAAAAATGTCATTGCTGAAGCATGGCTTGAACCTATACGAAGTCCTGTAACTGGTAAAGCCCATAGAGCGATAATTGAAATCCCTGAAGGTTTTGAGTCTAGTAGAATGGACCAAGCATCTATGAAAACACTTGTTGCAAATGACGGCTATCTTAGCTTTCGATATGAAGGAACATATGGTAGTTTTTCAGAAAACACTTGGAAAGGACCATAACACTAGCTTGTGCTGTCTCACTAAATCTATCTGACTTGATGTAGTACCACTTGCCCTAGAGAAATTATAGTTATGTGGAAAATGATGCTTACTTCAGCATAAATCGCTGTGATATTAAATATAATTAATTAGGTTGAATCATTATTATTATTGTTCAAATTAATCACTGCAAGTTCGCAGGTTGAAATTTGCGACATACACCCTCGGTGAATTTATCGACGTCCTTTCCAATAAAAAATTCAAAAATCGTAGTGGAAAAGAAAGGCTTCGCTGCAATCCTAAATACTGAACCAATTCCACCTTACTCAGCTGAAGATATATCAAGGATAGATTAATCGTTATTTTTCCTAATAGGTCCAAAAATCATGTCAAATTTGACTCACAAATTGCCAGCCCCATGCAATGTTGGAGCTCAATCCGACTAGAATATAGTTTTTCAGACATCGTGTAAAACTGGGCCTACTTTTAGTGTCAATTCTGTCACCAATTTCATCCTGCCAAACACATGTAAATTTACGGTTTTTCGTATTTTGAATGTCAGGAACTTGGATTTGCGGCAAAAATGACCGTTACCTCCTTGCTAAAGTTAAACGATATGCGGATGACATCTTTATCTACTCCTAGGAACTATGACAAAACATGTTAGGTGAACAAATTGCAGAATTAAATGGAAAAACTACAGGTCAAAGAGTGTTGGATGCAGATGGTCCTACTATAGAAACATCCGCATCAGTTAGTGGTAACTTTACAGGAACTGATGTAACAGAAATACTAACTTTCGTTGGAACTCCCAGCGGAACAGGGGTGATGCACGCTGTAGGAAGGGGAATAATCATGACCAAGGATGGCGAAATGGCAACGTATACTGGTGAGGGTGTGGGGAGAATCGCAGATGGAGGAGAAATAAATTGGCGTGGTTCTATTTTTTATAGGACTTCCTCGACAGGCAAACTAGCATTCCTAAATAATTTGGTCGGACTTTTTGAGACAGGAATTGATTCTGAGGGTAATTTCTCTGAAAAGGCCTGGGAATGGAAATAGGGATATAATCTTTACCTACAATCATATTTTTAGTGACTTAATTTTCATACTGAGCGGAGGAGTGCAAAAGAAGGCAACAGGTAAGTTTCTACAAAGTATATTAGCGGAGATACTATAGTAGGTTATCAATATTGTTATATAATAATGGCTAAACCTCATAAGAACCCTAATTACTATTCTTTAGTACAGATAATATCATTATATTAAAATATAATTTTTATTATATAACTGCAAAGGGGTCCAAAACTGCTAATAAATAAAAAATACGCATTAGTAATTTTGTTTAGTAGTCGTAATCATATCTGGTATTTTATTATTAAATACGATTTCTAAATTACCAAAATAAATACTGATACATGACAAGGGATTTAGGCAAAATAGGAATAAGGTCATGCGTACATTAAACGATTAATTATTGCTACCTGTTTGACTAATTCCTTTCCTATTTTTACTTTAGCTACTAGAAAAGACTTTTTACCTGATGGAATTTTTGCAAATTCTGTAAATAATGTCTATATGCGCCCACTAAAGCCCTTCTTATCTGCAATATATGCACTGTATAGCACGCAAAGATACGCCTCAACATGCGAACGCAGAATCAAACTGCTCAATATCCTTATATCAATCCCTTCACTGATTGTAAGTATGAATATTAACCAATATTCTCGACTCTACGTAATGGTTGTGATAGCTGTTCTAGTATTGACAGTCACAGCAATCTCTATCATTCATGGAGCATTGGCTCAGAATACCGACGGAAATAAGACGGGTGGAAATACGAACGAAAAACCCGGTATGTCTCAAGAAGAAGTTGAAGCGATATGTTCCCTTAGCCCAGCTTGTATTACCTGAACTATCAAATAATAGTGAGACTCTAACCTACATAACTTGTATAATCAAGATTCCTAAGTAAAAATACGGGAATTACATTTACTATTCATATTGTATTTCATCAAGTTTAGGCAACTCATGTAATAAGCAAATAGCAGTACCAATCCAGACTGCTAACGATATAATATGATGTAGTTAAATTCTAGTGTGATTTCAGATATATAATGAGTAAGCTAAATTGTCATTCATGAAGGCAAAAGATAAAGCTAATCAAGTCATCCTGTATGATGAGTATTAGTTCAAAATGTCCTGTTTGTAATATTAGGTTAACACAATCTAAGGGCGATAATAAATTAAATTTGTCCCGAATGTCCAAGGGAATTTTATCCATTATCCTATGAAAATGATTATAATACAGATGATAGCGATATTGAATCAATTTCAAATGATACCAATGAAGGGCCTATTCTGTTGTGTGAAAAAGACAGGGATAAAAAAACAGACTCATTTTCAGAAGAATATTTAGATCGAAAATTTGCGAGTCATGTTTCCGTCGAAACAGAGTTAATTATTCCCGAATAACAAAAGCTAAATAGCAAATCTTGGTTATCTACTTAATTTTGAACAATCGTGCAATTGCCGACAATAATAATGATGTAATGGTACAAGACCCAGAGTTTGAAAATATTTTTAATTTTGATAAAGAGGAAGTATGTTAAAGCCAGGGGCGGTGTTAGGTACCAATATTATGAATCAAGTGCGCAATCATACGGTGTGGAAGAAGAGGAAAGACAACAAAGAGCGTTACAGAAACAAGATTGCTTACAACTAAAGGCCAAAATGGCGAATAATACAGATGCTGCTAACCTATATGAGAGCAAAGATTGTGAGGAATTTCTTACCGGGAAGTCTTGATGTAAACACATCCCTCTTTTTTAGAGACAATAAGGCACATCTTTATCAGCTTCTTTATATACATCGATTCGTTGAATGCTATATGATTAAAATTAAGGTAACAATAGTTATTATTGCTATCCTAATTGTTGGCTTAATAGTTAATTCCGCAGGTCTTGCTATACCCAATGCTCAGTCCACCTCTGATGAAGGTAATAATAATACGCAATCGTTTGATGACGACAATAAAGCACAAACTTCCGATGACGACAATAAAGCACAAACTTCCGATGACGACAATAAAGCACAAACTTCCGATGACGACAATAAAGCACAAACTTCCGATGACGACAATATACTAACTTTTAATCAGGAGCTATTACCGGACCTATTATCGTCTAATCAGAAGATAATTGATATAACCCCATTAGGAACGCTTAATCAATCCGGAAACCTTCAGAATCCGTCTATACAAACCAAATTGAATAAGTCGCTACCATTTTCCCAAAATACATTAGAATCAAATTACAAGGGAGATGTATATCTCGAGAAAGATTGCTACAGGACTGATGGGACTATTTCGAAGGAAGGCAAGTATTCGATGCAAGGGTGGTATTCGTGTAGTGGTGATACGAAAAGTTGCTTAATTGAAGGTATAATTATGTATTGCTGGGCTAATTCAAAAGTGCCAGAAATAGCTCAGAAAGAGTCAAAGAAACAATTTACAGGACATCTCGTGGGGGATAATAGGTAGGAATTAAACTGTTCCTTGTCGATTAAAAAATATATATAATTATTAGACTTACAGGAAGGGACTGTGCGGAATGTCGCATAAGGGGCAGTCTTTTAATCGACTGTGTTATTCTGCATGGAATAATCAAGTCCGTGCGAGACGAATTGAAAAACTTTCAAAAACTTTCATATTGAGAGTCTTCTCTGACAAGAAGGAAGAAATCATTCGCAACCTCACCACTAATGAAAACTATTTGAATGAATTCATATATACTTCATGGAATGATTTATTCGATGCACTAAGGCTAAGTCTGAAATGTTACAAGATAAACTAATTGATTACGGTTGTAGACACAGGGCGACGGTTCACCGCATATTTTGACACACTAAAGATTCGACAGTGCACCTTAGCTAACTTATATAGATGCCCAGGAAAATAGCAATCAGATGAGTATGAACGAAAGAGCAAGAAGTCTATTGATAGTCACAGTTGTTTGTTCGCTTGCATTGGCTTTAATATCATCATTGACGCCCGCTACTAAGGCTACTTTATCTCCTGATGACGAGGTCTCCACCTCCCAGGTCTGGTGTGTAGACAATAGCCAGGGTAGTAGTGATTGGACCGATGGCTGCTTACGCGGAGAAAAGTTCTGTGTGGATGAGTTTCCGTACGGTCCTGCCCCTAGCACTAATAAATATCAGGAAGGATATATTGCTGGCTGGGAACATGCCGGCTGCACATCTCAAAAATAAACCCTTTTTATTTTTAGTTATTCATGGGCCTATCCACAAGTCCTTTAAATATAGTGATAATATTACCTGACAAAGTAACTTGTCATCAAATCAAAAGTCTGCAGTAGAAAAAAAGTAGATAGTACTGATAGATAAAGAAGAGAACAGAACACTTACAGAATACTTTTTAAAATTAAATAAATTTTTTAATTAGTAATAGCTATACTTTATTGGTAATAATATATTTTGAGGTCAATAACAACATCACCATTTTTAACCTCCACCACCAGCTCCTTCGCCTCCGCCAGTTGATTCAACTTCCATTTCCTCAAATTCCACATCTTCTTTTGTTTTTCGTTTTTTTGGCGGAACGTTACTTGTTTGATTATCTATCTCTTCATCAATTTTTGACATGTCTTACAGTATTAATAATTGCTTATTAGAATTATAAACAAATAGAATGAAATACATTAAGTGAGAGTAAAAAGCACGAGGTTTGCACCTGAAAAAAGAGGTTTGCACTTGAAAAGCTAAATAATAGACTAATAGACTAACTAGAGTTAAGCTATAATAATAAGACTTTATAGAGACTCAAGGAAATGATACTGAACTGAACTGAAAATATTTCTTATGTGAGGTTGGCTTTATCATAAAAAGAATACCACACCTTAGTGGCAATTGTACCGCTAAACACCTATAAATAGAAAAGTGAGGAGTTGTTATTCTAATAGTAGGTTGTACTATAGCCTATATGGGATATCAGTTAACCTATATCCGAGAAGACGGGTACACCAAGGATATTTAGTTTATAAAAACTTCAGTAATTCGTAAACAAAAGAATTGTATAATTAATATTCGATAGCTGTTCAATACTGTATGGTGTGCTAGGTGTGCTAGGTGTGATAAATTATACTGCAGCACAGACTCATCTGATATATCATGGTTCTGAAAAAGCTCTTATTAGTCCACCTAGCAGACAGGAGATTAGGAAATTATTTTCTATACCCGATGACAAGAAAATAGCACTAGCTTGTGGATTTGCAACAGCCACAAAGGGATGGGATATTATAGAAAAAATGCGTGTCCCACCGAATTGGAAGATTGTAGTAAACTCTTCTAAAAACCACTACAATACAGAATTGAACCAAAACGGAATACATAATTCAGGGGTGATTCAGATTAACAGGGGATTTCTCAGTGAGCAAGAACTGTCCTTACTTTTACATTGTTCTGATGCCCTTATTCTTCCATACAAAGTTAGCTCCGGTTCGGGTGTAATGTTTGATGGCTTTGCCCATAATCTTCCTTTTGTCTCAAGTGATATTGAATTTTTCAGGGAGTTTTCGAGTATGGGTCTGGGAATATCCGTCAGAAGAAATCCGCACCACTTTTCTAATGCGCTTTTAGAGCTTGACCAAAACATGGAAAAATACAAAAAATCTGCGCACGAGTTCAGTACTAGATTAACTTGGGAAGAAGTGGCTGATAAGCACCTTTATCTTTATAAAAAAGTATGTGATAACGCTGAACAGCCTGCTCTCATAAATAAAGATATGACTTTACAATCACATAAAAACTGAATATTATGCATTCTAATGCATCATTCGGACCAGCTATAGGTTGCTTAGAACCAACTTATGCCATATTGAAATATTCACATGTAATATCCACTTCATATGAATTATGAATTTTTACATGGTTACTGCAAGAATCAATTTCTAAATAGTTTCATAAATATAATATGAATTGTTTTTAGTGAATATCTAATTATACCTAATGGGTTCAAATCCCAAATCCCACTTCACGGGTTTACGAATATCAAAAAAATCATATTATATGTTTTTTTACATCTACAAACTGCATGAAGATAAATCATAAAGGACCAGTCCCCGTAGCATTATTATGAAATTCAAACATGGTTACGCCTCAACCCATATTTCACTTTTAAGAAATAGTTACCATTTAGATAACCCTAAAGATTAAAATATCAATTCCTTGAACCCTTCTACATGCAGGGACCAAACCCCCTTGGGCCCACTACTGTTTAGGTTAAAACCCGAATTTCAAAATTCCTTTAAAAGGAGCAAGTCACAATTTAATCAAACACAATAACAAGCATCGGGACCAATCAACTAATGTAAGCGGCAAGTGATATGTAATGCGTTTGCACTAGAGCTTAAATATAGACAAGAATTCCTTCCCATGATACTTAGATTTCATTGAAACACGCCGTCATTAGAACTGACTTCTTTTACATGCCGGTACAGCTTTGTGATATCTCTCATTTACGTTGACTATTGGAATTAACTCCTAGATTGAGTCGTTACTATTAACTTCTTGTTCGATCTCCTGAAGCGTCATTTAAGGAAGAATATGATTCCAGTATGAGTCTATCAGGAAATTCATATTAAAAATAAATCAACCCTATCTTTGACTCTGTCAATCATCATTTCAACATTTAGCGAGAGCTTTACATAATATTTTTTATTGGTTGGATGCTGCCCATCCTATTTAACTTGACTGAATTCCTGAATCCGTGAATTTTTTGTATCTGTAACATACACATCTCCTGTCATTGAGTTGATTGCCAAGTCTTCTGGTTTCTGCATAGTCCCATTAGTAGAACCTTTGGATCCCCACATAGTTATGAAGGTGCCATTACCATCAAATTTCTGTATTACAGATTGGAGTCTATCTATTACATATATATTATCTAACTTGTCAACGGCTATGCCGGGTATACTATCTGAAAATTTTCCTTGTTCCTCTTGTCCTGGGGTTCCCCACATTTTTATGAAGGTACCGTTTTTGTAAAACTCTTGAACCCTTGAATTTCCCATATCAGTAACATACATCTGGTTTTTAGAATTAAAAACAACTCCATGAGGTTTTATAAACTGACCAGCTTCAGTTCCTTTCGAACCCCACTTGTTTAGGAATTTCCCGTTGCTATCAAAGACTAGTATTTCAGAGTTAGCTCTATCAGTTAAGTAGATGTTGCCAAATGAGTCTAGGGCCAACTGATGGGGTTCTCTTGACGCTCCCTCGCCTCCTGTATTTTCATATCCCCACATTCTTACAAAAGTACCGTTGGACGTAAATTTCTGGACACGGTGGTTGCCCAGTTCTACAGTGTAAACGAATTTCCCGTCCGGACTGACATTAATGTCGTGCAACTGAATGAACTGTCCATTCCCCGTTCCCTTAGAGCCCCATTTAGAAATAAAAGTACCATCAGAGCTAAACTTCTCAACACGATTATTTCCCGTATCAGTTACATAGATATTCCCAGATTTGTCAGTAGCCAGGCTGTGTGGAAGAATGAACAGTCCATCCTCACTACCATCACTACCCCATGATCTCACGAAGCGGTACGTTTCTTGGGAACTTACTGCAATAGAATTTTGGGAGATATTAGTTGCATTTGATAACATCATAAATGCTATGACTGTAATCAAACAGAAAAATATTATAGACTTAGCTGTCATCTAAAATCTTACCATTTTTTTGGAAGGTGAAATACTTCACCTAATAATAGAATCATCGATTGTTAATTAGAATTCTTGCGATATAAGACTTGCGTCTGAACGGCATATTCAAGAAACGATAAGTTACAACACCGGATAATTAACAATAAGTCCTCAGAGTCAGGTTTAATCAAACAACAATATACCTTTTAAAATAGATTCAATTTTTATAAAACACTAATTATTTCGTGACAATTGATAGTTGATTTCCTATTATTTCTTTAGGCGGAATTTCCATAATCTATACTGGTGATTCCTTTTTAAGGAATAGTTACCGTGCAAATAACAAAAAGACTAAAATAATAGACTATTGAACCCTTCTTCATTCAGGGTTCAAACACCCTTCAGCTTTGCTATAAAGTAATTGAGCCCAATTAATTCTTTCCGATTGATATATAAAATGAGATTGCTTGTTGGATTGCTTCCGGTTTTGTTCTATTATCTCCTACAACTTCGACGAATGGGATCATGTGAGGAGGATTGAAAGGATGTCCGATGACACATCGCTCGGAACGCTTGCAACCAGATTGAATGACAGGCTCTTAATAATCCTCAATTCCAAGCTAAGATGTCTGACTATCCTGCTAATGTGACAGCATCTCCTCATCTGTTCTAAAAAATTGCAGTGCCTGGAACTTGTGTGACTTGAATCTTTTGATAAAACTTTCAGAGAATTATTTCCAATAAAAATCAGATCCATTATGACTTGAATTCTGATATGAAATCGTTTCGAAATTCTGTAAATAAACCAACTCTCATCGCGGAAGCATCTCTAAGTTAATGCAAGAACATACATGATAAAACTGAGGAAAATTATTATTCTTTAATGTAACCTACTACATGATGAGAAAAACATATGAATGAACTTGGTTTAGCCGAATATTTTGGCATGGCAGAGGCACTTGGAATAGTTGCTACATTGTTTGTGATTCTGTATTTCTCAAGAAAACAAATGCAGAGTCTCTCAGCAGACATCCAAACAAATGTTCTCAATGACCTGGGTGATAAGTATCTCAAGATGGTAGAGCGTGTCATGGAAGACCCGTCGATGCAAAGAGTGTTTGATAGTGAAACAAAGTTTTCACGAGAGGAAGCATACTCATTTTATGTACTGTGGATATGTTCGCATGCATATGCTATGCGTAAAAGAAATGTTCTTGATGATAATGAATGGACAGGTTGGCTGCAATGGATGAAACATATTTTTCGAAGAGGAACCATCAAAGAAACATGGAAACAAATAGAGTCAGACAAATGGTTTAATCCCGATTTTGAAAAGTTCTTAGATGAAGAAATAGCGCCATAACTATGGTCCGGGCCCACTGGCTACTAAATCATTAATGATCATCATTCAATGCCAGAAATGAAGAGAATCGATTAAGGACCGAGTTAGATGTCATGAAGGAAAAGCAGGACAAGATTGATGCTTTAGTTTCCAGAATACAAATACCTGAAAAGCAATACGGTGAAACAAAATAAAACAGTAAATCATATTTCGAAGGGAAGTAGAAGTAATTCTCCTTCTCATCATTCCTTGCTGTTGATAGACCTTACTACCTATATCCTTTCTGTCAGACAAATACACCACATTTTTGGGATACGCTCTTATTCGCAGCTCAGATCTTTTTAAACTGATTCTGTACTATACAGGTCAGCTTACGTATTCTAACTAGTGTAAAACCTTGCTTATATACTTGCTTTGTATTATTTTGTTTATCAACCTTGACATTCTCTTCTTCCAACAAAATCCCTGAAAGGACAGAGGTCGTATACGGTTCAGAAAATGTAATGAATACAATATTACAATTTTTATCTAAAGCAAATATGATAAGCTCTTGTGGTGATTATAAAGCTCCTTTACTAACTATTGAAGTGCTGCTTAACTTTAAAAAAAGAGGCATTAAATTAAGGTACATTACAGATATTACTAAAGATAATATCAGTTACTGCAAAGAGCTGATGAAATTTGCTGACGATATTAGATATTTAGATGGAATAAAAGGAAATTTTATGTTAAGTGAATCAGAATACCTAGCTTCTGCAACTTTATTGCAAGAAGTACAGCAACCAATGAGACCAATACAACAGGTTATCTACAGCAATGTTAAAGATACTGTCGAACAGCAAAAATATGTATTTGAGAGCTTTTGGAATAAAGCAATTCCTAGCGAACAGAGAATCAAGGAGATAGAAGAAGGATTTGCTCTGGATAGTACAGAAGTTATTCAAATTCCATCAAGAACACAGAAATTATTCCTTAATTTAATAAAATCAGCTAAAGAAGAAGTATTGTTATTAATTCCTACAACTAACTCATTTCTTCGTGAACAGCGTATGGGAATAATACAGTCATTGAAGGAAGCAGCAGCAGAACGTAGTGTAAATGTTAGGATTCTAACTCCAACTAATAACATTATTGAAGAAATTATACAAAATATGGTGATGGAAGGTCAAGCAAACAAATTTTTTAATATTCAATGTATTGAAATACCAACTGAAGAAATCAAAGTAAGTACAGTCACTATCCTTGTTGTTGATAGAAAAGGATCCCTAGTAATAGAAAAAACAGATGATTCAAAGGAGACTTTTATAGATGCAATAGGATTAGCAACTTATTCTACCAGTCAACCAACTATTCTATCATATGTTTCAATCTTAGAGAATATATCAAATCAAGTAAAATTATATGAACAGCTAAAAACTCATGGTAAAATGCAAGACGAGTTTATTAATATTGCAAGTCACGAGCTAAGAACACCTACCCAAGCTGTTCTAACATGTTCTGAGCTATTACGACGACATCCTGAAAGAAGAGAAGAAATGATACAAGCAATATATAGAAATGCCGAAAGACTTCTAAGGCTTACAAATGATATTTTAGATGTTACAAGAATTGAAGGCAAGACATTAAAACTAAACAAAGAGAAATTCAATGTAAGTGATTTGTTATCTAAACTTATAGAAGACTATAAAAATAATATTGAAAAGAACAATGGCAATGTTAGATTATCTTATAGTGAATCAAATAAAGAGGCTTTTTTGGTAGAAGCAGATAGAGAAAGAATTATTCAAGTTATCTCTAATCTTCTAAATAATGCTGTTAAATTTACTGAAGAAAAAAGAGGAGAAATATATGTCGCTGCTGAAGAAAAGGAAAAGGCTGATCAAGAAGTTGTTGTTACTATAAAAGATACAGGTGTTGGTATAGATTCTGAAATATTACCTAGACTTTTTACTAAATTTGCTACAACGTCTCAAACA
This sequence comes from uncultured Nitrososphaerales archaeon, assembly GCA_963703885.1. GTDB lineage: Archaea > Thermoproteota > Nitrososphaeria > Nitrososphaerales > Nitrososphaeraceae > TA-21. The sequence goes on from CAVPGE010000024.1 coordinate 70,120, forward strand.
GGTACAGGACTTGGGTTATTTATTTGCAAGAGTATAATAGAAGCACATGGTGGCAAAATATGGGCTTTAAATAATGCTAATAGTAAAGGAGGAGCTACATTTGCATTTAGCCTACCAATCAGCAAAAAGCAGAATCAGCAGCCCATCTTATCAGATAATAAGGATAAATGATGAAGAATAGAATATTACTTGTAGATAATGAACCTGATATTGCTTTAGCTTTCAAGATTGGCTTGGAAGATAATGGATTTGAAGTTGATGCGTTTGACAGTCCTGAAATAGCATCCTCTAATTTCAAAGCTGGTTCATATGATCTGCTACTTCTAGATATCAAGATGCCCAAAATGAATGGAATTGAGTTTTATCAAAAGATGAAAGAAATAGATAAAAAAGTTAAGGTCTGTTTTATTACGGCCTCTGAAGTATATTATTTTAAAGAGATTACAAAAGAATTATTCCCTATACTAGGTGTAAGACGTCTTATTCGAAAACCAATTAAAATAGAGGATTTAGTAAAAGAGTTGAGGCAAGAATTAGAATTCATTAATAATAAGAATAAAACAACAAATATAATTAGTTATTATACTCACATTACAACTAACAATCAATAGGAGAAATAATTTTAATTTGCATCTGTTCGATATAAAATGTCAGAAAAGCATTATAAGAGCATCTATAGAAAAGGAGTATTTTAGAGGATGTTGAAATATATTAATCTCTAAGTTGTGTAAATATTTGGAATCGCAAAGTAACAGAAATAATATAAAAAAGCATCCATATAGAATCTTATTAGTTGATGATGAACCAGATGTAACTTTAGCTTTCAAGATGGGCTTGGAAGATAATGGATATGTAGTTGATGCATTTAATGATCCTATATTAGCTTTGTCAACTTTTAAGCAAGGATTGAATTCTTTGGTACTTCTTGATATCAAGATGCCCAAAATGAATGGCTTTGAATTGTATAAAGAAATAAGAAAATTGGATGGTAACGTTAAGATCTGTTTTATGACTGCATTTGATTTAGAAACTGAAAAATTAAAAGAAGTACTACATACGTCAGATTCAGAAAAACCTGTTGTTATCAGAAAACCAATTACAATAGATGATTTGACAGCAAGAATAGAAGCAGAACTGTTGTCGGATTTACAATAATATAAAGAGTGTTGAATCATGTACGGTGTAGCTGATATACTATTTATGATGCTCTTTAATGTCTTTAGTCACAGTTACTATGTCTATGGATCTTTGATGAAATGTATTATATTTCTATTCGGCTGCTGCTGCTGCTGCTGTTCTTTACTTTGTAAAGGAATTGTTTCTGATCTACAGGTTTTCTTATAACATCATCCAATTTCACACCAGGAAGTATACTTACGATTTCCTGCGCTGCATCAAGAGCTTATATAAATAAAATCTTGATATTTGGATTTATTGCCTTCAGTCTATAGTATAGTTAAGGCCATTCAAATTAGGCATCCTTATATCCATTACAATTAAATTGTAGTTGTTAGGATCTGTCTGGGTATAGCCAAGCAATTACTTGAGCTAACAATGTATATTTTTGATAAATGGCATACAAAACATGCAGGTTTATTTATATTTGCTAAGTGCAAAACACGTAGGGCTTCTCTCCTATGTCTTTCTCTGTTTGGCCTCGTATGTTCATTGATTTTTTGTTTTTGTTCTTCAGCGAATTATGATTTTTATGAATTACACTAAATTCTGCTAGTCGATGATGAGGCTGACTCTAACACTGCAATACGTGAGCTACTAGAACAAAACGGTTTAATTGTTGATTCATACGAGGATCCTTTCCTTGCATTAGAGAACTTCAAGCCTCACATCTATGATCTATTGATCCTTGACATCAAGATGCCAGAAATGAATGGTTTTTCCTTTTATAGGGAGATCAGGGAACTAGATGAAAACATGAAATTATGCTTTCTCACACCCGGAGAAATGTATTAGGGGGATATTCGGATAGATTTTCTTTACTTCCTGCTAACTGTTTTATTCGAAAGCCCTATAACAAATGAAGGACTCTTAACACATTTGGATAAAGTAATGTATGGTGTAAGGGAAAATTATTATTAACCAGAACGAGATTAGATGAATAAAGAAGGAGATGGCTTATCTTAAAAAAATGGCGCAATGATAAAACTAATATTATTATACTAGCCATTGTTGTAGCTCTCGTATTAGCAATATCAATCTTTTCGTATCAATATTCCGTTTTCACTTCTAACAAGATAGTTGATATCGCTTCACAGGAAGTAAGATCAAATGCAAGGATTGAAACACACGACATTTCGCATATATTAACAAACAAACTAGAAACTGTTGGTGCTCTTTTACAGACACTTGCTGATTCTCCTGCCATACATAATAATGAATACAAACGAGCTGATACGGTCATTAACACTAGACAAAACTCTTCAAATGATATAACTGACTTTTATATGTGGCTTAATAAAGATGGCAAAATCAATTGGATAAGCAATATCAATGAAAGCACATATCAAAAATATAAAGGAGCAGACCTAAGTTATAGACCATATTTTGCTATTCCAAAAGAAACTAACACAGTATACTACAGCAGTCTAATAGAATCAAATGACAAGATTCCAAGATTATACATATCATATCCTGTAATCAATATGACAGGCGCTGGTAACGATAACGATAGCGGTAACAGTAACGGTAAAGGGATATTTACAGGTGTAGTGGTTGCCTCAATCAGACTCGAAAGCTTGGGCAACTTTTTGAAAAATCAATTATATCCACAATTTAATAGCAATATAGGACTACTGGACAAAACTGGAACAATTCTATACGCAACTGATGCCCAGCAATATATAGGCGAAAACGTTTTTGACAGTAAATTTCAATTCTTGTTGTCACCTATATTAGACGCTTCTGAGTCAAAGAATCTCTTAAATGACCTGGTAAGGAATTCGTTACAGGGAAATATAGGTTCAAAAGATATTCTTATCAATGGTAAAATGAATACTATCGCATACCAGCCTGTAGTAGTTAAAGGTAAGAATTTTTTGGTTTTATACGTTAGTGTGCAACATAACCTTGCAACTGATGTAGGTGCACTAATTGTTCAGCAGCAATACTTTACAATATTGATGGTGACAATAATAGGAGGAGTAGCATTTATCTTTGTCTTTCTACTTTTTTCATGGAACAAGAGATTAGAGACAATTGTAAATGCAAGGACAGTAGAGTTAAAAATGGCAAATGATTCCCTAGCAGAATCAAACCAACAGCTTGCACTGGCTAATAACCAATTGAAAGTCCATGATAAAATGCAAGAGGAGTTTATTAATATAGCAGCACATGAATTGCGTACACCTATTCAGCCTATACTTGGACTGACTCAAGTTATTCGATCTGACTCAAAAGATGCAAAACAATGTGAGTTACTAGATATTACCATTAGAAACGCAAAGAGATTGAAGCAGCTTACTGAAGATATATTGGATGTTACTCGAATTGAAAGTGGATCATTAAGACTTAATTTAGAGAACTTCAACCTTAATCAAGTAATATCAGACGTAGTAGACGACTATAGAATTGAGATCGAAAGATCTGGTAACAATGACGTCAAGCTAATCCATGAAGGGCAGAATGAGATTATTCAGATAGAAGGGGACAAGAACCGTTTAACCCAGGTTATTTCTAACCTAATAAGTAATGCAGTCAAGTTCACTTCGCAAGGCAATATAACCATTAAAGCAGAATTAGAGAAAGAAGAAGATGATAGCAAGGCTCTAGTAAGCGTAAAGGATACCGGGTCTGGAATAGATCCAGAAATAATGCCTATGTTGTTTACGAAATTTGTTGCAAAATCTAATGCAGGCACCGGACTAGGATTATTTATCTCAAAAAGCATTATTGAAGCTCACGGAGGCAACATTTGGGCTTTGAACAACTATTCTTTAGATGGAAATAGTAGTAGAGGTGCTACTTTTGCGTTTAACGTATCGTTAGGCAGATCGAGAAAGTCGAAACAACACCTTAAGATGAGCTATGACAGATAATAATAATACCAGTAATAATAGAATACTAGTAGTATATGATGAAGTTGATATTACAACAGCTTTTACCTAGCTCTTGAGGATATGTGTTTAAAAGGTTTTAAAAAAACTAGGAGCATGACGAATATATCATCACCTATAATCATACATGTTGCATTCTCATCGGTAAATTGAGGATTAAATTTAAAACCAAGTTTGGTAAAGAACTCTCGTATTATTGAGATCTTCTAGTAAATTTACAAAAATTTTTGTTGTCCCTGCTCTTTGGACCTTCAACACGTCTAATTTCTATTGGGATGCGGTATGTGTTTCCTTTCATAATTAGCTGCTTTGCTATTTTGTCCTTAGCAGGTTGTTCTATATTTCATATAACACTTAGAATATTCTGAAGGGTAATATTCAATTCCTATATTTCTGTTTCATAGATTGAATCTCTATCTTTTTCTGATAATTCTATCTCTACTGATTTTCATATTGGGAGTGTCTGTCTGCAATTTCTTTACTTCTACCTTCATACATTCTTCATCTGCTATACTCAAGTCTGATACCTCTTTTAGGAATTTCTCAAATAACATCTTCGGCCTTTCTTGTAGTAGATTTGTAATAATATAGTGTAGACATAATAGATATAGCATTGCGATTCTTAGTTCGAGATGGTAAAATCTCAGACGATATGGGGGAGTCACGTTTATTTGATAGGTCGTTTATAACTTGCATTAACAATTAAACTCCTTCGATGGCTCGACTGGGATAGTTGTAGAACCTGTACCGTGTGTCTGGGACAAGTCCCCCAGACCTTTTTTATACTTTTCAGAAATCAACTCTGTTAATAAATTAGCATAATTTTCCAACGCATTAATTATTTCATTAGAGGAGTAGTGGAGTGCTCCTCCTCCTACTCTCTCCCCCCTTCTCAGGTCATCTTCATTCATTTTTTTCACATCATTTTCTTTCTTCTTCGATTCATTTGTTGTTAACTGCTCTGAACCTGCTGACTGTAGTCTGGTAATGCGAACATTTGCATATGTATTGATTAGTTCCCCGATATACCCAGTGATGACCGCATCTCTGACACGTTAGTTTTCGCACGAAAATTTGTTGGTGTTGTTTATCTAACATTAACAAGCGGGTATGTCGGTTCCTAATTTTAGTCTGTCGTTACTACTAATAGGTAAACTAATAGTAGAACTAATGATTAAACCCATAGTAACAATTAAATAAACTAATAGTAAAATTATGGTAATGATTCGAGAAATCCTTTTAAACTACCCAACATTTAAAATTCTTCAAATCTTTTTTCTAATAGCGTAGGTAAACGATGAAATTCAACCTACCGGAGCTTTTAAACTGGATTCCAGTTGAACTGGTACTTGTATATTGTAAAGGGATAAAAGCATATAATATTAAAATATAATTCGTTCACTCAAAAATCGTTTTATTAGCGTGACACTAACATCTAAATCCTCTTCTAACGGGAAATGTCCAGTGTTTAATAAGTGAACTTCGGCATCTTTAATATCCCTCTGGAACGCTAATGCACCTTGTGGTCCAAAGAAAATATCATTTTTCCCCCATGCAATTAATATTGGAGGCTGATATGTTCTAAAATATTGCTGCCATATGGCATATTGTTTCAAATTATTTCGGTAGTCGTAAAATAATGCAAGTTGTATTTCTTTGTTGCCTGGACGACCCAATACAGATTGATCGATATTCCATGAATCTGGACTGATTACAGCGGGATTACGAGTCCCGTTCACGTATTGATATTTTGTAAAGTCTGCAGTAAGAAGGCTTCTTAACTTTTCCTTATTTTCGTCTGTGGGATGGTCCCAATATGTGCGTATTGGATCCCACGCAGGTTGTAGTCCTTCCTCATAGGCATTACCATTCTGAGTGATTATCGCTTGTATTCGCTCAGGATGTTTGACTGCTAATCTGAATCCAACTGGAGCGCCATAGTCATGAACATAAATACTGTATTTGTCTAATTTTATTCCTTCAACAAAATTGTTTATTACATTGGCCAAGTTGTCAAATGTGTATTCAAACTCATCGATTGGAGGTTGGTCACTGTTACCAAATCCTGAATAGTCGATTTTTTCATATTTTCAGCTTGTCGGAAAAAGATATTGACACCATCTACTTTGACAGTTTTGTAATGTATGATCACATTATAATATGTGTTTGTACGTAACGGGAGTATATATTTTTATATACTACATACTCATGGTTTACTGCCATTGCTTGTTACCTTGACTTGTCTTCTTCTATGATGTATTTATGCCTAGTGGTAGTAACGATTTAGTAGTTATTTGTAATGCATTCTTATATGAATATCAAAATCCATAGTTTTCAAGTTAGCTTATCCAAACTTCATTTACAGTAGGAAATGATGGCATTGCATGCCAGAGTAGCTCTAATGGTACCTGACCTACAATTGCTATTGTAGCAGCATGGAGCAAATCACCAACCTGTGGACCAATGAAAGTAGCACCTACTATTACATGACGATCTTCATCTACAACAATCTTGGCTTGTCCATCATAACCATCTGTATGTACCTGAGCTCCCGGCAAAGTACCCATCTCACAATCGACTGCTCGGACATTGATTTTCAAGCTGCGAGCACTTTCTTCAGTTAAACCTACAAAAGCGATTTGAGGATCAGTAAAAATCACTTGTGGTACAGCCATATGATCTGACGTGGCTAGCCACGTGGTACTAGGATCAAAAGTAGTATTGCTAGCAGCGTTCCTATTATTGCTATTACTGCTATTACTGCTATTTCCACCAGAATTATCCTGATAATTATTATTAGAAATATTACGAGTTTTTCTAGCGCGTGTGATTATAGCTGTAGAACATGCACGACCCTGATACTTTCCGATATGAGTTAGTAATGCTCTATGGTTAATATCACCAATCGCATATAGCCACTCACCACCGCCATCTACTCCATTAACAAGGCAGGTATCGTCAACATCAAGCCAATCTCCCGGTTTGAGACCAACTGTTTCAAGGCCTAGTTTGTCTGTATTGGGATTCCGACCTACAGCTACTAAAAGCTCCTCAGCAGTTATAGTATTGCCATCATCTAACATAATTTGAATTGAACCACTATTTTCTTGCATGTTAGTACTGTTGATGCGTTTGACTTCTCTGACATTTACATTATTATGTATAGATATACCTCGCTTTTTGAAGGCTTCCGCAAGTCTTTCACCTACCAGCGGTTCAAATTTATCAAGTATCCTTTTGTGTCTGCTGAGGATAATGACCTCTGTGGTGCCAAGTGCCTGCCATGCATGTGCCATTTCACAGGCCACACAGCTCCATCACCAATTATTGCAAGTGAGTGTGGAGCTTTCTTTGCGCTAGTTGCATTTCTAGTTGTCCATGGATGTGCCTCTACTAATCCTTGTATTTGTGATGGAATAGCTGCACTACTCCCGGTACTCAATACGACGGCATGATTTGCAACCAACACCATTGTAATGGCACTGCTATTACTATTGCTATCGCTTTTATCACTACCAGTATAACCATTATTATTCGATACTACAATTACACGCCGGGGTCCATCCAATCTTCCTTGACCTCATTATTTCTACACCACCTTCTTGTAGCATCTTGGTTAAATTATCATCATCATTCCAATTGCCTACAAATGTGTCACGCCTTGTAAGAGTGGATTCAACACTTAATTGGCCTTGTGCTGCTTGTCTGGATCCATTAACTTCTCTAGCTTCAGTTAGTGCTTCAGGAGGTCGTAGTAATGCTTTACTTGGAATGCATGACCAATAAGCACAGTCCCATCCTACTAGCTCATTTTCAACAAGTGCTATAGCGAACGAATTTTTAGCCAGTCGCTGAGCAACGGTTCTACCAGATGGTCCTGACCCAATTACAACTACATCATAATGGCGTTCTTCCGATGCCATAATGTGAAATTAGCGTCTATAGCATATATCTTGTGCTAGTACAGAATGCAATACTAATCGATTGTATTACAATATAATCTTTGAAATACAAAATAGATTATTGGTTTGTTTGTCAATGTCCAGCCTGGCGGCGCACCCGGATATTTTATTCGTCATTTTTCCTCCGCTGCGCTTATCCACGTCGCAGAGTTCCTGCCATTGAATAGAATTTCTGAAGAACATTTCGATAAAACGTTCAACGTGAACGTCATGCTATTTCTGAGGACGGCGGAGTAGATATAGTTTAACGATCCGGGAAAGCAATGTTATATCTATGATTCCATAAGGGACAAATAAGTTGAATGAGATAGAGAAGGAGCGTCGCGCTACTTGGCTAGATCTTTTCTATGACCTAGTTTTTGCTGCCGCCGTTGCCGAAATAGGCGTAAATCTGTACACTAGTTATACAACTCTACCTGCATTCCTAGGTACAGTATCATTATTTTTTCCTGTTTTTTAGCTGTGGTTGGGCGTTACGTTCTATTCATCTAGAATTGAAACCGATGACGCTATACACAGAGTTCTAATATTGCTTCAAATGGCCGGCGCTGCAGCTATCGCTCTTAATATTCATGGAGCTCTTGGTGAAACTTAATTTTGCAATATCGTATGCCGCGACAAGATCCAGTGCTTACTATCATAAGATTAGAATTAGACTTGATAGTGTTTTAATCGTAGACGTTAATAAGGAAGCCGTGTAGAGTATGCTTTTGTAATTGGAATTGCGTAAATAGTAGAATACCATTAAACGAATACATATGAAAGCTGCAAGAATTGTTAAATTAAACGAACCTTTACAAATACAAGATATCCAAACACCAAAACCAAAAGGTTCACAGATTCTAATTAAAATTCTATCCGTAGGCGTATGTCATAGCGATGTCCACGTGTGGGAAGGTTATTACGAAGGTATAGAAGGGCAACAAATAAAAACCACAGATAGGGGGGTAAACTATCCTCTCACTCCTGGGCACGAAATTGCAGGCATCGTAGACGATCTGGGTGAAGAATCTGGAGGATTTAACAAGAATGATAAAGTACTAGTGTATCCGTGGATAGGTGATGGAGTTTGTCCCGCATGTAGGATTGGCGAAGAGAATCTGTGTGACAAACCTCGATCATTAGGTGTCTATGTTGACGGAGGTTATGCAGAATATGTATTGGTACCAAGTTATAGATATCTAGTAAAATTAGGAGACGATATGGATACAGATACAAGTGCACCATTATCGTGTGCGGGACTTACATCATATGGTGCAATAAAAAATGCCAATCTGAAGCCAGATGATAACGTTGTGATTGTGGGTACAGGTGGTTTGGGCTTGATGGCTATACAACTTGTCAAAGCAGTTACAGGCGCCAACATAATCGCAATTGATTTAGATGATCAGAAATTAGATGTCGCAAAAAAGAATGGTGCTAATATTACTATAAATTCAAAGAAAGAGGATCCTGTAAAAGCGATAGCAGAGTTGACTGACAAATTGGGTGCGGATGCTGTAATTGACTTTGTTAATGCTTCTAAAACTGTAGAAACAGATATGCAGTTACTTAGAAGAAGGGCAAGGTTAGTATTAGTAGGGCTCTTTGGTGGGGAACTGAAATTAAGTCTAGTCACCATGCCAACAAGAGCATACAGGTTAATTGGATCATATACTGGATCTTTAATTGATTTGATAGAATTGGTTTCGTTAGCTGAAAGAGGAGTAATCAAACCAGTTGTTTCAAATCGATTCAAACTTGATCAAGCTACAGAAGCACTAACACTGCTAAAAGAAGGCAAAATTCTTGGTAGAGGTGTAATAAATCCTTAAAAGGAGCGAGTTCAACAATGACAAGAGAATTTTCTACAATAAATCCTGCAACAGAAGAAGTCCTTGACACATACGAGATAATGACTAAAGAACAGATAAATGAAAAAACAAAGAAAGCTCAGCAGGCCTTTTCTGAGTGGAATACAGATATACAGAAAAGAACTGATCATATTCATGATTTTGCACATGAACTAAGAAAAAGCAAGGAAGAGCTTGCAAAAAAAGTCACGAAAGAAATGGGAAAGGCTATAAAAGAAGCAAGATCTGAAGTCGAGAAATGTGCATGGGTAATGGATTATTTTGCAGATAATGGTCGGGTGTTTGTAACTGATGAGGTAGTCAATACTGATGCTAGAAAGAGCACTGTGATATTTGAACCATTAGGCGTAATAGGAAGTATAATGCCTTGGAATTTTCCTTATTGGCAAGCATTAAGATTTGCAGCTCCTTCGCTGATGGCTGGTAATACTATAGTACTAAAACCAGCAAGTGCTACTATGGGATGTGGAATAGAAATTGAAAAAGCATTTGATAGAAGTGGAGTACCAGATGGAGTTTTCCAAACGATAGTTGGAGATTCCAGTATTGCAGACATACTTATTGATTCAGAAGATGTTAATGCTGTGACATTTACAGGAAGTGTTCCTATAGGAGGCAAAGTAGCTCAAAGAGCAACATCACAAATAAAAAAATGTGTGCTTGAATTAGGTGGAAGTGATCCATTCATAGTTTGTGAAGATGCTGATATTGAAAAGGCATCAAATGGAGCCGTCAAAGGCAGATTCGTTAATAATGGTCAGAGTTGCATAGCTTCGAAACGATTTATCGTAGTAAAAAATATTGCAAACGAATTCATTGAAAAGTTTGTTCAAAACACAGAAAAACTTAAAGTGGGAGACCCTTTATCAGAAGATACAGATTTAGGACCTGTTGTAAACGCTTCAGGCCTAAAGACCATAGATTCTCAGGTTAAAGATTCGGTTAAAGCGGGTGCCGAAATACTGACAGGAGGTGAACAGATAGGAAGCAAAGGGTATTTTTATAAGCCTACAATTCTGAAGAATGTTTCCCAAAATATGCGCGTAGCACAAGAAGAAGTCTTTGGCCCAGCTGCACCAATAATCGTTGCTGAAGATGAGCTGGAAGCCGTGAGACTTGCAAATGATTCTCAATATGGCCTTGGAGCAAGCATATGGACGCAAGACCTTGATAAAGCAGATAAATTGTCAAAAATGGTTCGGTCTGGTATAGTAACTGTAAACAATGTCGTAATTTCCAATCCAAGAGTACCTTTTGGTGGTGTGAAGAAAAGTGGATTTGGAAGAGAGCTATCAAGATTTGGAATGCTAGAGTTTGTCAATATCAAGTCAGTAAGGTTCTATGACCAGCTTGTTCACCAACACTATGTGGAATAGTGAACAAAAAAAGAAGTTTTTATTTTATACTCAGAAGGGTAAAAATAAAGTCTGGAGATTCCCTACTGGATTTTAAAGACATAGCCTTATTGCTCACCTTTATCTTTATCTGGTTTAATATCAACAAATTTGTTAGTCATTATTCTGCTCCAGGTGGGATGCGTGATGGTTTTAACTATTTCAGAGCTTTTCCAGAGGATGCAATTCAAAATGAAAATTATTCAAAGACCAAGCTTACAATGCAAGTACTAGCTTTTGGAGCAGAATATTAGCATTTGGAGGTAATGTTACTATTAATTGTGCACTTTATGGAATGCAAAGATTAACTCAATGTTACTGGTTTTAAGGTTCCTCTAGCAGGACACTGATTCCAGAAGAGCGGCCAGAGTTTGTAGTAAAACGGTTTGTCGATTTCTTTGGTGGTGCTAATACTGATAAATAATAATATGATAACTCTTCTAATTCGCGTTAGTGAGACAAGTCTGATTACGAACACTTTTATCCTCTCTCGTTCATACATTGTCATATCGCAATGATTAGTATACAAAAGACAAAGAAGCTGTGGATGATAGGAACGGTTTCAGTGATTTTGTTTGTATCATCATTTAGCACTATTAACTATTCAATACTCCCCATAAGGGCCGTAGCTGAAATGGAAAACAATGAAAATGAGGAGACAGCATATCTTAAATTCGCATCTCAGGCGGTAAAGCAATCTAATAATAGTAGTACTGTTAATGCTACAATCCAACTACCTGAAGCAGCAAAAGGACCTCCAATACCTGCAAAAGGATACCTAGTCCAACAAATTGGAGGTGGTCTTTATTGGCTAACTGATGGAGCATACCAGACTATGTTTATGGTAACTGACAAAGGTGTTGTAGCCGTTGATGCTCCGGCAACCATTGGCAATAATTATCTCAAAGCTATAGCAGAAGTGACAACCAAGCCAGTTACACATGTAATTTACAGCCATGCTCATATAGATCATATAGGCGCAGCAGAGATATTCCCGAAGAATGCTACTTTTATAGCTCAACAAGAAACTGCAGATGAGCTGCAAAGAGCGAAAAGTGTAGCCAAAAATGCTTCCATGGTACCACCAATTCCTACTGTTACATTTACCAAGAACTATACATTGCAGATAGGAAATCAAACTCTGAATTTAGACTATTATGGCGTCAATCATTCGCCTGGAAATATATTCATCTATGCTCCAAACCAAAAGGTGCTAATGCTAGTTGATGTTTTATTTCCAGGATGGGTTCCATTTCCGTACTTGGCAATAGCTCAAGATACTGCAGGATTTATCAAAGCTCATGATATAGCGTTAAACAACTATGACTTTGACACACTTGTTGGTGGCCATCTTACTAGACTTGGAACAAGAAACGATGTAATAGTACAGAAGGAATTTGTATCCGACTTGGAAAAGGCAGCTGCTCAAGCAAACCAACAAGTCTCATTTGGTGAGATTGCAAAGCAGGTAGGAGGAGGAGGAGGAGGACAACCTAACCCATGGCTTATTTTCTCTAAATACATTGATGCAGTAAGCGAAAACTGTGTAAATAACATGTTGCCTAAATGGGAAAATAGGCTTGGAGGAGCGCAGCAGTTCATGTCAACCCATTGCTTTACCATGGCTCAGTCTGGGAGAGTTGTTCCTACAGTACAGGCATTACTCCAAAACAATACGTTCGTATACAAATAAGCAAACATACTCCTAGTAATTTTTTCTTTTGTTTGAAATTCCTAACTTTATTATAAAATATAGTTAGAATGAAGTAAATGTATTTCACAACTATTCCTTGATTGTTCGATACAGCTTCGTCTATTTCGCACAAATAGTAATACTGTGAAATATTGTATATTATTTATTTTTTTCATCTACTATGAATTAGTATGGATTAGGAAAAAAAGCGGACTTGGCTCGGTTTAATTATTGAATAATCCTGCACTATTATTATCTGTAATTATATATGGATCAGAATCTGATTGTAAATTAATTCTTGGATTAATCTCTTGCCTGCGTCTAAATACTAGCAATAATACTTCGTTGATAAGTATATAAGTAAACACATTGTAGACGATAGAGAATGTCGGAATGAAACAAACATCGTATTCAAACAGAAATACATTTAGCCAATCAACCTTATAGAATAAATGATTCTAATTTTGAGCGAAAATTTTGTAAACGTCGCTGACGTAAAAGATATACCATCTTCTCACATGAAAGAGGTTCAAGTCGACGGCAAAGCTATATGTCTCATTAATATCGAAGATAGATACTACGCCATTGGGAATGTTTGTACACATGAAGGTGGTCCTCTTGCTGACGGTACACTTGACGGCTATGAAATCGAATGTCCTTGGCACGGATCTAAATTTGACGTTAGGACTGGTGAAGTAACATGCCCTCCCGCGAGCGAACCAGAATCAACATACGAAATAAAGATAGATGGTAACAAAATACTAATTAAGAGCTCAAGGCAATAAACCATCATAGTAACTGAAAATTCTTATAAGATTTCTGACTCATTTCCAGTATATTCTTGACGTCATTTCCATTTTCACAATATGCAAAATAACCTACACAATATATAATTCATAGAGATAAAGTAGGTACAAATTTAAGTAATTGCAATATTATACATATTTGTTGTTCATTTAATGTCCGAAGTTGAAAGTGCTTTTTTAATTCTTACTAAAGATAGGATCTTTATACTCGAAAAAATAAAAAATGTAATTCTGAATAGTGGATTTAACCATGAAAAGAAAGAAATAAAGAGTATCCACGATCTTTATTTTGATACGTCGGATGATTGTCTGCTAAAGAACCAAATCGAGTTACGCATAAGGTTGCTCGATGACAACGTCTATAAAATTACTCTAAAAACACCAAAAAATAGAACAAAAAATTATTCAGATAGAGTAGAAATTGAAGAACCGTGGTCCGAAAAATCATTTTATGATATTATGAATAAATTGAAATCGCTGGGTATCAAATTAAGTAACTTTGAACACTGTTATGATAAAATACCGAACAAGGCATTAGATAAGATGGGTTTAAAAAATATTCAGAATAAAAAAACAAATAGAGAAATCATAAATGCTGTTAACAAATCATCTAAACAGATCGAATTTGAATTTGCACTAGATCATACAATGATGTTAATGAATAGTAACTACAAATTCAGATTTACTGAATTAGAAATAGAGTCAAAAGCTTCTGGCAATGAAGCAAAATTTGAGAAATTTGTAAATGAATTTACTAAAAATCCAGAATTTAAATCATGGTCTCACGATAAATTAGAAACGGGATTAGCAATTAAGAACCTTTTTGAAAGCAACTCATTAAAGAAAAATATTGACTATGATGAAAATGGTGATATTACGATCAATGGAATTAACAAAATAGACGATTTCCTGAGATCCTGATCTGAAGTTTCTGCAATTTTAGTCAAACAAGCTGTTGCATCTACTACTAGTTGGGATTGTTTTTCTAGTTCATTTATAATATATTTATCATTTGATCGAATCCATGACAAAAAGCCTTTATTCAAACTGTCCTCTACGTACCTTTATTGTGTGTAGGTATAAATCGTATTCCTATAGGAACTATATTAATCATATAAATCTCAAATCCTGATAGATATAATCTTCCCTTAGTGATCTTGGCATTGATGTCAAAATTACGAGTGAATGATAAATCCATATCTAATTGATATCAATAAGAACTATATCCTTAATATAGGAACTATCAGTATCTTACCCTCATTAAGAGATTAAGTATTGTTCAAGAAGTATTGTTCAAGGATTGTTCCCTAACATCTACAAGATAAAGGAATTCTCTGTACTACAACTACAAATAAGAGAATTGAAAACTTTGTAGATCTATAGAGATCATCTTGATAATCTTAATTACCAATGATTACATAATTTCCTACGCTAGAGTATGTATCACAACTATTTTAAATTAATTTCCTCAATGTTGTTCTTTTTATTAGTTATGAGCGTGTATGAGCATTTAAAATTTAGTACAGTCAAGAGCTTCGAATGTCACAATTACCTAGCAAGTCACTAAGCTCTATCTGGTGCCAAGATTGATTATTTATATAATCATATTAATATTACTTATTTCTGTGTTACTTCCATTAGGATTGCAAGATTCCCAGTCAACGTCAGTAATCAAACTATCGAATACAAAGAATATTTCGGCCGCTGTATATACTTCAATTTTTGATGGTAATACGTTAGATGGTTGGGCAATGCTTGGAAGTGGCAAGTTTATAATAACAGATGATGGGGCTCTTCAGTCTGCAGGACATGGGATATTGTGGTATACAAAAACAAAGTATGAAAATTTTGTTCTGGAATTAAATTGGAAAGTCGCTAAAAAGGATGATAATTCTGGAGTTTTTGTACGCTTTCCCGACCCTCATGATGATGCGAAAATACCAGTAAAGCATGGTTATGAGATTCAGATAGATGATGCAGCTGGAAATCCCTTACATCAAACAGGAGCCATCTACGATTTTGCTGGTCCGACAAAAATTGTTTCAAACCCTCCAGGTCAATGGAATAAAATGCAGATACAGGTAATTAATCAGTCATATACAATTATTATAAATGGAGAAAAAATTAATGAATTTGTTGGAAATAGACAAGCTGCTGGGTATATAGGACTTCAAGCTCATAATGAAAAATCTGTGGTATTGTTTAAGGATATAATGATTAAAGAATTAAAATAATTTTCGATACTGATTGTAATCTATTTTCTGATTCATACCCTTCGTTTTAAACATAGCAACTTTATGATTATATTTATCAATTCAACCTATTAAAAGAGAGCATGGTAATATACGTAATAATAAAGTCAAAATACCCAAAAAGATTAGACAAATTGTAGCAAATCTAAAAACCATTGGATGCATTACACTTATGTACAACAATTTGAGCTCAATGACGTGCCGATACCAAACCAGAGGAGACTTATTACAACCCTCATGACCTTATTTAATTTAATTAAACAGTTATGAACTTGCGAACCGTTATTTTTTAAACTGATAAGATACTGTGATAGGATTAAAGAAGTTTCCTTCATTTTAATGTCAGGAATTGGTGTCTTTGGTAGAAGTTTGAGCTAAAATATACAATTGATTATTATGTGTCATCATTCAGCTTACACAGACTAAGAAATGCTTCTTTAGAGCCTGGACAAGGCCGTCGTTTCTTGATTGACAAATGCGAAGTTCAAGCCTGATTTTTGCTGAATGTGTTAACGTTTATAAATTATAATCCAATAACGTGTATCAAACGTTTAGTGTTTAAGTAGAATATGTTATATTTTACAAGTCTTATACGTAGAACATGCTAGAAAAAATAGTCAATGTCTTTCACACGATTTCAGAATTTGCGTCCGATCTCTCTCTTAAAGGAGTATGTGATCCTAACACGGGAAGATTTTACCTTACGAAAAATAGATCAGATAAACTTATACAGGGTAAGACTTCCGATGTCAAAAGGGTAGGTATGGTTTAGGTGCAATCCAGTATAGCGAGTGTTCAGAATACCAGGAAAATTGAAAATCAGATCGAATTAATGGTGCTCTATAAAGGAATAAAATATGGAGCTTTTGCAGGATTTCTTGCGACCTGGGCCATTTCATCGGCAATTGTGGCTGCAGAGTTAATTCTTGGCCTTCGTATTAGTACATTTTATTCAATTATCGGTATAAGTCTGGGCTCAAACGATATGGTGTCTGCAGGATATATCGGATTTGGCCTTCACTTATTGGTAGGCACGTTGATAGGAGCACTACTTGGAGCTATCGGTATTAGGTGGAAGAAAATTCGCATGCTCGACCCTCTGAGATCAGCCTTGGTTGGTATCGGGGCAGGCCTTGTCATATGGTTAGTTGTCTTTCTACCGATAACAACATTGTTAATACAGCCCTCAATTCAGCGTATAGTTGTAATCCAGTCATCGTCTTTACAACAAGCAGTTTCGTCTGATGAAATAAACAGCGCCGTGACAAAGATCACGCTTGCTGCAATAGCTTTTCATATGATCTGGGGTGCAATATTTGGTTTCATATTGAGCTCATTATTAAGAATCAGACTCTATAAAATCAGACAACATTTTAGAGATATTGTAAACATAGACCCAAGAATTAGACTAGTGACTATTTGTGATAGTAAAGGAAATGTGATGCTATCGCGACATAGGTCAGGCGTACAGAATTTGTTGGACAAAAAACAAAGTAAGAAATCTCTTGATTTGGCTATGGATTCATGGAGAGAGCGGAGCGATATATCACAGCAGATAGGAAAGGGGAAATACGTTTTGGCAGAATATGAAAAAATCAAACGCATAACTTTACCATTTGGTGAGAATTTGCTGCTTTATTTAACAACTGAAGTAGATGCAGATCATACAAAAATTTTGGAAAAAATTCACAGATTGGAGGCGGGTCTTGAATATCTAAATTAGATTTATCAATATTTTATTTTATTAATTTTTTGTCTCCATAATTAATACTCTCTTTTTCTGAAACTCTCTGATCTTGGGCGCGAGAGCATTGTAAATTGAACCTAATGTGCATCTCCACGAGATAACAAACTTACCGACAACATAAAAATACCACATTTCATTTGGATAAAGTGTGGACCAAATAAGTTTCGAGTTCCTTTGATGGGATGATCCAGTTGCGAGCTTTCAGGTCTGCACTAAGTGCATTTAACTAGATGTTGTCTAAATCTCATTGCAATATTTGAAGGTGGTATATTAGCTTATGCAATTGCAGGTACATTAGTACTCTTTTGGCCCAAATAATAGTAGAATATATTATTTCATGATAGATCCATCAAACAAAGCGATAGTCCTCTTTAACAGTAATAAGGACAACATGCGTATTAGTTCTCTCAATATGAGAAAGAGATAGGTCTTTCTTTACAAAGTTGCTTAACTCACTCCGATTCTTAAATTTTGCAACTATAATCATATCGGTTAAACCTGTGATATCGTAGACAGCACACACATTAGGAATGCGTGAAACGTGATTCTCTACTTCAGCAATCTTGCCCTTAACAGCAGTGATTTCTATTACTGCAGTCAAATCATATCCAATTTTTTCATGATCCAGTTGTGCAGAATATGATCTTATAACCCGGCTCTTTTCAAGCTTTTTTACATGCTTAAGTACGGTTGGAGGCGAAATACCCAATTCCCACGCAATGGTGCGATAAGACTTTCTTGCGTCAGACAAAAGCTTCTTGATTATGTTAACATCAATTACGTTCAACGACATATTGTTCATACATTGTTATAAGATAAAAATTATTTTCTGTCATTTATGGTATTTACAGGTCAAGAAGTAGTATTTATGCACTTGATTTGACATCTGTTCTATCCTTGAAGTACCACTAGTTCTTTATACGATATTCTTTTCAAATGGCGAATGTGATCCCTGTACCAAACCTAGGAAATAACACGCTTGTGTACCAGATACATCCATCAGTAGATTTAGAGATACGGAAAAGATGCAAAACATAAATATTCAGATCACAACGTTTGCCCTTGATATGATATGACCAAATTTCTTGTTAGATCGTGGAACATTTCGGAAATTCAAATCACATGTCATCAGATCAGATATTATTTGTCATCATTTTCTCGCTCTAAATAAAAAATATACCATAATGAATGGGAATGATGCAAAGATGAATGATTCTATCGATCCCATCTTCGAATGAATAGCTAACACTAAACCCAGGTAAAGTGTAAGGCCCGCAGGTATTAAACCGAATAATATAAACCGATGAGACCTAGTCTTGAACTTGGTTAAACTTCCGTATGGATATTGCAAGTGATGATATACTACAGGCATTACAAATAGTGAAGCGGCTATAGTAATAGCGTATAGTGCTATAAACAGAATTATGATGTCTATTGCTACAAAATGCGAAGGTGTATTAATTGAAATATTTAGAAGGAAGCCGAATAGAATCCCAGAAAAAGTGGTTAATAACGCACTCTCCTTTAATATTGCATCATAGTCATGAATAAGTTTATCATCTTTATTCGAATTATCGGCATTAGTCATAAGGAGCCTTCTTTGATTAATTTATTTTACCTGATATAAATTGTGGAATATCGTCAAGAAATTCAAATAAATGGAGAAATTGTATAGTTTTAGACCTAAAAGTAGTGTTTGCAGCGAATTAATTACTTGGTTAACAAACTACAATAGGAAATGACTTGGAGACAAATACATTAAATCCTCGGTATACAATTTTCACAAGGATTGTGTCTGAATTGTTAATAAGTATTAGTTTATTTGATTTTAGTTCTGTTGGTCATACCATGTATGTCCCATTCCCAATCTTTCTTCAGGCCAACAGAACGCGAATGCAAACAGTTACAGTACCTTTTATTAAACTGACAAAATTATAAAGTTATTTGAGACCAGATTCCTTATGATTGTAGAGTAATAGCAGATATGTGAGTACAATGCATTATGCAAATTGCTCACATCCAGCTGGTTGATACTAGTCGATAACTTCGATAAGAATTGGCAGAATATTACTGCAAATTTGATATTAACTGGTTGTAATCATATGTCTTTATAATTCAGTTATCAGGCGGCTGCTTTGAACCATCATTTGTATTGTCGCCAAGACTTATACCTATTGCATTGGAACAGTCTGATTCTGAACATGTATTATCCATAGAGGTAATGATTTCTGTATCTATATCTTGACTTGTTGCTTGACTATCGTCACCAGAAGCATCCGTCCTCAGCGCTTTAATATTAGACCTGGATGTATTTATAGGACCTGCAGATGCAGTTTGGATACTTAATATTGTTATTGCACCACTCGTAATGAGAATGATAGCAGTGATTATCATTGTCATTTGTTTCATGAGATGATACTTGCAGATTTGACTAATACAAGTTGTTTTAGAAAATTGCCTAAGAAAACTCTGTATTGTTTTCTGTCACATTTCTAGAACGTGAATTTGAGCAGTTTCAACGATTTAAAATAATTCTCACAATAGTAAGAATTGGATCTAATTAAAAGTTCTGACTTTCATAAGTTGCTTGGAATCCGAAATATCAATTGACTACACCATAATAATTCTTTATACGAATCTGTTAAACAAGGTAAAGGGTACTAGGATTCGAATGTCTCGTAAAATTTGATATAAACCTCGATTATTTGAAAACTCTTGCAATTTCAGATGTTCAACAAGGGCTTGACATTTTTTACGAACTCCTATTCAATTTAGTGCTGTTCCATCAATCTTGATATTTTCGTTTCTTATGTCCCCGTGTGTATAATTTTCAACATTCTTTTTCATATATTTTAGTAGACTTGATAACGTATATAGGAACAATCACTCGATAATGGTTTTTTGTACTGCCTAATTTTAGAATATATTATTACTATATTAAAAGGACGCTCAATAATATCCAAATAGTTATAGTCTTAAATTTTTGTATTTTCTTACGAGTTGTTTCATATGATGTATTAATTATAGAGGATAATTCTAAAGGCACTTACCACTTTGTTAGCCACTTTCATAATCTTCACTTTCGTATTTTTATAACTGTTGTTTTCTTAAATGGTATAATGAACGAATATGGCAGGACAATAGAATCTCTGCAAAAGCAAAAGATAATGCCTAGCCTAAACGTCAACATTCAGATAAGTCAGATATCGATGCTCTTAGCAGTCGTGGCTGCAAGCATGATGGTAACTTTTCTAATCAGTTCTATAGATCAATCACGTCTGCAACAATTTGTATTTGCTCAACAGGGAATTAATGCATCAGCGTACGACAAAACAATCACCTACGCAACTTTTCCTCAAATTCATAATTTTACTTCTTCAGGGCAAGGTGCAGTCAACTCATGGATTATAGAAAGTGCGAATGGAGTAGTTGTAGTTGATACGCAACGCACGTTGTCTGAAGCCAAAAAACTTAAAGATGAAGTCAAAAAAATAAACAAGCCAATATTAGGTGTTATTATTACACATCCTCATCCAGACCATATAGGAGGAACAGAAATCTTGCTAAATGGAACTATCAATGTTCCAGTTTACTCAACCCGATCTGTGTATGATATTATGAAAAACGATACGGGAGGATTAATAGCACTAGCGAAAGAATTTCACGGTAATGATTATACCGATAATATAGTTTTACCCAGTAATTTGATAAATTCGGATACAAATGTCACTATTGATGAAATAGTATATAGTTTCAAAGATATTGGACCCGGAGAAGCGGGTGATATGACTCTAATTTATCTTCCTGCGCAAAGGATTTTGTTTACCGGCGACGTGGTAAACAATGATATGATACCCTTCTTAGCAGAGGGCCGCTCTCTAGACTGGATAAAACAGCTAGAATATATAATACATAATTACTCACACGTAAAATTTCTATATCCAGGTCATGGCCAATCTGGATCAGCAAAAATATTACTAGATAAACAATTAAGCTACATAAACACCTTCAGGTCATTAGTTGAACAGCAATTACAATCAGACGCAGAAGGAGGAGACGAAAGATCAGCAAAAATTACTGAATATGGTAAAATAAAAATTAAAAACGAGTTGCAAAGGCTATATCCCCATTATATTCCTGTAGCAAAATTACCCGACAATCTTGATCTGAATGATCTGAATGTAGATGGTATTGTAAAGGAGATAAATAAAAATAAAAAGTAAAATTGAAACTCGGATTTTTTCTTTTCCTCCCGTATCTTCGCAGACATTTGAACTAGTCATCACAATTTTTCAAGTTTGTAGGTACGAATATTGTCATCGTCTAGTCACGTGCCAAAAGAATTTCTAGACTGCACAAAGAAACCCACTTATCTCTATATTAAACAAGAATTTGAGAAAGAAAATTTGAAAGCAGAAGAACTTGCATAAGTTTAACAAGCATGAACCAAGAATTGATACATCTTTTAAGCACTTAAACGAAATCCTAAGCATAATTACTTGTAAATATGATTATAAGTCTCGAATATCTATAGTTCGGCACATAAAAATTGAAATTATGAAAGTTAATAAAACTAATTATTCAAACCATGACTACACACATTTCGTGAGAATTGCACCCTTAATGTCATTTAGTTATTGGCTGTTCGCTACGAGTTTTCTAGTTAAAATAATTTGCTATTAATTTTGTACCATTTTTATTTCAGATGTTTAGATATTCGTATCCTGTAATATTTTGACTGAAGTATATTTAATGCATAGGTAAGGTTTGTGTTACCAGCCTCGAATACCTTTAATGAAAGCACTTAATACCAATCCTGCAATAGCGACCTTACTAAATCGTAACACAAATATTTCCAAAAATGAATGAAATCATAATTTATAATGTTTAAAAATTAGTGGTGTGTAGGTTTATGAGACAAAATAGTTGTAGAAATGTTATGCCAAAAAAAGTGGGTGTGATAACTGCATCCTAAATAATAGTTTCACTCAGGCTTAGGCATCATTGGACTTATCCTTTCCATTATCTTTGTCTTCTTGTTCTTGATTGTTCGCATTTTGGTTACAATCTTTGTTATTTTTATTGTTATTATCAATTTGTCCATTACTTTGTTGGGAACAGTCCTTTGCATTGTCATGTACTGTAGATTTTTCCTTCGCCAATGCATTGTGTATAGGGAATATTGCACTTTGACTCACTACCATTAAAGATAGTATTGCTACTATACTGATTGCAGTGGTTGTAGCCAATTTTGGTTTCAGAATTAATTTTTTCATAATTCGTCATTGCACAGTATAATTAATTATTATATTAAATTTTAGGTACGTTTATCTAAATAGGAATATCAAGGTTGATCTTGACCTATACACAATAATTACTATCAGCTATGGTTTGATTTATGCCAAGATAAACGTACCTCAATGTTTAAAAAATGTAAATTAATATTAATTATAGTGAATACTACCATAATGTTAATCCTTACTACTGTTCTAGCTATAGGAAGCGGAGTATCATTGGCAGTTTTTATGAATTCGTTATGGGACGATAATACAGCCAATAGTTACCTTGATTTAGATCCGGAATCAGATATTGACAACTACACAGACAATAGTTTCTCAGCGAACAGCCCTTTGTGAGAATTAATAAATTAAGGATAAACAATTTTAAGCCAGTAAAGTGAGATTCTCTGTTTTCCGTTATTCGGTGGATGAAGCTTCTCAAAGGATGTCAAATGATGCAGAAAAGACTGGAATGCAATGGAAACCTGCTTCTCATTGTATGATTTTAGATTAATACCACACGTGTAATACTACATTCAACAAAATTGACCTTCCGTTAACACTTAGCCTTCTGTACCACAAAAACCAAATATCTAATACATCTAGACCATATAGACAATATCTTGCCAAGCGCAAAGCCTAGTGCGACGACCAATGTTTATAGAGCGGAGCAGGAGAATAAGATTATCAATAATAATAGGGATTTGATATATCAATATATTAGGACTTATCCAGGCACTCATTTAAGGAAGATTAGTAAACACCTTTCTTTAGGCATGGGAAATATCCAATATCATTTGGATACATTGGAAAAGATTGGGATTGTAAAATCTCGTAAAATTAGCATTTATAAAGTATATTATGATGTTGGAGTGCCGGAGGGAAGACATGAATCCGTTCTCGCTATTTTACAACACGAAACCCTCAGAGCTATTTTATTATATTTGATAGAAAACCCTGGGGCTTCACAGGTCGAAATAGCAACTCATGTTGGATGTTCAGCTCCAACTGTCGCATGGCATATGTCCCTTTTAATGAAAATTGGGTTGGTCTACAATCATAAACATGGGAAGTTTATGAATTACTATATTAAAGGAAACCTAAAAGAAATTACAGACCTGATAAAGTCATATCATCCAACAATATGGAATAAACTTTCGAGCAGACTGGCTGATTTATTTCTTGATTTACCGGCCAGAAATTCTAAAGATGAAGATGAATATGATCAAACATATTAGATTTATTAGTAATTTCAAATTGATAACTCTCACATGTTTCTATTTAGCAGTACCTGTGTTCTTAAATTCTCATATACCTAATGCGCTGGCCTATACTGATACGCCTGATGCCTTGGACAGAGGAGATATTGCGGAGGTATTTGAATTTGCTAGTGGAATATTTGCAGCTTTGCTCTGTGCTTTGTCCTTATCTGCATACAAGAAGATAAAACTCAAAAGAATCTTATTTGTATCAATTGCCTTTGGATTGTTTGCAATACGAACGATTGTATCACATATAGACCTTTTTATGCCTGAGGTAGAATCCTCAATTGTAGAAATGGCATTGGCTATTATGACCTTTGTATCTTTATCATTGTTCTTTATAGCTATTGTTAGGAAGGAAAAAGTTTTTACTAAATTTAAACAGATTTAGTTCTTAATATTTACAGTTATTTATTGGTCTGCTACATTTATTGGTACTTCAATAGTAACTATTCTATTAAGAACAAGATTTCGTTAGGTAATTTTCAAATAATGTTTTAATGAAAGATTTGAATATTTTTTGAGGTTAATATCCAAGGGGGCTATTGGCGATTTTTTCCTCTAACCGAAGTCTCCAACTCTGTGAAATGCTATGAAAAGACATAATGTTGTATCTTGTTCGGAGAAAAACATGTAGAATTTCACACTAGTTTAAGTTAATTATTGTTTTGCGAATATTAACAGAAATTAATTGGCTACAATTCGAATTGGCCCTAACATTAAATGGGCTCAATTACATAATACCTAAACTTAAGGGGGTTTGGTCCCTGCATGTATAGGGGTTCAATGAATTAATATTTTAGTCTTTAGGTTTGCCTTTGTTTATTATGTGAATTTATTTTTCGTTTTACTACTTGGTTACTACTATCAAAATAGGGTTCTAGATGAGTGCTAACTTTTCTATCTTCCAAAGATATTTTGGGGCATATTCATTATTTCTCGTAAGTTGTTTACTGTACCTGGACCAAATCCGGCATAATGATTGTTGCGAACTCTACAAGTTCTGAATGAGTAAATTCTGTCCTTTTAAAGAATACTTATCGAGGGTTAAAAAAATAGATATGAAGGAAATATACCAGATAGAATTTTAGTTTACAGGTTTGAATTCCTGTATATCGTTGTTTTTCCTATCAGTAATGTAAACATTACCATCTGAATCCACTGCATTATGTTCGGGATCTACAAATTGGCCGTTACCCGATCCCAATGATCCAAATTTTGTAATGAAGTGCCCGTTGGTATCGAACTTTTCGACTCGTGGCATGCCGCTTCCATTAGCGCCAGACTGTGGGTCATTAACGTATATGTTATTGAACTTGTCTGTAGTCATGTGTTCTACTTCTGTGAATTGCCCATCACCTTTTCCCATTGAACCGAACTTCAGTAAGAATTTGCCGTTGGGATCAAATTTTTGAACCCTGTCAGTACCACGATCATTTACTATGACATTTCCTTGCGAGTCAAGAATAACACTAACAGGCAGACTGAACTGACCATTTCCTGAACCTAGTGTTCCCCAACTTTTAACAAATGTTCCATTGGTATAAAACTTTTGAATTCGGTTATTCTTCGAATCAACAACATATAGAAATTTCACATCTTTGTCAACTGCGACTTGTCTTGGATTGTTGAATTGTCCGGGTTTAGAGCCAAAGGAACCAAATTTAAAAAGGAACTTCCCATCCTTATCAAATTCTTGAATACGATGATTCTCTCTATCGGCAACCCAAACATTACCGTGAGCATCTACATCCACACTATATGGAACGTGGAATTGTCCATCGCCAGTACCATTTGATCCCCATTTAAAAAGGAATGTTCCATTTTTGTCAAAGACCTGTATCCGATTACCGTCTCTGTCTATTGCATAAAGACGTGTTTCGGATGGATTAAAATCGATATCATGTATCCTGTGAAATTGTCCATCGCCAGTACCTCTAGATCCCCATTTCTTAACAAATACATATTTTGTAGCATTTGGATCAAAGGCGAACACCGACGAGCTAGGTACTAAATAAAGAAATAAAGAAACAATTCCTAATATTAAGGAACAAATGATTATTTGCATAGATTTGTTGCGATAGTAAACATTTTTCAACTTCATATCTTCTCACGGCTAATAATAATATTGCGTAAGAACTAAAATGCTTTATGGTACAAGTCTCTTAATATCAGGTCAGCGGGAAGATGCAGCAGTCAAAGACGGATTAAGGAATATATCGAGTTTGAATCATCGGACCGGTAAAAAAAAGTCGCAGAAGAAGAAGAAAAAAGCCAGTCAGATGTGTCATACCTTCATCGACGAATAGTTCGATACCTGTGACAACGCTGCTGTCATCAGCTGCGAGGAACAAAACTACATGTATAAATATTTAACCGGAAGAAAAAAACTGGAGAATACTAGCCTAATTTGCTAATCCCATTTATGTAAAGAAAAGGTTGTTCTTTTCTCTTGAATTTCTTGATTTTGGGTAAATCAATTCTTTGATTATTGTGTCATTAGCAATCAAAAAATTGTGGCATATCCTTTTAATTGATCCCACTAAAAAATGACCAACTTAACTATGTTAACCAATTATTAAATAATGCCATTGCTAGCGCATGTTATTGCGATCATTCAAAGATTCAGATTTTTCGTTACTTATGATAATAATAAGCCTCGTAATGCTGTTATCAATAACTCTAACCTCAACCGAAATATCTGCTAAAAAAATAGCAATTCTCTCAGGAGATCAGGTTGTTCCCCCGGTAAATACAAAAGCCACAGGACATGCCACATTCAAACACCCTGATTCTACAACTATGAACTATAAAGTAAGCTTTACTGGCATAATTCATCCAACTGGGATTGGAGTCCATACGGGGAAGACGGGCAGTAACGGGGATCTGATAGTGGACCTTATGAAACAGGCACAGAGCCAGTCAACAAATGGTAGCATGATTGTAACTGGAAGCTTTACCGCACAGGATCTGATAGGTCCAATGAAGGGAAAAACTATTCTAGAGCTTGTCGATTCAATGAAAAGTGGAGATACCTACTTAAGTGTAGATACTGAAAAACATCCTACAGGTGAGATTAGAGGACAGCTCGAATTAGCACATCCTCCAAGCTCTGACAAGGTAAATACCAATGGTAATGAAAACCAGACAAAGTCATATAATAAGTAGCTGAGTTATTCATGGTATTTGCTTTGGGCAAAAGTTAAGTTAAGTTACTGAATCGTTCATCGTTGCGCTTACGCTTTGTATAATCGCCTTGCTAAAGTTCCAATTCGAATGAAAAGATGGAATTGGAAACCATTTAGACAAGCATTGGATAAAAAGCACAGAAAGATGTTTGATGAAATGTTTTCCTATTCAAGATCCTATAATTCTACTGGTAGGATGGCTCGTAGACCCATCTTAATACATCCAATTCTTCTGTCCATTATAACATTAGTTAGTTTTTTGGAGTTGAAAAAAATAGTCTAGAGGTTAATATCCAAGGGGGTTTGGTCCCTGCATCTAGAAGGGTTCAAGGAATTAGTATTTTAGTCTTTACTCGAACAAATATCACTAAAGGGATAAGCATTCTAATGCGTTGCTTTTAGAGAAATCGATGAAATACAAATTATTTTTCTATTTTTACAAAAGTATTCAAATTTCTATTGCCAATTCAAATTTGAAATATGGATGTTTATTTCTAGAAACATGCAATTGAATAAATTGGCATATCATAAATTTTTATAAGTACTTGATTGACGCCAGGCTGCGGAGTAGGAAATTCTTTAATTTCCCATTTTGGGTTTACTGAGGGAGTAACAGAAGATAACATTCTTTCCTCACTATTATTACTTGATCCTCACTATAATTACTCCTTTGTTTTTACAGTCCCAATATCCTCATGCATTTTTTTAAGTTAATACCTTTGAATACAGTAGCAGTGAATAACAGCGCTATCAAAAACAAAAGTATAGCCATTTATATAGATTGGAGGTTGCAAAATGCATCCAATTTATGACTTTATTTGGTATTAAATGGTATTTAATACCAAAGTATATATACCTTGAATGACATATATATAGTATGTCAAAGAAAGAAAACGTAAAAGAAACCGAATTTACTTCTTATAATAATGAAGTATCTGAAAACCAAGAGCAAGTAAAACAATCTGTCAATAAGGCAATAGATCAAACAAAAGGTAACATTCAAAGAACCGTAGATGAGGCAAAAAGAGAGATTCCAAGATTTACACAAGCTGTTAATCAATATCAAGAACAAAGCATTCAAGCCACAAAGGATATTGCAGATAGTTATCTAGAATCACAAAAAGAGATTATCAATTCATTGCAATCTGCATGGGTGCCATTCATTGAAAATATTCAAAGTTCATCGTGGGGATATTTTGCATCACCAAGACGAGTTACAGAGAATTATGCGAGACTAGTAAGCAATATTGCAGATAGCACAATCGCAGCAAGTAGATTAGTAAACAATACAGCGTTCGCAAATATGGAAGTATTCAAGACAGCAGTACAGCATACAAGAGATAATGTAAAAGAATTCTCAAGGATAAATGCTAATGCTGCAAAGACATTTGAGAATGTTGCAAGAGACAGTGTAAGAGACTTTTCAATTGGAGTAACAACATACACGAAGTAACAACGACAAGCATATTAGTGCGATAGATATTAAAAAAGGTATTAAAAAGTAATCTATCCACTTTTAATTAATTTTTTTGTTATAATAAAATCTATATTATTTATCATAAATTCATGTAACTGATGTGAAAGATATACAGAGAGCCATGATGTCAATATGCAGATAATCGGATATATCGAAGATTCTAATGCATTCCAAATATCTATTACTACGGTCTGCATGTCAGTAGTTATTTTAATAAGTTTAGTAGAAAGGAAATGATAATTTAATGTATTCCTAATCAATTTAAAGTTTCTAGTAATTAGTAACTCATCGATACAGAAATATTTATATAGGTTGGGCCCAAGGGGACGGATACCATAGATTTAGAGTATGCGAAGAAATAGGACTTGATCAAAATATGAAATTAAGCAATTTCCCACAGTATCCCATGAACAACTTTTTGTTATAGATTGTAATCTGCAAATCTAAGAAGACAATTAACTCCTTACATAAGAGCCATATTGGCACTTAAGAGTAAACCAATTCTTGAAGAGATTGGCGGGAATAATAGTAACGCTAGCTTAAAACAAATTGATGCACCGACTGTTAAATAAACAATAGGTAGAGTCGATGAACACATTGGACAACGTGCAAGATTATCCTATGGCAGAATAATGAAAGCTGAATTTATAGGAAAATAACGCAAGTGAAGAAATAAAGCAGAAACTACATGAAGGAAAACAACTATTTCTAAAGAGCATAAGAAAATTCAGA
>CAVPGE010000025.1:0-102384 GCA_963703885.1 uncultured Nitrososphaerales archaeon
GACCTATTATGAACAATGCATTTTCTGGGACATTTTCGGGATTTAAAACTAACATTAAATATACATTTTTCTGTCCAATTGGACTCGGACTGAATTTTGCATTTATTATATGGTTTGAAATTCACGGAACTTAATTGCCAATCCAAGTAGATGCACTCGAATTATCAAAATCATGGATCTGAGATACTCAATAATTTACATGTCTGGAAAATTGTAATACGAATTTACAGGATGTCTACAAAATGTCCGCAACTGTAAGATATACCTGGAAGAAAATTAACTTTTATTTTTTTGCCTTCATCAATATGAGCAACATGTGGAGGAACAATCATGTATGAGTTTGCTCGAGTCATAACGCTAATCGCAGAAGTTTCACCTTGTATCGGTAGTGCATTAAGACATCCCTTATCTGACAAGCTGGTTTGAAGATACACAATCTTTAGGAAGGATTGAAATTTAGGACGAGCGTCCCAACTTCCTGTCAGCATACCATTCATAGTCTTAGTGCTACAATCGGGCAATCCAGACAAGAATCTGATTAATGGTTGTCCAAATACGATGAAGGCGTTGAGAGCTCCCTGAATAGGTCCAGGTAAAATTATAATTGGTTTACCTTTTATTACCCCGACTCCCGCAACTCGGCCACGATCAAGCTTCACACCGTGGGCTATGATACCCGGTTTACCTAGTGAATTGACAGACTCTTCAATTAAATCTTGTTCCCCAATTGAAGAACCTCCAATTGTAACTATGATATCATAGTTTGTTAATGCTAACTTTAGTTTATTTTGAATTTTTTCAATATTGTCAGGTGTAATGCCCATATCTGTAGGCATCGCACCAAGTTCAGTAATCACCCGCGAAATGATATGACTATTAGTATTTATAATTTTGCCGGTTCGCGTTTCATTCATGTTATCTGTTAGTTCATCTCCAGTTGGTATTATTGCAACAGTTGGTTTTTTGAATACTTCAATTTTACGTATGTTTACTTTAGATAGGAACGCAATATCTTGCGCTCTCAGAATGCTTCCTTTTCGAAATATTTTGGTGCCTATTCTGACGTCTGTGCCCGTAGCAGAAACAAAGGATCCCTTTGGTAAGGATTTAAAAATTTCTACATAATTTTCCGATAATATTCGAACCAATTCTATCGGTACAACTGTG
Source organism: uncultured Nitrososphaerales archaeon (assembly GCA_963703885.1). Taxonomy (GTDB): domain Archaea; phylum Thermoproteota; class Nitrososphaeria; order Nitrososphaerales; family Nitrososphaeraceae; genus TA-21. The sequence continues at coordinate 1,168 of CAVPGE010000025.1, forward strand.
TCAGAATGGTATGGAAGATAGCCTCCAGTTGTTATTCTGTACGCTTGCCCTGATTGTAGAACTTGATTTGGAGATTTTCCCAAACCAACACTTTGCAATATTTTTAAAGCGACTGGAGCAGTCTTGCTAGCAAGTTTTATATTCTTAGCTTTGACTGCAAATCCATCCATATGTGAAGAGGGAAAGCTGGGGATATTTGTACGAGAAAAAATATCCCGGTACAAAACCCTCCCATATGCCTCTGAAATGATTATGCTCTGTGACTTACATGAGATCGTAACTTTGCTTTTTAGGGTGTCGTAGGTTGTTGAAACAGCTGTGTAAGGTTTCGATTTCCATTTCATAAATAAATTCAAAATTTTATAATTGCAGCAGATAATAATTCTTTATTGATAATTTTGGGTTAGTGGTAATTAAGTATACTCATTAATTAAGTCTCCCACCGACTCCTCAGTCTATTGACTAATAGTGGGGACCTTTCAATTGTGAATTTTAGTTCTAGCACACCTATTATTAGCACAATTGTCATCTGACTTCGTTAATTTTGAAATAGCGAAGTGAAACACAATTAGGGGAGACATAACCGCTACCGTGATTAAAGCCAAGTGGGATTGTCCCTGATAAAGCAAATAAAGCGTAATACTAATACATGTCATATTCTCTATCCAAGTGCAAGTACACAATTGCAATCCAATATTTTTTAGACTCATTAAATATTTTTTACTGCTTATAGCTATTTCTGTTTTTTTCCAAATCCAATCCAAATTCGGATCGTAATTTGTACAATAAACTAACAGAATAGCCATATTCAAATAAAATGAGGATAGTGCAAAGCGATAATTGATTTTTTGACGCACTCTGGCAAATTATGCCACAAGGAAAATGTAACTCCATGAGAACTCGATCCATATTAAAGTAAATGATGGCTAAGAACATTTGTTAAACCTACCAATTAATCATAAAGGTTATTTATAGCGTGTTGTAAGTTTCGTATAATGCTCAAAAAATGTGTTGGAGGGTTTGTTCTAATATCGTCAATATTGGTCATGTTTTCTTACCTTAATTTTATTCCTTTTGTATCCGCTCAATCAGATTTACGGCAAAATGCAGTACAAGCATTTCAAAATTTTACCTCAATGGGGGAACAGGAAAGAATGAATGCAGCACCGAAAATGTCTCCTAATGAAAGGGCTATGATAATGATGGGTGCTGCTCAAATGACCCAAACCATAAATGAAACGATTGCAGGAATGAGTCCATCTGAACTTCAAAAAGCTACAATTTATTTACTGAGATACGGTAATTTCACTAGCGAGCAAAATGATACAACTGCGATGGGGCTTGCAAAAATACTATCTGTCAATGACAATGAATTTTTACGATTCGAAAATTTTATGATTACTAATGGACCAGATTTACATGTGTACTTTACTAATGGAAAAGACACAAAATCCGGAATGGATTTGGGAGCTCTTAAGGGCAATGTAGGACCTCAGAATTATTTTCTTGGAGGCATTGCAAATAAATATGATACAATAGTGATTGCTTCGAAGCCTTTTGGTACGGTTTTTGCAAGTTCAAGCCTCAAGTCATAATTCTTGGCCATCAGCAGAAATACACTAATGCGCGTACCCACCCGTAATTAGAATCAAAATTAACAATCTTAATTAGTACACAAAGGTATGTGAACAAATAATTGTGTCCTTAATTAGTTAACTTAATTCTTACAGATCAAAAAGCTACAATTCTATTTGGGATACAGAGGCATAATTTTTACGATATTTTCATCATCTCTCAACGAGGTTTTGCTCGAAGTCTGTATTTCGCTTGAATTGTCGATTTCCTCTGCTCCTTCTACTGTTTGGAATTTACTTACAAAAATTTCCGTTGAGATGTCTAATTGAGGCATCATCCCAAGAGTGAGCGATACGAGAACTGCTACCGTAACAAGTACACAAAAATTGATATTCAACTCTCTATTCTATGGCGAAAATTTAATTAAACAGTTTCTAAGAAAGTCTATATAACATTTCTAAGAAATTAAAATTGAAATTAGGAACATTTTTCTATTCTATTTAATATATTCCCATTTCATTGTATATGCCAGATTTAACAAGAGAATTGGTTAATTATTTTATGTATCACTGAAATCATATAGATTTGTATTGATTCCATTTTTAATATTAGTCGTGAATACCCTTAGATTGGCAGTTAAAATCGAAAGGCTGGAATAGTAATCTTAAATGGAAGCAAGAGCATAGGCTAAGTTGGTAAAATCGTATTCTAAACATCGAAACAAGTTTCTGGACAGACAGTCTTACTACACAATTCCAAAGTAGCGAAATCAACTTTTGTTGTTGCATCTATCGCAAAAGATACTGTTCGAGAATTCCAATTAACTGTAAAAATTAATATTAGCAGATCGGATTAGGAAGTACATAATTTTTGTAGCAACTGAAATTTTGAAATATTCACTTTAGAAGGTTCTTCAAATTTATCCCCTAATTAAGAACTATGATATCATCAAATTGATCTAAACTCATCATCGATAAAACAAAATATCTCCATGGCTCTATTAAGTGGAAGAAGAGTTCTTATTTATGTAGTGTAGCCCTTCCTTGGCTATATGCCCTCTCCAACGACCTTTAGTATTTTCATTGCAATAATAACTTGCCTTAATTGTTGTAGTGTCTAAATTAAGAAAGACCATTTGAGGCTCAAAGGTGGGACAAAAGCCAATTCTTGTAATCACTCTTTTATAACTAGGTCTTACCTCTTACTTTGTTTTAAGTTCCCTTTTCATAGGCATTCCAATTATATGTCTAATTCTATATACAATTCCATTTATTCCCGCGCAGTTCATCTCCTATCGTTACTCAGATCTGTCACTCTCATTTTGGAAGACTCTTGATGGATCAGTATTTTGGAAGGGCGGATTATCTATCCACCTTGTCTATATTGTATCTTTTGTTATACGCTCTGCCGTTACGCTCTACCTTTTAGGATCAGGATTATTCCGGTTTGACATTATACAAACTGCACGTCTTGCTGGTCTGGTTGCCACATTATTATCTTAGATAATTATAACGGATTATCTAATGATTATTGGTTTGGGATTACTCACCGGAATGAATAGAAGAATCCTTGCTCGTTACAAACTCCTTATGAAGAGCGCAGAATCACCATGAGAAAGAAAATAAGCGAAGAATTTTTATCTATCTTGGGCATATGAGATAAACCTATTACATACGAATCTATTTTCTTAACGTCAATAGTTCGAACATTAGTTGTCTTTTCTACTAGGGATTCTTCCAGTTATCAACCACTATATTCATTGCTCCATCATCTATCAACTTACCGTTCTTATTCTCAAAACCAACATATCCAAAATGATTATCGCCTACATTCTCTATTGTACACCCAAATACATCAGTTAAATCACATTTACCGTTACCATTTGCATCTGTTATGACTGGTATTTCTTCTTGAACATTGATGTCTAAATAGTTCGATAGTGGTTGTATATCAACTTGAGATCCACGTAGCCCAAGAGCGTTATCTTGTTCAAAGAATGGATAAAGTGTTGGTTGTTGAAGAGCATTGTCTTCTGGATCAAATAAATTGTAAAACTTGACCACCTCCTTTTCTATTGCATGTCCATCGGCGGATTTTATCCCATATACATCATACCATTCTTTTATGTCCAATAACATTGACGGATCTTCTATTATGTATGAAGGACTTTTGGCTACTTCCTCATCATCTACTGCTGCTCCCATTAAATGTACGGACGCTATTTTGAAGTTTTTATTATTCCATGCTTGATTCTTGTACAGACTCTCAAGAGTACTGAGGACTACTCTAGCACCCATTGAATGTGCAATCAATCGTATTTCAGTCGCTTGACATTTATTCTTATAGTCAGAGATAAACTGGGCAAGTTTTGGTCCATTCTCTTTAGCTATAACTTTAGCTGTTGTCCATCCGGTACCATCTGGAGGTAAAATCTTTGTATCAGAATCCCAGCTGAACCCAACAAGAGGGATTGTGAAATTATTTGCTGTTATTGACTTCTTTGCTCTATCAAATATCTCTTCTGGTTTCTCCAAAGAGTTTGATCCTACCCAAACCCCATGAATGTAGATGGCTAGCTCTGGAGGACAGGTTGTACCACCTTTAAATCCCAGAATATTTGCACTAGCAATATATGATGTGGGTGTTTGAATCGAGTTGAGTTCTCCACTACTAAGATTAAAATGGTTTCGTGTAGAGATTGTTGGAATGGTTGTCGTTATCTGTCCTGAAGCTATTTTTGTTAATTGTGTAACTAAGATCAATGTTATTAATCCAAATGATACTAAAAGAAAGAAGCTCAAATATTTGTCAGGTTTCAATCAATTACTATTTAACTTATAGGTACTTAATCAAGTTTTTTCCTGTACAATAAGTGTCTAATATTTAAGACCATTGATTAAGCACATAAATAAAATTAAAATCTGCTGAAAAAATATTTTGTATCTGATTAGTTAATCACATATCTCTTCTCTTCCTTACATTATCAGCTGCATAAATAACTCACACAATCAAGGAACACATAATGCGATTTCTTTTTTTCGGTTCACAAACTTTAATTCATATCTTCATAAAGTTTAGTTATTGCCAATTCATGCATGTTAATCCTATTATTATTAATCCAAGCTGCTGAAGTTGCAGTTGTTCCATTTTAACAAGAATTCTTATGTGTATATTATCAATGGTAAGCCCGACCATTTGTATATTGTATTTCCTTCACTATCATCTCTCTTTTCTTATCTTTGAGCTAGTCTATTCATTGAATATAACCAGACACGCTCAGAATGGGGTTTCCATTCGTATCAGTACCAATCCAATCCTCCTATCATACCAAAAAAACTTTTTTCTGCTCTTGTCTCCTAACCAATCAATTTCTCTTCGGGGTATCATACCAATAACAATTTTCTCAATAGTTTCAGGGTTAGCAAGCTCAATAAACCGAATTATAATATCGTCGTTCATGTCTGGAACAACTGCTATTTTCAAGAGTACTAGTAAAAAAAGCAGAACCCATGTCAAAAACTTATAACGAGATATATAATATCAAATCTAGATGTCAGTAGTAATAACGCCAAAGATACATGATACCAATCCCATTTATTTTCATGCCTAGATTTGTAAAAGTATTAATTGGTGGAACAATTACTTGGTCTAATCAGGATCAAAGAGATCATAGTTTAATTTTTGAAAAACAAGTAGCTCAATATGGTTATAAAATAGGAGAGCTGAAACCAGGAGAATCCCTTTCAAAGATCTTTGATACTTATATACCTAGGATAGATTACACTTGCCCACTATATCCTGAGGAAAAAGGAACTATCATAATCTATCCCACGGAAGAAAACAAGAATCTAAATTTAGATGACTTAAACATGGAATCTGATCAAATTCTTAATAATAGATCTCAGTCCTTTAACGAACTGAATCCAAGTTTAAAAGGAAAACATGGAGAAAATCTAATTGATGTAGAACCTGATCATATTACCATTGAAAAATTCTTGGATCCAGATATCCGAAGAATACTTTCCCAGCCATCTTTGTATCAACTTCAGAGTAAGGATATGACATTGGTTTTTTGGGACATAAGCAGATTCTCGATATTGTGTAATGAATTAAAAAATATATCAGTTGAAATTGCCGGCTTGCTAAGACAGTATTTTGATGAAGCTGTGCGAGTCATACATAAACATAGGGGCATAGTGGACAAGTTTATCGGCGATGGAATCTTGGCCTACTTTGGCTTTTACGCAAATTCAAAGCACGCATTTGGAGCAGTCGACGCAATAAATTCAGCTCTTGAGCTAAGAAAATCATTTAAGCATATAAAATCAAATTGGATTAAGTTATGGAATTTGAATGAAGATGATATTAATATTAGTCTCAAATGTGGTATTCATAGTGGCAATGTATTGTTTGGATTACTAGACACACAGACTCGATCTCAGATCACTGTAATCGGTTCGTCTGTTAATTTAGCCAGCCGATTGGAAGGAGTGGCAAAAGCTTCTCAAATAATTATCTCTAAGGATACGAAGGAATTGATCCAAGGTACGTTTAAGGAAAGATCGATAAATGTCAAACATATTCAATCATTTCCGGATATTAAAGAAGTATATGAGGTAGTGGAATTTCGCTAATTTTATGTGTTACAATATATAATGCTCTTATTTTTATGAAATAGAAGCTTTCGGAGAAACTTAGATGGTGGAGCAAACTAAATTAAAACCTAGTTTGCGAATAAGGACGTGCAGGAATTCTACAGAACTTGCATTTGAAAACTTAAAAATATTTTAGATTTTGATTGATTGACTGGGGAGACAGTTTGTAGTAATTTTTCTTACTTAGCAAGGTTTTATTACTAAGTGTTATCTATAACTAGCAGGAAGGAATGGGATTAACGCATCAATTATGACAAAGATGTGTGCCCGTAAAGTTGAATACTCTTACATTTACTACTGGTTGCTCAGTTTCTTCCAATGATTAAAGTCAAATCATCTCAGTTTATTAGTCATCAAATGGAGTACCGTGTTTACCTAGCGGCTCCAAATCTGTTAGTGAAGGCTGCCAACTGCTACCATCCCAAGCCTTGTGATATAGTGCTTTGTCTGTACCAACAACAAAAATATCAAGACGATTAGGACCCCAGGAAACGGCTGCAGGGGAAGTACCTTTATCTATTTCCCCACCCAGTGATTCCCAATCTGTTAGTGAAGGCTGCCAACTGCTACCATCCCACGCCTTGTGATATAGTGACATGTCAGGACCTCCGGCAAAGATGTCCAAACGATTAGAACCCCAGGAAACGGCTGTCGCTGCGCTAGAAAGTCCACCACCTAGCTGTTCCCAGCCGGTTTTTGAAGGCTGCCAACTGCTACCATCCCACGCCTTGTGGTTAAGGGGAGTATTTGGAGGTCGATCAATTTCAATAATCCCAAAAATATCAAGACGATTAGGACCCCAGGAAACGGCTGCAGGACCACCAAGTATCCTCCCACCTAGCTGTTCCCAGCCGGTTTTTGAAGGCTGCCAACTGCTACCATCCCACGCCTTGTGATAAAGATTGTGGTCATCAATAGCAACATAGAAAATATCTAAACGATTCGGAGCCCAAGATACGACTGATACGTACTTTACATCCCCCATGACTAACGACACTTTCCTGTTCTGAGAGATATCATAATTGCTGATGGTAATCGGAAGTATTAAAACTCTTCTCAAAGCTCATGCCATAATTTCCTGTTTTTTTCGCGCAGTGTCTCTATCCATATATCGTTCGCGGATATACTTAACTCCTAGTAACGCACAACATTCTGACAGTATATTTACTCTCATCAGAGGTATTTACTTTGTTTGTCTTACATCTATTACGGAAACATCTAAACCAGACTCTGATAGGTAGATTTAATTGGTCTTAGGATTGACATTTTATGCCACCTACAATTAAATGTAGTAGAGATAATAACTTTGAGCCAAATAGTTATTCTCAAAGAGAATGAATTTGTTAACAATATCCGGATCCGAGAGGGAATAAGTTAAGACAACTAATAATTCGTTCGATTCGTCTATGAGAAATATTTTACAATATGTTAGAGTATACCGTAAATTATTTATACCCAGAAATTCCAAGCAATTGGTCGGAGCGCGGAGTAACAGAATAAGAAGATTAATTGAAGATAATAAATCAGATAACCAAATAATTAAAGATTTAGATATTAACAATCATGCGCATTATACGTACAAATCTAGAATACACATGGAAGATGCTCAGATATGGGATAAAATTCATTAGGACTCGGCAAAATACAGAGCATCTAAACTAATCAAATCATTAGAAGAATGTTACTAACTCAACAGAGGTGTTGATTTATCCAATAACGAAGATCCAATAGTAAGGATTGAAGCATCGAAAACAATGTATAAAGCAGCGGCAACCATCTTTAAAATAGTAAATGAATGACCTATATTCAAACCATCATTAGCCATTACTAAGAGTGTACTTGAATCTTTTAATTGAAATGTTGATTCACAGGGTGAACAATCTCAATGAAGAGGAATTATAAGCCGATTTCTATAAAAATAGTGAGTTGTAAGTTGATATCAGTTCATGGTAAAAATGTGCATTATATGCATAAAACGAACAAAATCAAAATTTGAAAAGTAGTATATTAGATCTATAATTCATAGTCTATCCTTACAGAGATGGACTGACTAGGAAATCAGTGACTATCTTTATAAAGAGAAGAAAATAGGAATTAGAAGAAGCAGAGTTACTACTATTAAGTATTAATGCCGAAAAGGAAACAGAGAAATGGGATTTAGAATTAAGTGATGAGTTATAAATATCCAGCTACATATAAGGTAAAATTAGATTCGTTATTATCGTACCAAAGGGAATTAAATAACATAGTTAAGTTTTGCGGAAACAACAATATTTATCCTGATACTGCTATAACAGCAATTTCCGAATTACATCGAGTTGAATTCCTAGGGGACAAATATTTTAAAAACGCAGAGGAGTTCAGAATAGACGAATATTATAGGAACCCATCCACGACATTTGCGGGATTACCCGCGATAAAGATGATAGGGGCCTATTATTATAATCCAAATATTTTTGAAATAGCACGCGGAGAGGAAAGTGCTGTAAATAGGGTTTTGTGGAATACTGCGTTATTCGAAAGCAAAGACGCATTCTTTGGCGTAGCTTACTTTGCTGATGATCAGCCCAGTTTTAATCAGTTCCTTCCCGTAGTCCAAAAGATGATTGATTCGGTGAAATTAACCAGTATGAAACCTCAAATTATAGAAGAGGGTTAGCATGAAATCGTTAGGTAAGCAAACCTGTTCGTAGCACTCAAAATTTGTATTTTACTATGTATTCGTAGGGGCTATTCTAATTATGATCTCCGTCATCTACACGAATTTTATGTGCTCAGATAGAAGTAACCACAGAAGAGGGAATATCTGGTCCCATATACAATGAAACATTTAGCGCAAGAGATGATCCAAAGCCGGTTATTTTGAACTCGGAATTATACAATAACGGTTACGGTTCATCAATTGTGGGCGAAGTTCTTAACAATTTCACCTATCCTATCGAATCCGTTCAGGTAACCGCGAGTGTTTATGATAAAAACGGAGGAATTATCGTGACTGATTATTCCTACACCTCTGATAACGAAATTAATCCTAGTGAAAAATCTGGTTTCGCGATTAATCTTGAAAAAGTACCCCTGAACAGTAAATACGAACTCGCCACTACTTTTGAAGAATCTAGTACCGAAAAACAAGCATATCTTAGCTTGAATTTAGGTAAAAAACCAAGGATTCACTCACTTTCAAAATAGTGGGAGAAGTAACAAATCTAGGTCCAGATGATGCTAGTTCAGTAAAAGTGTCTGGGATATTCTATGACAAAAAACATAATGTTTTAGGCGTTGATTGTACATACACCAAACCAGATACCATAGGTTCGCATAGTAAAGCACCGTTCGGACTATCCTTTTATTCTGATAATGCGGAAAAGGTAAATTCCATAGCTCTAAATGCCCAGAATAATGAATATTCTCTAATGTCTACAAAGTCTAATTCAACAGGGTAGTATTTCATAGTTAATTAATATAACAAAATAGAACATGTATTTGCATTAAATAACTAATAGTTAATTGGATTTTTTGTAAAATCAACTAACATCAAATGTATTGCCATGAACATGATTACTGCATGAATGCATAAGACAAAATTGACCAATGTCAAAGTTACTAAATTCGGAGAGTCTGGCGGAGCATGAATACTAAGATTACTATCAGCCAAAATGAAAGATATAGAATATAGAATAAAGAGAAAGGAAGATAATAATCAATTCCTTAATTTACAATATTACCAAATAATTGAAATTTTTAATAATCTAATTGAAGTTAATATCTGTGTCAGTTATAGCTGACAATTATCAGTCAATATACTTTAAATGAATGAGTTTATCTGCCTTATTTATTCCATGGAGAATAAGCAAGGAAATAGAAAGCAGGATGAATAGATATGCCCATGATTTTGTTGGGACGAATCTTTAACAAGATTCGATTATGGTTTGGTTTTCTGTAGTAATATTTTCCAATACCAAGATACTTTTTTGCAAGATGTTTGAGATGTTCATCCGCACCATCAGTAGTCTGTTCTATTACTTTTCCTTTTATTGACACCATGTTGAATGGATTATTTTGTTCTACAATAGATATTGCTATTCTGTTGTCTTTAGTTACGTTCTTATTTTTTGTCGATGTTTCAAATGTATTTACCAAAATCAGGTCGTCTACCATTTCTGCCCAAACAGGTGTAACATGTGGAGACCCATCTTTTGAGAGTGTGGATATGAAAGCAAGATTTCTGAGTTCAAAAAGCCGACGTAAATCCTCTGTAGTCAATCTTGTTGTACCCTCATAAGCATTGTCATCTATTTTCAATGCCGCTTCATCGTAGAAAGATTTGGAAGAAGGAGGATCGTCTACTATTTCCACCGTACTAACTACTCTTCTATTAATGTCACTGTTCTCATCATTTTGCATGTTGATATAAAACAACCCACTTGCTACTTATTAATCATATCAAGTAATCATTGGCGCTCGAAATAATTCTTCGATAATAAAGTAGATATGCTATTCATTTTCTTTCTTCCTGTTTCTGACGTTATTTCAATGACAGCTATGTAAACGAAAAGATATTGAGGAGCATAATTTACACGGGTTCATTCTCTCCAATCAGATTGTCCTAAAAATAACAGATTACTTGCGTTGCATTGCAACTTCTCAATCCTTTTTATACGTATTCCATTTTTAGTTATTTCGTTATTTTGCAGAAACCTTAAGCGGATACCGGTATTTGCTTGATAGTGAACCATCTGGAACTTTCATAACATACGAAGAGTTGTAGCTATACCTTTATTATTACTAGATGCCATTTTGAAACTTAATTAATTAAGGTCGCTTTCAAAAATGATGCATCGATATAATAGATCTTTCAATATAACATTTATTTCAAAAGTAAACTTACAGTAACTTGTAAACCTGAGATGCTCCAGGCTAAACAATATAGCCCTTATTGAATCCTTCTAAAATAATTAACTCGGCCATAGATATTTGTTGAGTTGAGGACGTGCTATCTTAATCGGTTTTCTTTTTGTTTTTTCCTTCAAGTGATATGGCCCTTAGTAGACAAGAATTTATCCAAACTAGATGTATTTATTTTCGATAATATTGAATCGTACCTAATTTCAAAATTCAACAAGATTTTATGCTCTACAAATTTATTTTGCTATTTTGTTATTATTCGATAGATATTCGTTATACGTCCTTGATCTGAAAGTATGTACAGTAATCCATCAGGACCAATTTCTATGTCAGTCACCCTTCCAAAACCTTTTGCAAAAATGACTGAGCTTAACTCACTAGTATCATTTGCAATCTTGTCTGCCAATTCACCTTTCAAGTTCAAATTCTGTCTTTTGCTGTCTAATTTGAAATCATATATATTTCCATTATTAATATCAGCAACTAGCAAAGTGTCCTTATAGTCATCCCCGTACTGATGTGAATTAATAAATTTAATAGCCGATGGAGCCGTTGGAGTGAGCCACACAAATTTGGGTGAGGTATAATTGCCACGGCCGCCAAAAGTTACCAAATTTGGATGGATTTCCACAGGTCCTATGCTTTGATTAAGTGGTTTCCATAGTCCTTGAATGGCAGCCCAACCGCTGTTAGAGCCAGGTAAGACCAAATTAAGTTCGTCACCAAATTCAGGACCATTTTCTGAGTCCCAAAGATATCCACTTATCGGATCCCAATCCATCCCGAAGCTATTCCTTATACCATAAGAATAGTAAAGATTTAAGGGATAAGAGCTTCCTAGGATGTCTTTTCCTATAGGTTTACCATCCTGAGATATAACTAATATACCGGCTCTCCCATCAACACTAGAGCTGTTTTGATAGTTTTGGGCCATGGTCCCATATTGGTTATTTTTAAAAGAGCCTTGCAAATCGCCAATGATGAGGTATACGTTATTGTCTGGACCAATGTTAATTACTCCTCCATTGTCTTTGGGACCAGGCAAGACAGGTAAATTCAATAGTAGCTTTGGATTGATAAGCTTGTTATCAATAAGTTCATACTTATATAACCTGTTACCAAGGGGGCTAACAGGGTGCCGTGTCTTATCGCTACTGTCATCGGTTGCTGATTCTGTGAAATAAAGAAATACATATGTAGAATTTTTGTTAACAGAAGAAGTGATTCCTAGCAATCCTCTATATCCATCAGTTGCTACGTTCACATCTAAAAGTGGTTTGGATTGAATTCCATCAGTTACTCTGAAAACTTTACCTTCATCTCTGTCGAGAACGAGAATATCGTCCTGACCCAAAAATACCATACTTGATGGTTCAAAACTACCTGAAAACACAGTTTCTACATCAAACATAGGGTTTACTACTAATGGTTGGGCTTGAACCTGTACAGAAAAAAATTGTATTATTAATAAAAAAAGGGAAGCTGGAACAACAAAATACATCATCTGGTGCAATGAAATTCATGTAGATATTTTATATTTATAAATTGTCACATTACCAAATTGTATGGGAGAAATGTGTTTTTTTTGCTAGAGTAAAGAAATTGCGGACTAGTTTTCAGTTGGAATTATTTAAGTATTAAGTAAATTATTAATCAAATCTCAGTTGATTTCAATTCATGAATCTATTATTGTTTAACCGTTATGAATATTGATAGTGGTTATCAAAAAATTAATTGATACCAAGAGATCACATTATCTGCATTTTGCACCTAATATCATTAACAATTACACGCATTTAGCTGCATTAGTAAAGTATAAATGAATTAGAGTATTATTATTATAAATGACATCTGATGACAATATAGAGCCCTTTGATTGGTTCAGAAGGTTCTTCGGTAATCGACCTAGAGATGCTGATACGTTCGGTTTCGGTTCCAACATGTCCAGAGGATTTGACCAAATGAGACGGGAAATGGAACGAATGTTTGATGATCAGTTTAAAAATATTCAATCTGTGGCTCCCAAGAATCTTGTTAAGGAATATGAAACCCCTGAAGGTAGCAAAGTTAGAGAATTTGGACCATTTATCTATGGATATTCTATGAGTATAGGACCAGATGGTAAGCCAAAGGTAAGAGAATTTGGGAACGTCAAGTCACCCTATAGCGGTGGATTTACTAATAAACCATTAATCACATCTGAAAGAGAACCATTGGCTGAAGTAACGACTTCTGACAAGGAAGTTAAAGTGGTGGTAGAAATGCCTGGTGTTAGCAGGGAGAATATAAAGTTGAGTGCTTATGATAATTCTGTAGAGATAACCACTACTGACCCCGAAAGAAAATATCATGAAGTAATAGAAATTCCTGAAGAAGCAGATATTGAAACCGTGAAGTCGAACTATAAGAATGGAATACTCGAAATAACTTTCAATAAAAAAGTCTCTACAAAACCAAAAGGAAAGCAAATAAAAATAGAATAAACAGCCACTATATCATGTGGCATAAATTTAAGAGTAATCTTTGCTGATCATATAAAACCACCTCAATAATGAGATCGCGAAATAAAACTTTAATTTCGATTTAAGAAAATAAGTATAATCATAATTTGCATCTATGAAGTCGAATCTTTAAATCCAATTTCATTATGAGTCCCGTCACAAAATGGTTTGTTATTAGATGCCCCACATCTGCAAAGAGTATAATGTTCACGGGACGCATTATTTGAAAATGTAACACCAATAAGTTCTATTGCTCCTTCGATCTTATAGGGTCCATCTTTTGAAACCGTTATCATGGGTTTTCGATCTTGATCTCGATACTCTGTTTCGCCTATAGAATAACTTAATGCACCAGAAGGACATTTTTTTACAGTATCGATAATATCTTGCACAGATCCGCCATCAGGACTAATCCATGGTCTTTCCTTAAGCCTAAATACGGATGCTAAATTCTCAACACATTCCGCAGCATGACTGCAAATGCTTCTGTTATCATGAATTATAATGTTCCTACCGACATAATCCTTCCTATGATTGTCTTTCTTAATATCGGAGTTATTGCTTAAAAATCCAATTACACTGTGACTGCCATCACAAAAGGGTTTATTTTTTGAAGCACCACATCGACACAGTGCAATTCCAATCGTAGTCGATAAGGTTTTTTCCTCTGAATTCTGAAGATTGTCTATAACTTTAGGATTCGTATCGTTTATCAAATATAATGGACCATTGGGGAGAGGTAAAATCTTTGGTTTGGTGATTACTTCATTATCTTTTAATTTCACTGCTGTTTTCTTCCTCTTTTTCCAACAGTTTTATTCTATCTGATAAAAACTTCGTCATTGTAGCACCATTTCCAGCTTTCGCCAGGTTCGTATGATCTTATTACGGGATGGTTAGTTGATTTAAAATGCTTCGTTCCATGTTTATGTTTTGAAGAGTCGCAACATCCCACATGACCGCACGTAAGACATAGACGCAAATGCACCCAATTTGATCCTATTTTTTCACACTCTTCGCATCCTTTAGTATTCCCTTTGATATTGGGATCTAAGTTTGCATAATGTGAACAAGATTCTACAACATTATTATTCTCATTCATTGCTAACTGATAACCTCCTATGTAACATCGTATTTAACTACATGATCATAGGAATATATTTTTAATCAAATAATTCCTAGCCTGCTAAGATGGATATAATATGCTCAGTTACCCTGATATTTGTAATTCGACAGGATAATTAGAACTTATTAAGGATGTGGAATTAAGTTGCTCTTTTCTCGTTTCTTAGAATTCCTAATGAAATTTGACAGTCATAGCAAATTCCTAAACTATTGATATCATCGGGACTAACTTGTGAACCACACTTCTTACATGAATTAACCCCTTTATCCATATTTTAAATACGGGCTCTTGGCATTAAATTATGAGAAACAAAATTAATTGACTTTTTCTTACTTAATTCAAAATTTTTTGACTTATATTTTAAATATACCAAAATGAAATTAATTGTAGAATCAGTGTTTGCCTGATTAGTTATTCGCTGATACCTTTAGAAGAACTAGTATTAATTTAGTAAATTAATAAATAACTGTTAGTAAATACGATGGGTAATTAGTCGTGGCTATGTTTACAAAATTTAATCTGCAATTATGTTGTATTTAATGTCTTGAGCAAAGTTAGGTTCTGCACAATTTGGATCTAAGCAACTCAAACTTGATTTATAATGAACCGTATAATTTCCTTTCTGAAGTGGTTCGGTAATAATGTAGAATCCAGTTGGGCCACCCTCTACGATTCCAAAAATCCCGTTGTCTGCATAGTCGACGTCAAAAATATCTGTAGCGGTTCTGTATTTTAGAAGTTCATCAAAGTTATATTCTTTGTCACCTATCTTGAGATAAAGGCTGTTAACACTATCTTGATCCCTTTTTGTTTCCACCCTCAGATCCTCTGGTTTCGCATCTGGAAGATCTTTGTTTGAGATGAGTCATAACAGTGACAAAATTAATAATTGGTGTCAGATTAGAAACGTGGTGTCATAATATCTTAGGGTATTGTATAAAATGACATATAGGTTAGAAAACTATATATATTGTCAGAAACCTTACATTATGTAAGGTAAATTAGTTTGTGGAAAGATACATGGGATTTTAGCAACAAAATTTTCGAAGAAATGGACAAGGAATTTTCGGAAGCAGAACATTTACTAAATTGGATGTTCAGATCTGTGAGTGAAACTGGAACAGGACCCGTATTTGCTCAATCGGTTCCATTATACTATGGATATAAAATCGCTGTAGGGCCAGATGGAATACCACATGTGAGAGAATTCGGCAACATAAAGCCTTCTCAAAAAAGTTTGATTGAACAAAGCAATGTACGCAAGCCTTTGGTTGATTCCATTTTCGATGAGAAGGAAAATACATTAATTATTACAGCTGAAATGCCTGGCATAACTAAGCAAGACATCAAGGTTGCGGTAGGAAATGGATTAGTAACTATCCAAGCAGAGAAAGGTGATAAAAAGTATCACTCAGAACTTCCGGTAAAACATGAATTGGATGAGGATTCAGCAAAAGCCTCCTATACGAATGGAATATTGGAGCTAAAGATCAAAGTAAAACAGCCCTCTAAACCGAGTGCCAAGGAAATAAAAATAGAATAGAGTCTTCAATTCCATTTTTTTATTTTTTTATCATAGTGAGCCCTACTGAGCGAATGATATCAAAGTGATTGCGATTAAATTTGAAAAAATGAAAAAGGGTATATCCGACTCCAATGTAGAATAAAATCAGAGTTCAGATCTATTCATTTACATTTTGATATGGCTGTGTTTATCAAACAGGTAAATTGCTATGAATTAATAGGCAGTATTCAATTTTGATATCAATGTGACCGGTGTCGATTGAAGATACTTTTAGGAATAGCAATGCATAGTAGAAAAGTCCTTGATTAATTTTTTTCCAATTCAGCATTAATCACAGAAGGCAATTCTTCGAATCACGATAATCAATAGAATTCGTGACTTAAAACAAGTATTTACTGAATTAAAAGTTAAATTTAAGGAATTTTGGTGGACAAACCAGTTTTTATTATTTCTATCTGCCAACAATATGCTCTATTTACAACCTTCAAATCACTAGTTCGATTTTGGAGAGTACTTTGATTGTTTTTTAAACATTAACTAGCAAGGAATTACAGAATGATATTTAGAATGGACATGTTTTCCACCAACTAAAAATATCTTCAGACGTCAAATTATAAATATCATGGACTAGTCTTAGAGTCTATGTCAATAGGATTTAACAAAGTCAAAGTTAAAAGTACTTCAAACTCATCAACAAATGATGACGTGAAAAAGAATGAGACTACTTCAAACTCATCAACAAATGATGACGTGAAAAAGAATGAGACTACTTCAAACTCATCAACAAATGATGACGTGAAAAAGAATGAGACTACTTCAAACTCATCAACAAAGGATGAAGTAATTGAAGGTAAAGATAGCCAATATATCATCAGGGCTTTAGATCAAACAAAAGCACGTGCAAATGAAGTAACTGATAAAGCAAGAAATCAGATTCCGGAAATTACGAATCTAGTCAAGGATTATCAGCAACAGACTATTCAAGCGTCAGAAGATATCGCGAATGATTTCCTCGAATCACAAAAAGAGATCATTAATTCATTCGAATCTATATGGACGCCTATCGTAGAGAATTTGCAAAATAGGTATTTGTCTTATTGTATGTCACCGACAAGAGTAACAGAGTCTTATGCTAGAACCGCAAGTAATATTGCTGATTTTACGGTCGCTACTTCTAGATTAATTAATAATTCCATATATTCCAATTTGGAGACATTTAGAATTGTCATGCAGAATGCGCAGGAAAACGCAAAAGAGTTTTTACGAGTAAGTACTAATGCTGCAAAGACTATGGGAGATGTAACACGAGACAATCTTTGAAATTAATACATTGATGTAGTAATATCTAAATGATGTAATAGTAGGTTTTTAAGCATTTTAATATGACAATAAAATGGGACGTGACGCATATTATTTAGATTGTTCTTTTAGTTCATTTCCATAATGATGAAGTAATTTCTGAAGTTTGGGATTAATTACAAAATTACAATAAGGATCGTCTTTATGGTTTTCATAGTAATCTTTGTGATAATCTTCAGCAACATAGAAATTCTTAAAGGCAGTGATTTCTGTCACAATTGGGTCTTTATAGACATCTGCTTTTTCTAGCTCGTCCTTTGACTTTTCCGCTGTTTCTTTTTGTTTTTCGTCATGGTAAAAAATTGCGGAACGGTATTGTGTTCCAACGTCGTTTCCCTGTCTATTGAGCGTAGTTGGATCATGCGTGAGCCAAAATATGTCCAGTATCCTTTTAAAAGTTATAATTTTTGGGTCGTATTCTAATTGAATTGACTCTGCATGTCCAGTTCCACCAGTGCATACTTCCGCGTACGATGGGTTGTCTGTTATCCCCCCAGAGTAGCCAGGTTGAATCCTGCCTATGCCTTTGACTTTCTTGAAAATAGCCTCAGTACACCAAAAACAGCCATTGGCAAGAGTTGCTATTTCAATATCATTCTTACTCATGTATTATCTTTGGTAATTCCTTTCCGTGAGGGATAAATTGTATGGATAATGAATTCACACATTCTCTTGTATTTTTATCTGTAAAATGCTCGCCAAGAAATTCGTGTCCCAGATGGCCCCCACAATTTGAGCACTCTATTTCCGTCCTGATTCCATCAGGATCAGGCACTTGCTTTACTGAGTTTTCGAAGTAATCGTCAAAGCTCGGCCATCCAGAACCGGAATGAAATTTGTTCTTTGATGAAAAGAGAGGCGAATTACACCTTCTACATATGAAAATACCTTCTTCATCAAAATTGTCGTATTTTCCTATAAATGCAGGTTCTGTTGCCTTATTAACTATGACATTTTCTTCGTCTGGTGTCAAGCTGTTGTACTTCATCCTCAACAGATTTTGTCCTCTTCCATAATATTATCCATTTGCTTTAAAGTATTTTCTTTTGTTACAAAACTTAAAATCATACCATGCTTGTACGCGTCTAAAAATGCATATGATTATGAATTTCGGGGTCTTCGACTGAATGTTTTGAAATATTTCTCTCCTCTATCTATCAATTAAAGTTTTAGCATTTATGTGCATGTGTTACAATTATTCCTTAAATTAGGTAATCATATTATTTATTTCAGGCGAATTAGGATCCGCATTACGTAGTTAGGTTCTTCGAACCCTAATTGTTTAATTTAGCAATAACTAATCTGCAAATATTAGTAATAAATATAACAAATTAAAAATTATGACAATTCTCTGATGTCCTTAGACCCTGTGAATCATCTTGAAGAATATCATCATTTTGCTTGTAGGGAATTTTTGATTGAATTTTTTGTCCAGTTTGATTATTTTTGTCTCCAATATCATTCAGCTACAAATATATCAATTTTAAACTCTTTTTTTCGAACATTCTAATTAAAAAGTAAAGTTTTCTATTCATTGACGGCGAATCAATAAATGTTCTTAGATGGTGAACAATTGTAATTTAACAAATTTCAATTAAATATAATTGGGTATTTATTCATGTTACCAAATTGACATATTGGATGGATAAATTAGGCCAGATTATGTCAATTAATTTAGGTGCTATTTTAATCCAGTTCTTTCATATCAGAGTCGTCATAAATTGCCCAGTGGATGTATTGGTAACACTCTTTACATAGTTCATTGCATTTTGTATGTTCACATGTGTATGTTATCTCACATTCAATATCGCACCGGTGACAGACGTTCATTGGAATCCTGTATGATATTAATCGATGTATAAGCATTTTCCGTCTGACACGGATGTACGTGAACCAATTAAATAAATTCGCATTTTATTCTTATATTAACGAATTGCATATCCTGGTGTTGAATGCTTCATATGTACACATTTTACTAATAAAAAGGTCAACACCTAATTTTGTGTTATTCTTTTTGGCTCAGAATAAATATGCATATACCTATGTGTCGAAAGCACTCCATTCTAATTTGTGATTTCAGAAACCTGAGAGAGCGAGTTTATTGACATTCGATTTTCTGTAGAATACAGAAAAACATTATCTAGATCATTGATGTCACGACAATTAACTTGGAATTGAGTTGGCTTGGACATTTATGAATAGTGAGCAATTAAATAAACTAATAAGGGTTAAAGCTTTACCATATCGTCACAAATAAAACATGCATACTTACGTCAAGACTTTGCAAGAAATCTCAAATAGACATGCTCCAAGTAGAATGCTGTCGTTTGATATGGTACATATATTCAAAGCACTTCAACTAATGGAAGAAAGGGGGCACGTAAGTAGAGGTTTTTTGGGTCATGAGCTTAACTTGGGTGAAGGCTCGATCAAAACTTTAATGAAGCACTTGAAACTCAAGGGATTAATTGAAACTACTAACGGTGGAACCAAAATGTCTTCCGAAGGGAAAAGATTTTTTTCACAGATCCTATCATCTATGCCAAGAGAATGCAAGATTTCAAAATCTTCTGTAGCACTTGGAAAATATAACTTTGCCATTTTATTAAAATATTTTTCGCATGGAGTTAAGTCTGGAATAGAGCAAAGAGATGCTGCAATAAAAATGGGTGCCTTAGGTGCCACAACTTTGCTATATCAAAATAGTAAGTTTGTAATGCCTGTTACGGCCTTCGATTCCTTAAAGAATGAACCTGTTGTGGATAAAGTTTTAAATGAGAAATTGAAGCCTGAAGAAGGTGATGTCTTGATAATCGGGAGTGACGATACTGACGAAAAGAACGCAGAACTAGCAGCTAAGAGTGCTGCGTTAATAACTATTATGAATCATGAGGAACATTCCTCTTCTATTTCGAAGAAAGAATAGATCGTAGGTGCCTGTCCAGTTAGCTTTATAATCACTATTTTCACTCATTTTGTATCTGACTTGTGATATCCAGCTTAATTTTCAATTGGAAATCGATAAAAATGAAAACTTGATGAGGAGTAAGATAATGAGAATTATCTGGACTCTGGCATTGTCCGACCTCTCGGTTATCATATTTAAAAATTATTTGATTCTGCAATATTGTCGAAATCTTAGTTGAATTCCACTTGGGGATTAAGCCTAAGTGATGATAGGGCATGGTCATCAATCATATAAGTTAGTTCTGTATCTACCTTCTTGATTACAATCTCTAAGCTGTCTGATTCAGCGCTTGTCAAGTTGTATTTTTGTGCCAAAATAGTCTTTATCCTTGCCTCTTGATTATAGATTTGATTAGTATCAGACAATATTGAAATTGTTAGATTGGAACGTACGTTACTTGGTGGAATTTTATTTGATGGATCACTTGCTATTTGGAATTTTACACTATCAACAATTACTTCAGTAGGCAGTTGAGGTAATGCATTGGCAGTGTAAAAGACTTGAACATCAATCAAATTAGCTTCATTTATATTTATATCTCTCAAAATCGATACGTCTGCATTATTAGGGTCGGGAAACGCCCCCAAAATATTTCCGCTAACGGGTATTAATAACGAAATAAATCCCTCCAAAAATTCAGAATTAATAGTTGACAGTCTCAAAACATCCTTACACGATATGTTTGTAGCACTTTCTGGTTTAAGTACCTTTATTATGGCATTCGAGGAATTTGCATCACTTGCTATGACATTCCAAAGTAATTTGATGTCATAATTCTGTTTGTTCAGGATACTTATGTCAGTATCATAATGTCCAGGTCGTATGGGGCCATTTTCAGAGGCAATGGTCCCACAAACAAATTTTGCTGTATAAATTATATTCCTGATCGAAGATGTTCTTACGTCTGTACTTGATTGGTTTACCCCAAAACTTGCACCTTCGTTCAAGGCGCTAATATTTTTAACAATATCATTTGTACTGTTAGTTGAAGAACTATTAGAACCATAAACCACATTTTGTACCGCAAATCCAAGAATAATCATGCAAACTGTGAAAAGTAAAAAACAATTAACAAATATTCCCAAGTTGAAAGCAATATTTTAGTTATTTCGCAGTAATATATTACTATATATTTCATTTCATAACAGACATTATTTTTCTAATGTGTTCTCTTGCTAAGTGTCGAATGAGTGGAAAGCATTTTAATCTATCAAAAAATAATGAATTTAATGAAAGCCAATAATTTCTTTAATCGCGATATTGTATCGATTAAAGATTTTACGAGGAGTGAATTGGAATTTATTTTTGACACAACAGATAATATTAGCAATCTAAAGCCTCGAGAGCGAGGAGAACTAGCAACTTCAAGAACATTGGGCTATGTGTTTTATGAACCAAGTACCAGAACTAGAATGAGCTTCGAAGCGGCAATGGCATCAATAGGCGGTAGCTCTATTGGAATATTTGAACCGCGCTCGTCCTCTATCGAAAAGGGTGAAACCTTATACGATACAATTCGCACAGTCGATCTTTATTCTGATGTGATAGTATTGCGGCACCAATTGGATGGCTCAAGCAGACTGGCAGCTGAGATTTCATCACATCCTGTAATTAACGCGGGAAGCGGTAGTGAAGAACACCCTACGCAAGCGATGCTAGATTTATACACTATCAAAAAAGTAAAAAATAGAATTGATGGTCTCAAAATTGGCATACTTGGTGATTTGAAATATGGAAGAACTGTGTATTCGCTGCTGTATGGTTTGGCTAATTATAACGTAGAAATCTTTCTTATTTCTCCATCATCGTTGGGGATCAGAAAAGAATCAATCTATGGACTTTCAGATAATATGACAATTTCAGAGCATACAGATTTCAATGATGTTGCCTCCAAAATTGATATTCTTTATGTGACTAGAATTCAAAGAGAAAGATTTCCTGACGCCCAAGAATATGAAAAGGTAAAAGGCGCATATACTATAGATAATGTTATGTTGAGACGCTTCAGATCTGATGTTTGCATTATGCACCCTATGCCCAGATTAGATGAAATATCAAGAGATATTGATTTTACTCCAAATGCAATCTATTTCAAACAAGCATCGTACGGAAAGGAGTTGAGGGCTGCATTACTAACTCTCATCTTAAACGAATCACCATTTTAGCCAATTATCTAGTGATATATTAGCACATTATGATAAATGAATAAAATTTACCTTATTTTTGAGATATTTCAACTGTAAGGAGCTAATCCAGCATCTTCGATGCTAATAATTTTTCATTTTTTAAAATCATGTCTTCGTAGAATAGATAAATATGTACCAAGATTTAAGGCAATATATTATTTGCTCTACTGAACATGCATCCGCTATTTAACATACGTTAGCCATCTATCGAATGCTTTATCCCTTCCATGCACGATATCTCGATAATACGTTTGTAATTTTCGTGTCAAACTACCTACTCTTCCATCCGAAATTCTTATTCGATCTATTTCCGTTACAGCTTTAATTTCTGCTGCTGTTCCAGCCAAGAAAACTTCATCAGCAATATACATTTCTTCCCTGGAAATATCACAAATCTTAAACCGAATTCCCATCTTATTTGCTATTTCCAATATTGTGGCTCTTGTTATTCCGTCTAAAGCCCCCGCTGTAACAGGAGGGGTAATAACCGTACTATCTGAAACTATAAACACGTTTTCGGCTGTGCCCTCCGCAACCATACCACTATGGTTTAGCATAATTGCTTCTTCAACACCAGATTTAATAGCCTCTATTCTAGCCAAGGCAGAGTTCGCATAATTGGCCGTCGCTTTCGCAAGTACTGGTAAACATCTGTTGTCCATTTTAACCCAAGATGAAACTATAGCTCTAACACCTTCCTCGCCTGGAATACTACTCAGATATTCATCCCAATCCCAAAGTGCAATACCAATTGATACTTTATTTGGCAATGGGTTAACTCCCATTTTACCATACCCATAATACGCGATGGGACGAATGTAACATTCACTGACATCGTTCGCTTTTAAAGTTTCTATAATAGCCAGCTCTAATTCTTCTTCTGAATATTCAATATTCATGTGATACATTTTGCCGCTATTTTGTAACCTCCGAATATGATCCCGCATTCTAAATATGGCAGGACCCTTATTGGTATCGTAACATCTGATCCCCTCAAAAACTGCAGTAGCATAGTGGAGTGCGTGCGTAAGAATATGAATTTTTGCATCATCCCAGTCAATTAAATTTCCATCGATCCATATTTTCCGGCTATTCATGAAGTTTTTTCACCATGAATTATGTGTCTTTTTGAGTGAATCGCTCTAACTGCATCGGCAATGTTGGATTCATCCACTACAATTAATATGCGGGACGTTTCTTCTTGAGCATCTAAATTTAGGATATTTATTCCGTGCTCGCCTACGGTGCTACTAGCAGTAGATGCAATTTTAGGCATCTTCCACATTTCATCACCAATCAAGGTGACTACCCCCCTTCCGTAAACAATTTCGACCTTTTGATGGTATGCTTTAAAGTGGCGCTCCTGTCTTCTAACATAGTCTCCATCCAAGAAGAGAATTCGTGTAATTTCTATACCCTCTTTCTTGTACGGCGATAATTTTATAAAATCATGATACTGTTTATCTCTTTCAAGGGACGCAAGTAAATGAGATGCTGAAATACTCTCCATTCTGACTATAGCACAATTTTTTTTACCTGTTACAATCTTTACTAAGCTACTTAATTCAGTAACGGGTTTTTTCAAAATTCTAGTCACATTATCCGGATTTTTCATCTCTGTAATAACCATGGGTATATCCAAATTATTATCATCTATATCCTTTATCGCTATAGGATCAAGTATTTTCATTCCGAACATACCCGCTAATTTGGCCTCGTTATAAGATAGGTATTGAATATATTCAAGATCTTTTTTTACTATTTTTGGATCGGCGCTCAGCACCGCATTATCCTTTTCAAAATCCAGTTCTACGTCATAATGATCATTCAACAACATTGCTATATCAGCGGCTGATCTGTCTGAACCACCCCTTTCATAAGTTGTTTCAAGACCATCAATAGTTTTACCTATAAACCCGCCCATACTTACAATATCATTCTTAGAAACAAGCTCTAAAATATGATCAGAGGTCTTTTTAGACTCTTCATAAAGAAAATTTGCAGCTTCAAAATTGTCATCAGTTATTATAGGCCAATTCTGAATCGAAACATGATTTGAATGAATTCCGTTCTCCTTCATGATATAATCCATTAAATACGACATGGGAATTTCTCCACTATAAGCCAGAATTCTAGATCTCGAAACATCCACAAATCTCCTGTTCTCTGCAACCTGTTTTAGTGAAATAATTACATTATTATGAAAAGTGTCTAGTTCATTAATAAACACATTATAGGAATTTGGGGTTAGATATTGTTTAGCTATTTTTTCGAAAGGCTCTCGGAGTATATCTATTTCTACTGGGTTTGAGGTGGCATAATTTTTTCCGACGTGAATTGCTACATCAGTCATAGATACTACCTTGTCTCTGTACCTTGTTAACGGCGCCGAAAACACAGTAATAATCTTTGATTTTTGGCTTGTCTGGTTTAATCTTTGTATTACGTTGGAAATGAATACTCCATTTACGCCAAGGGCACTTCCACCGAATTTCATCACTATCGCAGGCTTCAATATTGGTATGTTTAGTTCAAAATTGACCATATATTATGTATCCTAGATCTGTCATTTTTTCTGATCTTGACACTTATGATATGCCATCTTGGAAATAAATAACTGGTCTAGGATTTAGATGAAGATCATATCCTTAGTTAAGCCCAAATATTTACATCAATTTTATTCATAAAAAATTTTTCTAATTGGTTTACAATCCATTTTAATATAGTTCAAACTTAAGGCAGCTACACATTATTGAGTTTGATATGAGAAAATGTCCAATTGTAAGCTATAATAGATGACAATCCCAGGTTCTTGGAATCCAGCCGCCACATATTTCTACATAATATAACCTAACAATTTGCTAGATACCAGTTTCTCTCTTTTAGCGAAAGGTTTGAATATTTTTGTTTCAAACTACTGCAAATTGAGTCAATACGTTTCCTTTCTTCTGAAGAAAAGTCTTTAGGACTTGTTGTCTTCTCATATAGTGAAGAATAGCCTAATTTATCCAAAGAGGTATCAATATTCGAAGAATTAATGGTCAAATTACCTTGCGATGCAGTCGAATTCTTGTAAACAATCCAGATCACTTCGGATTGAGATTTCATGCAATCAATTAGGTCGTTCTTAGTTCCAATCCTATCCTGACACTGCATGCCTTTTAGTCCCTTATCAATTGTAATATTGATATCTTGATATTCTTCTGTTGTTGGATGTAAATTAATGCCTCTCGCTAGCTCATTTATTATGCCCTCCAAATTTGACCCAAGTAAGGCTAGGACGTACCTATTTTCGTCGTCAACATCAATGATTGATTTATTAGCAAAAATTACTATATATGTCATGTTTTTCGCATTCATTACAGATGTCGTCATATTGCTTGTAGCTGAGCTATATTGCAACGTAACAATGAAAAATGTAATTACCCCTAAAAATAGGATCATAACAATTTCCTTCACAATACAACTGCAAGATTATTTATTAATAAAGTTACTTGTTTAAAAGGTGAAAAGTTAAAAATAATATATAGTTATGGTTATCAACTCCATAACCTTATGTTTGGAGAGGATAACACCAATGTTGAAAAATGTCAAGTTTGTGAAGGAACTAAATTTACCTACGATCTAAAACCATGTTCCTTTTGCAATAGTACTGGCATTGGTAATAAGTTCGCTGAAGCATTTATGCGGAACCATATTTGCTATTGCTCCACTAATGATAGAAAGAATTGTCCAATATGTAAGAAAAAATGTCATCACAGCTCATCGCTGAAACCCTATTTGTTATCGCCATCTTAGAACATTTGAATGATGTAGAATTCCCAATTTTTTTACTTGTTGAGCAGGTCATTTAGGAGATTTTTTGTCGAATTTTCAGTTATGTTAGTGATATAGGATTTTGCCTCTCCAGTTAAATTTCTCAATTCTGGACTGCTGTTTATTATTTTCTGTGCACCGTTAAAAATTCCCTTGAGAAAAGTTTGCCATCCTAGCCCTATAATTACCAATATCGTTACCACCACTAGGATAATTGTTATAAAACCCATGTATTATTTAACTTAATGTGAAATAAGTATTTTGTCAATCATATTTTCACTAATTTCTAACTAGTATTCATTTCTGTATGAATGTGCCTCATTCATCCTAAATTCAATCAGCTCATGCTCCACAAAATTCGAGGCATATTATCCGGCATCAAAGACATAATTAGGAATCTATCGAAATTCCTTCAAGCTATATTCCAAATAATTGCTAGTGATGAACAAATCTACTAGATTTATGCATCCCAAAAAATATAAACTAACTTATATATAATGAATTAATTAATTAATATTAAGCGTTTGAATTCCGAAGACTTTGGTCAAGTTAATAAGAAAAAGGTAACTAAAAAGGGACTTATTCTTACCATTTCAATAATTGCAGCTGTGGTTGCCGCTAGCTTTTTGGTTTATTTTATTCCTTGAAAAAAGGAAGTATGCTGATTCTTGCTTAATATTTGATTCTGTTAGAAAATAATCAAAATAAAAATTGCTTGAAAAATAATTGGATGTTATTTATCATTAATGTCCTTTTCCGATCCCTTCGATTTTGTCTCCACTTTATGAGTCTTACTTTTAAGTCTTGGTCAGAAAAATTAATAACTCGCTAGCGATATTACTAGTGATATGATATCTAACTGGATTGCTCGGGTTGGTAGTGCAATTCCAAGAGGCTTCTCTCGTCATTACATATTGGGATTACTTAAGGAGGAACCCATGACTGGAAAGGAAATAATTGACAAAGCTATCGTTCAAAGTGATGGAAAATGGAAACCTTCACCAGGTTTAATTTACCCTATGTTAGGCAGATTATTAGAAGAAGGACTAATCAAAGAGACTGACAGCGGAAAATATAGAATAACAATGAAGGGGTTAGAGATGGCGGCAGATGTAGACTCGGTTCACAATATAATGCAAAAACAATTCGACGTAATGTTAAGGGTCGGAAATGTTGGCAAATTTTTAACAATGGATTTAATTGATCGTGTCTCAGCCATCGGATTGACTTTAAGTTCGAATCTGGACAAAATGACAGAACAAGAACGTGAAAAATATAAGCATTTTTTAGTTGACGAATTACGGAAACTGGAAGAGCAAGAGAAAAAAGACGAAATCAGGACAAGATAAATCCTGTGCGATTTTGATTTAGATTCACTAGAATCTTTGATGTAATTTGGCATATTCAGAAAGGATAAATGATTTAGTTCAACGAATGAGTGTGATGGAGGAGGACATAGACAAGGAAACAGAAATAATGAAAAAACTATATCTTGAAGCAAGCAAGGGAATGCTTGAAACACAAAACTATTTTCTTAACGGGATTCAAGCTGGACCCGTTACTAAATCATACTTACTAACAAGAAGAGGAATTGAAGTCCTCGGCGAAGAAGTGATTGAAATTCCGTCTTTTATTGATAATGTCCTGAAGTTTGCTAATTATCCAAAAAAGAAGATTGAAGTGCTAGTTGTTCTTGCAAAGCATCTTCAGACTATTAACGAGTCTGTAGATAAATCTGATGATTTATAGCTCCACTTTCTATCATATTGTGATTCTCCATACAACATGCAAGAATATTTGTAGATAGATTGATTAACTAATAGCACATAATTGTATAGTAGTAATGAACGATCGAATTGCATCTGTATTTGGCAGGCAGTTAATCTTCATAGTTTCGAGCTTGGGAATTAGTATTTTGCTTTTATTCTATTTTGGAATTTTTGTTGGATTTATTTTAAGTATTATCATTTTTCTAGCATTGATATTTTATATAAGATCAAACGAAATAAAGGCCTTGAAATCCTTTGGTTTTAGCAACGAGAAGATGCAGGGCCTTGCTAGAAAAAGTAAACCTGTTTTACGTTATGCTTGCATTTCATGTGGTAGAGAGTTCACAGGATCAAAATGCAAAAAATGTGGATCCAAAATTAAGAAACCAT
This sequence comes from uncultured Nitrososphaerales archaeon, assembly GCA_963703885.1. GTDB lineage: Archaea > Thermoproteota > Nitrososphaeria > Nitrososphaerales > Nitrososphaeraceae > TA-21. The sequence continues at coordinate 29,943 of CAVPGE010000025.1, forward strand.
TATTTTAAGTTAGATCGAGCAATTAAGAAATAGACTACTAGTAAATCCATGTGATTTCATGTAATTTGTTATTCATATACGCGGGCACGAAAATAAGGGAATCCTACATCAACACACTTGCGTCCTGCAGTGTCAATAAAATAATTATTCGAATCTAGCCCTGATAGGTATTTGGCAAAGTCGTATATTCTTTTTATTTATATTATGACCGTTACCCTAGGTCAATTTCATAATACTGCTATTCTAAAATCCGGCAACCCTGTAACTCATTAAAAAATTTATAATTTTTACTTAAGTTTTTTACTTTAATGAAATCTACATAATTGTTATTTTCTGTGCTTGTCTTACTACTTTTATCGCACATTTTAGCGGTATTGTCATACTATATGAGTTTCAGAATTGTATTAATGCAATGAATTATTCAAATTTCTTATAATCTCTGGTAAAGCATTCTAAATATATGCGATTTAGTAATGATTAACGAGCAATTAGGGATGATCCTCAAGATACTAGTCATAATGTCGATTATTTCTGCCCTTTCCGCATTCACCCAAAGCAAAGAAGTTTTTGCAACTACTTATGATCCTTTGGGTTTGATAAAGTCAAATAATTATCAATTAAAATGTGGAATATTTGATCCGTGTAACAATCAAATAATCCAATTATTTCCATTCATGCCGTTTAGTTGGAATTTAGGAAATACCCACAATGGAAATCTTGGTATTGATTCCTTAGATAAGAACATGCATACTACTACCAGAAATGGTCCTCCAATTTTATTGCCAGATCTTCCATTTCCTTAAAACAATGGAAGCAATTAATCCTCAGTTTAATGTTCCTCTAGAATGTTGTAGAAATATATTAGCATATTAAATTTAGAATAGGACAGTTTTCTCAATCTATCTTCATAATCTAAAATACAAAATCACATTAATAATTAATATAATCTAATTCGTTATTTGAAAAAATTCTATATTACTTAATTATTATAACTATAGTATCAAGTTAAAAGCAATTCATAGGAGATTATCTCTTGCCCAAATGTAGAACGGGATGGTGGGATGGCTAAAAGGCAGTTTATTCTCGCTTACATTAAATCCTAGCATTACAATCCTATTAGTTAGCGCTTGTTCTAATTCTTTAGTCACTTCTGATTTATCCAGAGGTCCATACAATCCAAAAAAATATTCCTGATTATAGTAAGCGACATGTTGACTAAAACATTCAGATAATATTGTAGGATCATTAACCATCTTCTTCGTACTGGCAACATTCTGCCTTTCCTCTATTGCTAACTGTAATTGCCTGTTAATATATCCACTTCTCACAAAATCATTTACTAGCAAATTTCGCGTGTTGGATTGATATTTTTTTACTTGATTCCCTATTTTCATTACTGTTCTTGTCGCAATATCTTCAATTAGTCTGAGTTGACTTTCAGTAATTACTGGGTCTTCCCAACCGTATAAAAACAGAATAGACATTAATTCATGTTCCAGAATAAATGGAAAATCATAACTTCCTTCCATAAATAACGATATCCTGTCAGAAATATCTTCTGGAAGGATAAATGCCATATGATGATTTTTCAATTCTATAAGAATTTATATCAGTAGTGGCACCCTTATACTTATTTCGTTTAGGAAATACGAAATGCACGAATTTGATACTACAAAAAAGTTAAAGTAATTGTTCACGAACAAAAAAATTTAATTGAAAAAATAAAGTTGCTAGAGCTGGGTTTTCCAAAACAAAAGATAATTCCTGCACTGCCAGAAAAAATAGGAAATGATGGAGAATATACTAGGATGGTTGGGCCTCTAAGAAATTCCAAAGAAATTATCGTTAGTAAAATTAATGGCACAAAAAATACTTCGTCGTCAGGTAAAATATCATGGTTCGACGTAGAACAGACTGAGATTTCTAGACCTAGCCTATGGCATCTCCTGTTCCTTTTAAGCTATCGTTGTAGAAGATTACTTAAATGCACTACTTATTTTACAATTGTTCGGAATTATCGATATAGATCAAAGTGGATTATAGCAATAACAAAAGGTTAGGATTATGAAAATGTTGTAATTCTAGCAAGAATTATATTTTGAATTTACATATATAGATATCTTAGGTTAACCTATAGAAATGATTCGAAATGGATTGTATTAGTTTGTTTTTACTCTAAAGAAATGAATTATTGAAATAATATTTAAGCAGGTCTCTACAAATATCAACATACGCATACATAAATCAAAAATTTCGTTAGAAAAATAATGAGCTGATAAGGTAAGGAAAACTCATTAATCTTATTTAAATCGAATGAAATCGATACATTCTGTTACTATAGATTAGGTACACACATAGCGACTTACAGATAACAAAGTGAATTACAAATTTAGACTCATCGACATCGACATAGTTACGAGAAATTAGTTTGATATTGTCATTTAGAGTGCCCAAATTCACGCCGATGTTTTCGTACAAAAATTTATAAAATTAGCTTTCGCCTACGAGAGATTATCTCCAAATTGTACCCTTCCTGATCGATGATATCATTGTTTCCTTCTCCTAAAACCGTGTGTGAAATCGGCATCGTAAACCTTCGAAAATTCGTAAGATATAGGATTTATGACCGATCCAACTATTATCAAAGCTGTCTTAATTAGTCTTGCCTTTTTGACCTTTTCGGCAATGTCAGCGAGTGTACCTGTGATAACTATTTGATCATCCCATGTGGCTTTGTAAACTACTGCAACAGGTGTCTCTGTAACATAGACGTTCCCTTCCAGTAATTCTTTTACTACCTCTTTTATTAGATGAGTACTCAAGTAAAATGCCATTGTCGCACCGTGTTTGGCCAACTCTGATATTTTTTCTCTTTCTGGAACTTTGGTCCTAAATTCAGCTCTAGTAATAATGACGGTCTGAGTATGGCCTGGCAATGTGAGTTCTAGCTTTAATGAAGATGCTGCCCCTAGTAAAGCAGTTACGCCGGGTACTACTTCACAATTGATTCCAAACTTTTCCAATTTGTCTATTTGTTCTCTAATAGTACTGAATAAGGAAGGATCACCGTCGTGAAACCTTATCGCAGTTTTTAGTGACAAAGCTGCATCCTTCAAGATCATGAAAATTTCCTCTCTATTAAGTAAAGACGCATCATGTAATTCTACATCTTTCTTGGCATAACCCAAGAGTTTTGGATTTAGTAACGATCCTGAATATATGATAACATCTGCCTTTTCAACTAATCTTTTACCTTTTACAGTTATCAATTCTGGGTCTCCAGGACCAGATCCTACAAAATACACAGTTTTTGGTGCACTCAATTTTTCTTAGCCACCATTAAAGAGAAGTATTTTCCTGCGGGATTCTTGGTTCTGCGCAATTCACCTAAATTACTTATTTTCATTATCTCTTTTTCACCAGAAAGATCCTGTGCGATAGTAACGATTGAACTATCTGAAAATCCCGCATCCGGTAACATTGCTATCACGCTATCAAAATATCTACCATCCTTCAAGAAGACTACGGCATCACAGGCCTTTGCTGTGTTTTTAACTTTGTCTAAATCATAACAAGAAGGAACTATTCCCAAAGTTTGGTCTGCTTCTACTAGACTCATTTTGGCCTCTGCAGCAAATGCAAAGAACGAAGTAATCCCTGGAATTACTTCGACCTCGATGTCCTTAAAAGTTTGCTTTATCTCGTTATTAATATATGTCCACGTGCTGTACATAGACGGATCTCCCACGGTCAAATAAACGGTTTCCTTTCCTTCCCTAACCGCGTTTCCTATCATACTTGCGTTATTTCTCCATTGTGGACGCAGAGACTCCCTGTCCTTTATCATTGGGAAGAGTAAATTAACAGAGTTAGCTGTTTCGCTAATATGTTGTCGAACTATGGATAGAGCTATACTCGGTTTGCCTTCTCTTGATGTAGGAGCAAAAATAATCTGTGCTTTTCTAATCCTGTCAACCGCTTTTACAGTAAGTAAATCCGGATCTCCTGGTCCACATCCAATGCATGATAGCTTCATTTTTACATTTTAGAAAATGGGTTATTTAAAGTCGAGGTATATATTATCTTGGCTATGCGATTGTATAAAGTAATTACTATTACTTCATAATATTGCGACCTACGAGATAGTTTCTCAAATTTACTTCATTATTGTACTAAATAATATTCCGTTTAGACCTTCCAAACAGGGAAATTTTTCAGTACATCTCTGTCTAATTTGTGGCAATTGACAAAAAGTGAATATCAAGCCTTGGTAGCTGATATTACTAAAACAGGATTTCGAGCTATTAGCATAGTGCCTGTGGATACATTCTTGCCTCTTGTTATTGATATCTGCGTTATTTCGATATCTGACAAGCGCTCTTTTTTTATCGCGGTAATGGCCTTATACATTGTCTCAATTAGAATAGTGTCTATAACTATTCGTCCACCCGGTTTTAATTTTGTGACACATAGTTCTATTATTCTCTCAGTTTCACCCCACGTCCCTCCTACTATAATCGCGTCCGCCGCTGGAAGTGTAGGCAAGATTTCTTGAGCTAGTGATGGAATCAGTTCTGCGGCCAGACCAAATTTATTCAAATTCCGCCTAGTAAGTTCAATAGCGCTGGGATTAAAATCAATAGCATAGACTTTTCCAGTCTTTACCATTAAGCATAACTCGACGGTAATACTGCCGCTGCCGCATCCTACGTCTATCACATTATAGTTGGCTTTGAGACGAAGTTTGCTGAGTACAATTGCTCGTACTTCTTCTTTCGTTATTGGTATGTCATCAACCCGATCGAATAACTCATCTGGAATGCCAGAGGTCACATATTTCCAGGACAATTATTAAGCAAGAGATATTGATTTGTGCTAATTTATTATTTTATGCTTCCATTTATTCCAGTATACGTAATGATCATGAACATTAGCAGCATGAAGATATATGGCATAATTCCATTTGTTGCCAGCTTCCGTTTATCTTCAGATTTAATATTATATGTGATTTTTTTTGCAATAATATAAGATATTATATAAAAAATTAGTCCAATCAAAAAAACCACTCCAAAGCCCATGGAGCGATTGGATGGATTCAGTATAATAGCGACTATTATTCCAGCAATAGCACCCACAATTGCTCTCATATAGTAAACACGATCTAGCTGTTCCAAGCGGTAATGGTAAATACTCTGTTGGTTTAATTCCTTACGGTTCTTATTTGATTTTGATTAATATTTGTCCCTGAAAATAGTATTATATGGAAATATCTGGGATTGAACTTCGTTTTTTAATTAATGAAATCGATTTAAATGTGTCGCAAGGTTATTATGTCAGTGATATCATCTCGGTAACGCGGGATTCCTTATTATTCAAATTACATCATCCAATACAGAATGAAATAATGTTATTGATTTCCACCAAGGGGCCATGGATATCCAGCAAAAGATTTGTTACTTTGGAAGAAAATCCACTTGAAAGTGTGCTGACACGGGAATTACTGAGAGCTAAGATAACTTCAATATCGCAGGAGGGAAGCGAAAGAATATTCATGATAAATTTTGTTCGAATTGATGGAACAGTAAGAGTTTTGATAGTAGAAATTTTCGGGTCAGGAAACATAATAGTGTGTAATGAAAATTTGAATATTATAGGAATTCAAAGACCTATCGAAGTAAGGCATAGGTCTTTGAAGACAGGGATGAGATATACTTTTCCTCCTAAGCGTGGGGGAGATGCACTTAATATTTCCCTAGACTATTTGCTAGGTGACAAAAAAGACCAAAATGTAAAAGTTGACTTAAGCCGGTGGATTGGTAATTGTACCTCATTACCAAGAAAATTTGTTGAAGAAATAATAAAAAGATCAAATCTTAAAACGAAGCTTGTTGGAGAACTTAGCTATCAAGACATAAACATGATCTTTCTCAAAATAAAAGAGGTGGTCAACGAAGTATTGACCCTGGATAAACATTCCCCAATCGTAACATTTGACGATGATGGACATCCTGTGGATGCATTTCCGATAAATCTCCCCGTATCTGCAATAATGCAAAAGAACAATATGTCATCATACATGGAAGCAGTTGACCTTGTTTTAAGTAATGAAATTCTAGATTCAGGAAAGAACCTCAAAACGTTTGAAACGGATAAGCAGATTTCTTCATTACAGCATGATTTGGACGCACAGAAAAAAGCAAAAGAAGAAGTCTTGATCAAGGCTAATACTATTAGAAAGTTGGCAGCAGATTTGAATCACGCAGAGAAAATCAGTGACATTTCCGATCAGTCTCTGTCGAATATTTTCAATCAGAATAATGTCCAATTAATTCGTGAAAAAGGACTTGACATAATAGAGATTATGGACGAAAAGTTTCGTTTTTTACCAAATCTGCCAAAACTTGCATCCATTATGTACTCACGAGCAAAGGACATGGAACGTGGCAGTATTACAATAGATGAAGCAAGTGACAAAATACGTCTTAAAATTGAAAAATTACGTTCTGAAACAGAAAAAGTACATAGCAAAATAATTTTCAAAAAACAAGAGAACAAGGAATGGTATGAGAGATACAGGTGGTGGATTACAACAGAAGGATTTCTTGTAGTGGGAGGACGAGATTCATCATCCAACTCTGCTATAATTAGGAAACATATGGAAGATAATGATATAGTATATCACGCCGAAATACATGGTTCTCCTTTTTTTATCATAAAGGGTGGACGGGATAAGGTTATGGAAAACAGTTTGAAGGAAACAGCACAGGCCACAGCATCTTTCAGTAGAGCCTGGAAAGATGGTTTATCCAGCGCAGATTCTTATTGGGTATTTCCCGAACAGGTAAGAAAGGGAGCACCGACTGGTCAATTTTTACCAAAAGGTGCTTTTGTAATCGAAGGAAAACGAAACTATGTTCATGGCATTGAAATTGTATTAGCATTAGGAATTACTGAAATATCCAATAAGAATGGCAAAAAATATGTCTTATTTAGTGGTCCTCCTGAATCAATAAAGAAGAAAAGTATTGTTTATGCAACTTTATTGCCTGGCGGATTAGATCCTATGAGTATTTCGAAAAAGATTAAGAGTGAATTTGTGAAGGAGATTTCAGGATTTAATCCAGATCTGGCAAATTTCGTGAAGACGATTTCAATAGATGATTTCATAAGAACCCTTCCATCAGGTCCGTCAAAGATACACACGTTGGGAAGGGGAGAATTCTGAACTAGGCCACCTATTTATCACACAAAATAATGATATTTAATCTTGAGTTTTTTATTTCAATTCGAAAAACAATTAAAGCAATAGATTGAATTGATCTTGTGGTAAAAAAACAACACACAGAAGCAAACATGACCACCAGAGTTTTGGTCCGAGACATAATGAATAGTCCTGTGGTTACTGCTCACAAAGATGATACTATTAGAGATATTGCTATTAGGATGAAGGATGAACGTGTTGGTAGCATCATTATAAGTGAAAATGAAAAGCCTGTCGGAATTATAACTGACTGGGACATAGTTACAAATGGTGTTATAAATGATGTGAAACCCGGAACCATTAAAGCATCAACAATCATGCAACCTATTCATACTATAGAAAGTGAAGATAATATTACCGATGCGGCTAGAGTGCTAAGAAAAAATAATATAAAGCGGCTAGGTGTCATCTATAAGGAACGTCTAGTAGGTATAATATCGGCTTCTGACGTCATAGCTGTAACTCCAGATCTAGTAGACGTAGTATCCGAGAAAGCTGCGATTATACGCGGGGAAGTCGGCCGATCGGCATCTAATGTTTCGGGCTACTGTGATGAATGCGGAGAATGGTCAGATCTTTTAATGTATAACGAAGGCACATTCACATGTGAAGAGTGCAGAGGAGACAAAGCAGAACAAGTTTAGATAACTTAGTCTTCAGTTAAGAGGTAATGTAAGTATTCAAACTTTATAGAGACATTTATACAAAATGTCAATATCTATAAGCGATTGTGCGCTTAACTCGAATTTTTGATATCAAAAGATTAAAATCACACAAATCTATCAAATCTATAAAATGAGTTCATCTTCTTTGGAGAGAACTATTGACAAAGTTCTATCCCAGACCGAGTCGGAACTAATGTCACGAATTGATACCGCTCTTCAAGATTCTTTAAACAATCTAGAATCTTCCAAATCCCTCTTAGAATCAGATTATGAAAACGTCATAGAATCATCTAAAAAACAGGCAGAGAATTTAAAGAGACAAATTATCGGTGCCAGTAAATTGGGTGCAAGAAACAAAGAATTAGTTGTAGTCGAGTCAGCGATCAATAATGTTTTTTTAAAGGCAAAGGAAAGATTGATGTCGGGAAAGGATAAGGAGAATTATAAAAATTTACTAAATAGAATGATAAGCGACAGTATTTCAAAATTAGAGTCCCCAAAAATTCTAATTGAATGTAATAAAGAAGATCACAAATTGGTGAAACAAATTATATCAGAATTGCCAGATAAGAAAATTACCGTAAATCTATCGGATAAACCACTTGAAATTATGGGTGGCATTAAAGCATCTACTGCAGATAAATCTATGACTTTAGACAATACCTTGGAATCCCACATGGAAAAGCTCAAACCTTTAATTAGGAAGGATATCGTCCAATTGCTTAGGGGAGAATAGAAAACACATGGTAGCAAAGGGACGAATTGTTTGGGTAAGTGGTCCAGCAGTTAAAGCCGATGGAATGTCTTCAGCCAAGATGTATGAGACCGTCGAAGTCGGTGACTCAAAGTTAATTGGCGAAGTAATTAGACTGACTGGTGATGTTGCTTTTATTCAAGTTTATGAAACAACGTCTGGCCTAAAGCCAGGAGAACCAGTAACAGGCACCGGTCAGCCACTATCTGTCCTACTCGGTCCTGGTATAATGGGCAAGATTTATGACGGAATTCAGAGGCCGTTGGAGGATATAGCTCAAAAGTCTGGGTCTTTTATTGGCAAGGGTATTGCTACAACTCCTGTCTCGCTCACAAAGAAATACAAATTTACGCCCTCGGTTAAGAAGGGCGACACATTAAGAGGAGGTTCTATTCTGGGAACTGTAGAAGAAACTCAACTCTTGACCCATAGTATTTTGGTGCCCCCTACATTTCGTGAGAGTGAAGTAAATGAGATTTCGAGCGAAGGTGATTATGATCTTGAACACCCAATTGCTAGTGTAAATAGCAAAGACGGTACTAAAATTGATTTGAAAATGTATCACAGGTGGCCAGTTAGACGACCACGACCCTACGCACAGAGATATGATCCTACTGTCCCTCTCATAACTGGACAACGAATCATTGATACCTATTTTCCAATAGCTAAAGGTGGTACAGGTGCAATTCCTGGCGGTTTCGGAACAGGCAAGACTGTTACACTACACCAAATAGCCAAATGGGCGGATTCGAAAGTTGTAGTATACATTGGTTGTGGAGAACGAGGAAACGAGATGACAGAAGTGTTGGTAGAATTTCCTCACCTAATTGATCCTAGATCCGGGAGACCCTTGATGGAAAGAACTGTCTTGGTAGCAAATACAAGTAATATGCCTGTCGCCGCACGTGAGGCATCAATCTATACTGGTGTTACAATAGCCGAATATTATCGTGATATGGGATTCGATGTAGTGCTAGTCGCAGATTCAACAAGTAGATGGGCAGAAGCGTTAAGAGAGATGTCTGGAAGGCTTGAGGAGATGCCTGCCGAAGAAGGATATCCATCTTACTTGGCATCGAGGTTAGCAGCATTTTATGAACGAGCAGGGCGAGTACAGGCGCTTGGCTCTCCAGAAAGGTCTGGATCGGTCACTATAATTGGTGCTGTGTCACCATCTGGGGCCGACTTCACAGAACCGGTAACCACGCACACTATTAGATTTATCAAGACTTTTTGGGCTCTTGATACTAGGCTTGCGTATTCAAGACACTATCCTTCAATTAATTGGATGCAGTCATATTCTGGATATCTTGAAGACGTATCCAAATGGTGGAAGGAAAACGTAAGTGCTGATTGGTATGATCTTCGTGCGGAATCATATCATATATTACAACGCGAAGACACTTTGAAGGAAATTGTTAGGTTGCTAGGACCAGAGGCATTGCCTGACGAGGAAAAGCTAGTTTTGGAGGTTGCAAGGATGATAAAGATTGGCATACTTCAACAAAATTCATTTGATAAAGTAGATACCTATTGCAGTCCTGATAAGCAATTAAAACTCGTGGCTTTAATGGTGAAATTCTACAAAGAATCGCAGAAATCTTTGAAGGAAGGAAAGTCTCTTGTCGACATTCGTGCCATGCCAATAATTACTAAATTATTAAAGGCGAAATTTGAAGTTCCTGATGAACAAATCAAATTGCTTGACGATTTAGATAAGCAAATGACCGAAGATTTCAAAGAAAAAATCGAAGAGGTGAAAGTAACTGTCTGAATCCACAGGTATCGAATATACAAAAATAGCTGAAATTAAAGGACCGTTAATGGTTGTTGATGGAGTAACACAAGCATCATTTGACGAGCTAGTAGAAATTGAAACAAGTGAGGGTGAAAAAAGGCTCGGAAAAGTTGTAGAGGTAGGTAACGGGAAGGCAGTAGTTCAAGTTTTTGAAGGGACAACTGGCCTTGCCATAGCTGGTACACGTGCGAAATTTATTGGAAAGACAATGACGATGCCCGTATCCCAGGAACTTTTGGGTAGAGTATTTGATGGATTAGGTAGGCCAAATGATGGTCTCCCTGACCCTATTGCAGATAGATTTATTGACGTGAATGGCGAACCCATGAACCCTGAAAGAAGAGAATATCCTACATCTTTTATTCAGACTGGCGTTTCTGTGATAGACGGGATGTTAACCCTTGTTAGGGGCCAAAAATTGCCGATCTTTTCCGGATCAGGAATGCCCCATAATATATTAGCAGCACAGGTCGCTCGTCAGGCTACTGTTGTTGGTACTAAAGAAGACTTTGCGGTGGTATTCGCAGCCATTGGGGTTCAATATTCCGAAGCCCAGTATTTTAAAAGGAGTTTAGAAGAATCAGGAGCATTGAGAAGAAGTGTGTTATTTTTAAACCTGGCAGATGATCCTGCTATTGAGAGAATAATTACCCCCAGAGTAGCGTTAACCGTTGCAGAATATCTGGCTTTCGATCTGGGAATCCATGTGCTTGCCATATTAACAGATATGACTAATTATGCTGAAGCCCTAAGGGAGATTAGTGCTGCAAGAGAGGAAGTCCCTGGCAGAAAAGGTTATCCAGGTTATCTTTATACTGATTTGGCGAATAACTACGAACGTGCAGGAAGAATAAAAGGTAAAGCGGGCAGCGTAACTCAAGTCCCGATCTTGTCTATGCCAGCAGATGATATCACTCATCCTATTCCGGACTTGACTGGATACATAACAGAGGGACAAATAGTACTTGGGCGTGACTTGTTTAGAAAAGGTATCTATCCTCCGGTAAATGTTTTGATGTCTCTTTCCAGGCTAATGAAAGATGGCGTCGGTGAAGACAAAACTAGATCGGACCATATGGAGGTAGGTAACCAGCTTTATGATGCATATTCACGAGCGCAAGAGGTTCGAGCTTTAGCCGAGATTGTGGGGAAGGCTGGGTTGACTGGAGTAGATCTGAAATATTTGGAGGTAGGTGACTTATTTGAAACATATTTTTTGAAACAAAATACCGACGAAAACAGAAACCTGGATGAAACTCTAAGCAGAGCATGGCAAGTGTTATCCACATTACCTGAGGGAGAGCTGACCAAAATAAAAGATAAACACGTAAAGCAATATTACAAGAATAAATAAAAAACCAAAATGTCATTCACCAAACGCGTTACAGCCACAAAAATTGAGCTAATCAAGATCAGGAGATCCCTTCAAGTTAGTAAAATGGTGCATAAAATATTAGATGACAAAAGGGAAGTATTACTAAAAAAAATTGATGAAATGATCGAAGAAGCTAACAAGGCAAGAGGTGATATTTGGTCTCCGTTAGCTGAGATTTATTCGGCAGTATACGATTCGTACATGTCACTAGGGACTAGGACTTTGGAATCTATATCAGACTCGACACCTAGTGTAATGGAAGTAGAAGTAAATGTAAGAAGGATAGTGGATGTAAAGATTCCTACTCTTGAAGTAAGAACTAAGCAAGGAGGACAAGAATTATCTTACGGGTTTATCGAAACAAATGCATTTGTGGATAAGGCTGCGAAACGAATCAAGAATATTTTACCACAAATATGTAAAGCTGCTGAATATGAAAATGCAATATTCAGCCTTGCAAAGGAACTTGAACGTACACAAAAGCTAATAAACGCTCTAGAATTCGTAATTATCCCTCAATATGAGGATGCTGTATTTTTCATTAAGGCAACTCTTGAAGAACGTGAAAGAGAGGAATTTGTGAGATTAAAAAAGGTAAAAGCAGCTTTGGATAAGAAAAGGATATAGATTAGAAATGAATTTACAAAACATGGTGAATTGTGATTGTCTTCGAGCATAATTTCTGAATATTTAAAAAAATCACAGGAAGGATTAAGGTCAGAATACGAATTGATGGTTAATCAGATAAAGGAAGAGCTTTCCTCTTCAAAGAAAAAGGCTCTAAATAAAGTACGATAATTTATTCAAATTTAGCTTATCTTAACGAAAATCTGCTGAAACCATTCAGAATTTTTCTCCATTAATCCATGATTGGAGTTATAGTTAAATATGGCGTTAAATTTCGAACAATTATGATTTGTGGTGCATGTAAACCAAAAAACTTAGTGGTCATGGTGCTAATTTCAGCTATCGCTCTTTCAGGCTACTTGATCTCTAACTCGGCATTTGCCCAGGAACCAGGAGCATCAGGTGGATCTAGCTCAAAATTAATAGGTGCAGGTATGGCATTTGGTTTAGCGGCACTAGGTGCAGGAATAGGATTGGGCTTTGTAGGAGCCGCAGGTCTAGCTGCCATTAGTGACAACCCGAAAATGCAATCAAGAGTATTCATAATCGTGGGTATGGTCGAATCAATCGCCATTTATGGTATCGTCATGATGTTCATCATATTAGGACAATAAACGATAGTTGGTCAATTCACACAAAAAACAGTTAGTCTAAATGTCAACGGCGTAAGCTTGCCAAGAATTTGTGACATCCAAAATTTATTGACTTTGCAATGGGAGATTACTAGCGGAAAGATTTTAAAGAACAAATAACTTGTCTTTAGCTATTCCAATATGGGTGTGGCCAGACTTGCTAAATCTACATTAGTTATCCCTAGAATAGAAGCTCAGGAGGCAGTCAGTGAACTAGCAAAATTGGAATGGTTTCATTCCCTGCCCAATCCATCCGATCATCCGAATCCGAAATTCGATGATTTGCTTTTGAGGGCACAAAAATTGTATCAGGAGTTGGATGAAGTGATACGTGCACTTGGAATTCCGCTCGAAACAGGTGTCATGGCAACAATGTTCAAGGGAGCTCCGAAAATAAAATCTGAGTATGAAATTGATAATATGGAGAGTTTTGTTTCAGATTTAGAGGAAAAGAGTAAATCTTTTTTGGAGGGTTCAAGAAAAATACTATCTGAGCAGAACGAAATAACAAAAGAATTAGAAGAATACGAATCAATACATGATACTCTTTCGCAAACTAGCAATCTAAATATGAATATTTCATCATTTTCAAAGCTAAAAAAATTTTTCATTAATCTATTTGTCATAGATACCGCAGATGAGCCCGAAATTAGAAAAAGTTTAGGCGAAACTTTTGTTGATACTAGAAAGCTTAATGAACAAAAATCTTCGCTTATAGTAATAGATTCGGCGGAAGATTCAGAAAGAATAACAAAGATTCTACGAAGTTTTGGTGTCCACCCATTTCAGATACCATATAATTTAGCTCAGAATCCCAACGAAGCTTTCATACAAGTTAAGAGTAAAGTAACTGAATTAAAGAAAAAATCATTAGAAATTGAAAAGAATATCGTCAAGACAAGAAAGTCAATACTAAGTCCCTCACTTTCATTACATGAATCTGCTAAAGTTGCAAAGGATATTCTTGAAGCTACGCGCAAACCTGGAGGAACCAGGAATTTTGCCACTATTCAGGGTTATATACCTAAAGAGATGAGTCCGAAATTTAAACAGTTGACTCAAAATTATGTTTCCATATTGGAGGAGCCACCTCTCACAAATGGAGAGGAACCAAGCAATCTGCCTTCACTTCTCCAAAATAAGAAGTACACTAATACATTTGAAGTAATCACAGAAACGCAAGGTTTGCCAAGATATGGCGAGATGGATCCGACTCCCATTGTTGCCTTTGTTTGGCCACTTTTCTACGGCCTAATGTTTGCGGATTTGGGACACGGCCTATTACTGTTTGGGCTTGGAATGCTACTCAGACACCGAGGGAACGGATCTATTCAAACTTGGGGTACGTTACTAGCTGCTAGTGGGGCTGCCGCTGCTTTGGCAGGGCTCGGAACGGGAGAGCTATTTGGATTTCATGTGACTAAGTTAGCTATTCTTGCTCCAATTTTTGCACCTTTAGGTAATTTTGTGGGCATTTTAAGTGTCTCTGAGCTAACTTTTGATCAGGTTGTCAAGATTCTGAAAGTTTCTATTGCGATTGGTATCGTGCATTTATTAATGGCATTCTTCTTTAGGCTCAGACAAAATATAAAAGATGGGAATAAGTTGATGATATATTACCATGATATTCCTATAATTATACAGTACTTTGCCGTTGTTTCATTAATTCTGGCAGCTATTGGTTCTGGTTATGACATAATTGGTATGTTTGGAATAACTGGGGAAACTCATAATGAACCTGTACCTTGGTTGACATTTATTTTTGGTAAATGGGTTACAGTAGATGTAGTTGCCAAAGCCGCACCACCTGTAATAATCGCTTGTGTGATAGTAATGATAATTGGAGGAATGAAGGAACAGGCGCATATGAGGAAACTTGGAAAGGATGAAGGTGGTGGCTTGGTTGGCATAATTGTCGAAGTGATCATGGTCAGAATTATAGAAATGTTGTCTAACACAATTAGCTATTCTAGAATTGGCATCATGTTATTGGTGCATTCTGCATTGCTTGTAACAGTTAACAATTCGTTTGAACACGGTGGTGGCTTGGCTGTCTTGATAGGGGGAAATATTGGTATAATGTTAATTGAAGGGCTCATTGTTTATATTCAAACTATAAGATTACACCTGTATGAATGGTTTCCGAAATGGTATTATGGCGATGGCACAGATTTCAAAAGGCTAGTTCCGAAAACGTTGTATTCGAACTTGGTCTGGAAAAATAATCAGAAATCCTAACTTGGTCTAATTAGGAAAAAAAGCGATATTGGATAGCCTAATGCTATGTTTCGGTTTGTGGTCTGATTAGACGTGCTATGATTTCTTCTACAGGGACATTTTGTTCTACCCCTGATGCTATTGCTGCTAAATTTCTTACTTCAATATTCATCAATTTGAGCGCTGAAAGCATTATTCCTACACTGAAAACGGATCTAAAAGCACTGATAACTCGTTTTATTGATATAACCTCGAATCCCTTTTCAATTTGTAATATAGCTTCGATATCGTCTGTAGCGGATTGCGGAATAATATCTTTGTAGACGGTATTTGCGAGCTCTGAAATTGCTTCATTAATATTCTCAGCATTTATCATCTTCTGAATGGTTTCTTTTGTTATCTTTGGCGTCGTGGTGACTACAAGTTCATTTATATCTTCGGGACTCAATCCCCAATATTTTCCCCTCAAAACGCAGAGAACATTATAAGAATCGATGTCAGACGCCACAACTTTTTTTACATCGTGATCTTGAGATTCCATAACCATTGCTCTATCAATAGCGTGATAATATGCATGGTCAAGGTAAATATCAAAAATTCTCAGATCTGATTTTTCCTTATATGCCGTTAACGCTTTGGTAGCATCTTCCGCAAATTCACTTCCTGATAATGAGGAAACTGCTTCCTCTAAATCCTTTGAAACAAGCGCCTTTACAATAAGATCACGGCGACCAACCAATTCTTCAGCACGCAAATTAATTTTAGGTAGTAATTCTTCGTAAGATTTCCCTAATGCTTTTCCCTTTAAGACCTGCTTTAGATTCCACGTTATGTATCTAACAAAATATGCACTAAGAATCCCTGCTCCTCCGGTTAATGTGACCATTTTAGCATGTGTATTTACTAAGTATTCCATGAGTGCAATTTCTATTTTTTCTGCAGTGAAGGGTTTTGAAAGCTTGGCCAATGCATCCAAATACACGGTATTTTTCATCCTAGTAACTAATTCTTCCATATCCCGTGATTCGGCCAAAGTTTGAAGTTCATTTCTGGAGAGCATTCTCCCTCTCAGACCATGCGATAATACGGTACCAAAAATTTTGCTTGGCATGCTAACCTTACTCATTTATCTAACACTTGCTCCTTAACGAATTGATTGCATGCAATAATTTTAATTTTTAGATTACTTTAACTATCAACAAACGAGGATATACATTCTGAAATTTTAGCCGAAAAGCCCAAAGTAATAAAATGAAGTGCGAATCCTAGAACTGCACTTAGTATTAGATTATTACTGTGCCAATATAAACCAAAAAATAGCACTAATGATGGCAAAGTGAGTAATATCGCAAGGGCAGTACTGATCCAAAATGATTTGAATAGAATGTCAGATGAAATTCTTTCTACTCTTTTTGTCGAAAATTTTAATCTACTCGGCAAACCATTCCTTATATTTTTGAAGCGCAGATATATGTATTAAGACATTAATTTTATCGCAAGAAACAATCAATATCAATAAAAATTTTTGAATTAAAAAGAATGTTGGTACATTTCAATTATTCTATCTTTCTATTGTACAAAAGTTTATCATTATTTGACCTATTTATAGCAAATGGAAGGTCTTTTTGTTAATTTTATCTTAAGGCATTCACAAAATATCCATATAATCTAACAAAATAACTAAAAATTCATTGCTGGCTATACTATTTTTTGACATTTTATATAACCAATAGAGATTTAGTATTTATCCGTCAAATATCTAGAAGGAACCAAATTACATTGCTATAGGATCTAATCCAGATAAAATAAGTTGTGTAAAATAAAATCGGATCAAATTGGTAATTATAAGGAATTTTATATAACGCAAAAATTATTAGTACATCAAAATTATTAAAATCAAGATCCTTGACAGAAGAAAGCAAAAACTCAAATCACAGAAAATTTACTATTGGTAGGCTTATCTTATTAAGCTCATTGGTAGCCGCAATTATATCCATCCCTGCAATATTCGTTACGCTTCTAACTCATTATATATTGCATTTAAAATTGTCCATAACCCTGAT
The DNA here is from genome assembly GCA_963703885.1 of uncultured Nitrososphaerales archaeon. GTDB lineage: Archaea > Thermoproteota > Nitrososphaeria > Nitrososphaerales > Nitrososphaeraceae > TA-21. The sequence goes on from CAVPGE010000025.1 coordinate 47,335, forward strand.
GACTGGTATCGTTACGCTTTTTCTTGCTCTAGGTATAGGCTATAAAGTTTCAAAGAAGCTTTCCAAGATTTAGCTTGGTATCAGACCATAGATAAAAAATCTATAAATATCTTAGGCATTGACTATTTTATTGGAGCGTTCTAAAAAATTAGTTCATCAACGGTAAGTACTCTAGAACAATATTTGCATTTTAGTATAATTTTTTCCTTGTCTAGTATTTCTATAACCGGCTCAATATTTTCACCATTCGTAACACATCTTATATTGGTGCATTTGAAGATTCCAACAATGGAATCTGGTAACTGAATTTTTCTTTTTTCAAATAGCTTGAAATCTTTGATTATGTTTATTGTAGCATGTGGAGATATTAATGCAAGTTTATTCGTCTCGTCTCTTTCCAAATATTTATTTTCTACTTTTATGATGTCCTTCTTTTGGTGCTTACTACTTGGAACATTTAGTGCAGCAGTGACTACGGTACCTTCTTTGCCAGTAATATTCAGAGCTCGAAGCACTATTAGTGCTTTGCCTGACTCTATGTGATCAATTACTGTTCCATTTCTTATTCTACGTACTATGAGCTGGCTTGATTCAGACATCTAAATAAATAATTTATAGAATTTATTTATTAATGATACTATTGATATTGATATTGTTATTAATTAAGGGATCATATGTCTTTTTCAATTTATGTTTTGCATCATCATTTTCCTAAATTCTGAGTCCGATAGTTCACGCTTTGACTCCAATATCATCGCGATATCATTTCCTACTACGTATCTGAGGTGCGGTTCCTTGTTGTGTATAGCCTCCAAAATGACACTTGCAACTTCATGTGGATTAGTGGCATGTTCTTGCATAATGTCTATATTATTAGATATCCTGGCTAAAGCATTAGAATAAGGCGACTCACTCTCTCTCGCTCTTTGTCCATAAATGGTATTTCTAAAAAAATTTGTTTTTGTAACTCCTGGTTCGATTATAATTACTTTAATTCCAAACGGTTGTAGCTCATAATATAAAGATTCACTAAATCCTTCTAAGGCAAATTTTGTACTTACATAAGCCGATATACCAGGAAATCCTATTCTACCTGCGCCAGAACTGATGTTCACAATGGTTCCCGATTTTTGATTTCGCATTATGGGAATAATCTTTTGTGTAATTCTAAGGATTCCAAAAAAATTAGTGTCAAACTGCTTTTTTATCTCTTCCATTTGTAGGTCTTCAAAATATCCTAACAGACCGTATCCTGCGTTATTTACTAAAACATCAATTCTTCCTGATTCATGGGCTATTTTTTCAATGGTTGAATTTACTTCGAAATCATTATTAACATCCATTACCAACGGAGTTAGCGACAATCCTTCCTTTTTCGCAATTTCTAATAATGACGATGCCTTGTTGATGTCTCTCATTGTAGCATATGTTTCATATCCGCTTCTTGCCAACAATAGTGTGGTTTCGAAGCCAATGCCACTAGAACTGCCTGTTATCAGGGAGATTTTCTTCAACGTGTGTTATTAATCAAACAATTACTTATGGATTATCAGGGGGCATTAGTTATCAATGAAACGATTATGTCATTTAATTCCATAAATATTCCTGAGGTTGAACAAAGTCGTTTTCCTCGTTGAAAGTCTAATTATTATTAGTAATGCTTATCACACACCATTAAAGATAGTATGATTTTTCCTTTGATTGAATATTACTTGGCTGAAGCAACTTGACAAAAACTTTTAATTTATGATTAAATTAGCACAAAACTACTTGTCGACCTCCGATAGTGAGGAGACGCGAAATCCATCCGGGAATTTATAGCGTAGCCAACTAGTTAGGTCATTAGGCCTTTTGGAGATAATCATGGTGGCTATAGCGGGGATGATTGGAGGCTCAATATTTGTTTTAACTGGCCCTGCGATCGGACTAACTGGCAGTTCTGTCATTATAGCTTTCATGATCAATTCTACAATCACTATTTTTACAGCTATTGGCTATGCAGAATTAGGTTCTGCCATGCCGGAAGCGGGCGGAGGGTATCTGTGGGGGAGAGAAGGGCTACCACGGCCAAATGCCTTTTTGAGTGGATGGATGGCGTGGTTCGTCCATATAGTGGCAGTGAGTCTCTATGCTGTAGGATTCTGTTCCTTCCTTGCAAATTTATTGACAAGTACAAATATCATTGAAGAAAATTTTATCAGCTTCATTCCATTTGACAAACTAATAGCTGTCATATCTATAATTGCAATATCCTACGTAAATTATCGAGGAGTTTCGGAGACTGGGAAAACAGCTACGATAATCACAATATTTCAGCTAACTACGATATTGAGCTTAATAGCAGGAGGTATTTGGGTAATGAGTACTCATCCAGACTGGACTAAAAACTTTGCAGATTTCTTGCCGAATGGGGTAGGGGGTCTTGTAGCCGCAATAGGTTTAACCTTTATCGCTTTTGAAGGACACGAAATAATTGTGCAAACAGGAGAAGAGGTAAAGAATCCCAAAAAGAATATCCCTAGAGCAATTTTTATTTCAATGGCAATAGTCGTAATAATGTATTGTCTGATTGCTTTTGTGTTCATAGGGGGGGAATTAATCCTAGCAACGGTATGCCTGCTTGGTAATATATCGGCCAGTTTGGTGATCTTGGAATAATGAAGGCAGCTGAATCATTTTTACCATTTGGCGCATTTATAGTTCTCGGTGGAGGACTGATCTCAACATTAGCAGCATTAAACGCTACCACTTTTTCTGCTGCCAGAGTAGCATTTGCAATGGGGCGACATTACAACCTTCCTCATCTATTGAGCTCAATTCATGTGAGGAACAAAACCCTCCACATCGCAACTTTAATTTCAGGAACAATAATGGCAGTGTAGCATACGCCTTGCCGTTAAATGAAATTGCATTGGCAGCTGGTGTAATATTTCTATTGTTATTCGCTCAAGTAAATATAGCAGTAATTACTATAAGGAGGATTTATGGTGATAAATTGGAATATGGTTTCAAAACTCCATTCTTTCCTATTATTCCAATAATGGGAGTAATTTTGAAATTGGGTTTGGCTGTGTACCTTCTAGTTACTCAACCACTAAGTTGGGGAATCACGGCGATTTGGGTTATTGTCGGTTTCCTTCTTTATCGAATGTACACTTTCAAGAAATAGATGCCTATGCACCTATAGTTACTAGTGAAGGCGATTTGACCAGAAAGAATTATAGAATTTTGATTCCATACACTCCAGAGAATCCAGGTAGATTGCTAAAATATGCTATCAGAATGGCAAGGGAAAATGATGGCGAAATAAACATGCTAAGGGTTATTACGGTACCACGACAGACACCGTTGTCTGCAGGGACAGCTTTCGCTGAAGCAGCCAGAAAATCATTTGATTCAATCGAAAAAATTCTTGACGATGCTAATATTTTAAATAATTATCTAGTTAGGATATCACATGACTCCAGTTAGGCCGTGCTTGCTACAGTAGAGGAGCAACGAGTAGAGCTTTTGATAACAGATTTTGAAGCATTTAGAATTAGTAAGAAAACACAAGCCTTGTTAACTTGTGACGTACTTTGTATACTTACAGGTGGTGACGATGAGTTTTTATCGGAACCAATTTTAGAAAAAAAACTTTCGGAACAAGCTAATGAAATATCAAGAAGGAATTTAGTAGTACTTTATGATGGTAGAGATCATTCCGATGTCGTATTAAGAGCTACCAATTGGTTAGAACATTCAGGCAAATTTAAGATAAATATTTTGTATGTAAAAACAAAAAGAGATGCGGAAGAGGTAAAAAATATTGAAGATGTATTGAAGGAAAGAGAATATCTTGATCAAGCTAGAGTAGAATTTAATGAAATACCAATTACAGCTGAATCAAACTCTAGTGATGAGGCTGCAGAGATTTAGCCGAATTATTCGAATCAAGACCTAAAATATGGATTAATTGGTATTTAAATACAATTTTTACCAAGAGTAGCTAACGTTATGCATGGTGCGATCTTTCATTTTCCGACATGTGCTTTGTAATTGAATGAAGTCAAATTGTTGTTATGCTTTACAGTCTGTAATTTTGATATGTCTAATTTCATAATGCTCAACTATAATGCCGAAGATTTATATTACTAAATCAGTTAGGGAAGCCTAACTTGGATGCATCAATCTGAAGCATTCATATAGAATGTGGGAGTATTGGCAACAGAAAGACATTTAAAATTAATAGGGAATCATGGCTATTTGATATGCTTTTCATCCATGTTAACTTTAGCTATTTTTGTGCTACCCAATATTTATTTAGTGGATGCCCAATCTGGCAAGAATAACGATACACCTATTATTATATTCGTAAATCTACAAAGATTATATTCTCAATTAGCATTGACAAACCAAAGTGTGGCAAAGGGCGACGTCAATAGTGCCTTTGCTCATTCCTATCTTTCCCATTCTGAAATCTTTCCCTCTGTTAAGCTGATGCTGGCAAATTTGAGTAGGTCCACAACAGAAAAATTGGAATCAAGTTTAACCGATTTGCCATTTATAATACGTTCAAATCCCAATTCAGAACTAATGGGTAACAAAATCAAAGAAATTCGTAATGATCTGAATAATTTAGAAGTACTAATACTAAATAACAATAATTCGACACTTTTGAAAATCAATACAATAGAATTATTACTTCAGGATATATCAAAATATTATAAACTTTCAAATGCCACTAATACAAATTCTGAAATAAACAATATTGATTATGAAAATGCACAAGGATTAACGGCTTTATCAAAAAGTCTGTTTGTTGAAATAGCATCAAATTTCGACTATCAGAAACGTGCTCAGATAGCTTCCCTCCTTGACGATTTGGAAAAATCTATAAATCAAAAGTCGAACGTTCAAGTTGTAAATAAGATAGCAAACTCTATCCAGTCAAATATTGCAAAGAGTAGCGAATCTATAATTTCCTCTAACACATCTGCGAACAAAGTTAATGCGGTGAGATTGGCAAATATTACCGAACTAAGTAGAGGATTTGATACATATTCAGGTGTAAGGCGGGGAATGGGCGATGCTGATGATTCTGCAAAGGCCGAAGTACGAAATGATATCGATGAAATAAGATTCAAGTTGCTCCAATTGCTGCAACAATATAAAGATAATCAATACGACCAAGCATTTAGGACAGCACGTTCTGCGTATTTGGACAGCTATGAAAGTATCGAGATCCCATTAAGACCAATTGATCCGGATTTTACTTTGGACGTAGAGATCAAATTTGCAGAACTACGAAATTTCATCCAACTTCACCAGCCTTATGAAAACATCGAAGCGAAAATTACAGAAATCAGAAGAGGACTTGATGAATCAGAGCGTCTCGTGTCAGGAACCGGCATTATCGCCCCAGCTTTAGCATTCTCTACTTCCTTCTCAATTATTTTTAGAGAAGGGTTAGAATCAGCACTAATCATAGGGGCAATTCTGACCTATTTGGAAGCGTCGAGAAACGATAGATACAAGAAACACGTATATCTCGGAATTGTGATTTCCGTTGGTGCTACATTCCTAACATGGTTTGTTGCAGAATTCTTGATAGAAATCTCGGGGGCAAGCAGAGATATAATAGAAGCAATTGCTGGGGTCTCAGCGGTAGCAGTATTGTTTTGGGTCAGTTTCTGGATTTTAAATAAAATTGAAACTAGAAGGTGGATAGAATTTGTCAAAGCTAAAGTATGGCAGGCAACTACCACTGGTAGCGTAATGGTCTTTGCAATATTATCCTTCTTTACAGTATACAGAGAAGGATTCGAAACCGTTTTGTTCTATCAGGCGATGTTATCTTTTGCACATCACATGGAATTTTTTGTTATTCTCGGTCTTGTTGTAGGATTAGCAATTATCGTGAGTCTTGTATTTATTATCAAAAGACTAGGCAAGAAATTACCATTGAGAGTATTGTTTGGACTTACAATGGGAGTGGGAGCCTATATGTCAATAGCTTTCATAGGTAACGCTGTAAGAGAGCTTCAGGAAGTCGGGATCGTTTCAACAACTCCTTTGATAGGAATAATCCCACGTTTAGACATAAATTTTGCTACTATGACTGGGATACATCCAACGCTTGAGACCCTGCTTGCTCAAACTATCTTATTATCAATATATACTATAGGATCGTTCTATATCTTGGTAATCCAACCAAGAAAAAAGAAGATAATAGAAACTTCTAGAAAATCAATGGGGGATCTGAAAAGAAGTTAAAATTAAATTGATACTCAAAACCAGCATTCTACTGAACATTCTCTCTCTGCGTCAAGGATATAGAAGCTTGATTAGCACGCATCAAAACCAAAGCATTTTGTATCCTTAATTCTATTTACTTTCTGCAATTAATATCTGAAAACGCGAAATCGAAAGTGGACCAAATATCTTCGGAATAATTTAGTATCGTCCACTAATTTTATCTTGCAATGAAGTTTAGTCATATTAATGCAAATAATTAGTTAGAAAATCTGCCAACTACCAATTGAAATTAGTTAAGCTTTAATTGATTGTCGTGATAATTTATAAATTAGTATATCGAGTTACTAATTGGATAAACTTAATAATTATAACTAATAAAAATAATCCAACTCATATTAGGTATTTAAAATGAAAGACGAAGAACTCTTCATAGGGACGGCAGAATCAGAGCATATTGAAATGTATCTAAAGGCAATATGGCATATTAAGGAAAAGAAGCAAGAAGTCAAAGTCAGCTCTATAGCAAAGATGTTGAATATTAGCCAACCTTCTGTAGTACAAATGCTGCACAAATTGAATGAAGAAAAGTTAGTTTACTACGAAAAGGGGAATAATACGATGAAAATGACATCAGAAGGTGAAAAAATAGGTAAAAGGATGGTTCGTAATACTCGACTGTTAGAAGTTATGATGAAAGAGTCGCTAAAAATTGAAATTGATGAAGAAATGGTTTGCGGGATTGAGCATCACATGAAGGAAATTTTTACTGATGCAATATGTACTTTGCTAAAACATCCAAGGACATGTCCTCATGGATATAGCATACCGTTGGGTAAGTGCTGTAAACAATGATATCCAAATTGTATTTCAAATGTGTTAGTTTCAAAGCTGAATTTCTAGCTTAATAAATGAATTTAGAGACCATTTAAAATTCCAACGTGGGCCAGACAAATACACATCATAGTGCCTACTCTGTGAGCTGTATCTTGCGGAGGCATGTGACAATGGGAGACTTGCTGATGCGCTGACTGTTGGGTGATATGTAAAATGGTACATCAAACTCTAGTTGGTTCCGATTTAAGTTATTACCAATATTACAATTATTATATGTACTTCGATCTTTATCAATTTTTGCCGTATTATTCAGAAATATTAAGGAATTATAAAAAAACGAAGTTTCACAATTTCATATAAAACTATAATATTCCACTTTTTATTGCGATTTTTAGTTTGTGTAATTATGATGTTTCTATTGCAAGTAATACTTAACCATATGTCTAAGTAAAGACGCAAACTTAAAACAGAATGCAGTAGGTATCCTTATCTCTACGGAGAACGAAATCTTAAATGTGAATTATTCCTTTTTTAAGTACTCAACGTATCAAAAGTGATCAACAGAAAGAAAAATAAACTTCAATCCAAATACACACGTCGGTTTACATTGTATTTATCTACGTCTTTTTAGTACTATTTAACCTTTCATATGAATTCCAATTCCAAGACTAATACATGCGACAACCAATAATTCCCACAAAAAAATATGTTGGACAAAAGTAGATATTACATATTTTCATTCATTAAAGTCAATTTAGATATTGGAAGACAAAATAGTGATTTTTAACTAATAATTATTTCAAAAAATAAACGGGTAAGGATGAGTTTCCCTCAGTAGTCACATTTATAGATTATATATTGTAATCACTCCTTGTAAAATTAGGATCTCTTGATTGGCACTATCTTGAATATTGTGCCATCATGCTTGTAATTGGTCAAAACATAAAGATTTTGATCCTGCCCTTTTTCTAATCCTGTGATTATTCCAAAATTGATTCCAAATATAATATCTTTAAGTTCCTCTTGCGAATTTGCTACTTTATCAGCGAGTGCTCCTGATAGGACTAGATGTGTTCTTGTAGGGTCAAGATTGAAATTATAAATCGTACCATTATCAACACTACCGACAAACATTGAATCGCGGTATTTGTTACCAAGACTTCCTGAATTAAAAAAGAGTATAGATGTCGGTGCCACCGTTTTCAGCCATTCAAATTCAGGGTCCCTGTATACTCCGTTGCCGCCAAAATCTTCCAAATCATCTTTATTAAAAGATGAATCTAATGTTGATAATCCTTGAATGTGTCTCCAACCACTATTAAAGCCCGGTAACACTAAATTAATCTCATCGTGTGTACTTTGACCATTTTCAGTATCCCATAAATTACCAGTCAAAGGATCGAAACCTATCCCAAAACTGTTTCGAAGTCCGTAAGCAAAATATTTGTCTAACGGATGTCCTTCTCCCAGAATACCCTTTCCATTAATTACGCCACCATCAAATGTTACCCTGAGTATACCGCCTCTTCCATCAGGTGGAGGGCCCAATTTCTCATTTTGAGTTCTTGTAATATAAGTCTCATTTTGAGCATAATTTAAATTTCCAATTACCAAATAGACACTTTTGTTGTCGGGCCCTATTTTTAGAACTCCTCCATCGTGTGAAGGACCGGGTAGCAAAGGCAAGTCCAAAAGTAAAACCGGGTTAATTAATTTGTCATCGACAAATTCATATCTATATAAACGATTCCCAAGTGGCCTGCCTCCATCACGACCTTCACTTTCTGTGTAGAACAAAAATACATATCGTGGAATATTCGATGCATCAGATATCGCTATACCAAGAAGTCCTCTTTCACTTGTATTTGCTACATTAGCGTCAAAGATTGTATCGACTTTTGTCCCATTGTGAACATGGATTACTCTTCCAGTATTTTTTTCAATTAATAAGAGATCATTTGCTCCTAAAAAGGCCATACCAGTTGTAAACTTAAAACCATGTGCATAAACTTGAACTTCCAAATTCCTGTCGTTAACAATTGGCAATTCTTTAAATTTTTGGTTTTTTGCTTCTGCGTAAAAAATATTATTACTTGTTATGATCGACAGACTCATAATTACGATCATGGACATTAGCAATACTTTCAACTTTGACAAATACTGATGATTGTATTAATTGATTTATAATCATATCTCGACATTTTTTAAGAACTGAACAATTGTTACGTAATATTTTATCATAATAAGAACATTGTATTGTTAGATTACTAATTCATTTATATTCTGCCTAGATACAATTATGATTAAACAAATCTCTATTGTAATCTTTCTATCAAGTTATAAATTAGTTCATTCATCATAATTCGATGAAGTTATTTATTGGGAAATGGACTCTAATTGGATTCACCCTTACATTCTTGTCATATTTTTTGTTGAGTACCCCTACTCTTGCTCAGGTTAATCCAGGTCCGACTATGGGGGTAAAAATAGTGAATCCATCTAGCAACGAATCTGTACCAGTTGGAAATTTAACCATATCTGGAACTTCCACTGACGATTCTAAATCCAACTGTGGCGTTTTCGTAGATTGGAATGACCTCAAGCCTATGCAAAAAGTTACTCCAACAGGACCAAACGGTAAAGGAGATTACTCAAACTGGACATATACTTATAATAAGAAATATCATGAAATTATAGAAGGACAAAATGAACTTACTTCAAAGATAACGTGTGTCAATGGTGTCGCTAATTCGTCTTCTAAATATTATAGTATTAATGTAACGGGCGTTAAGGCGTCCCAAGATAATAATCGGGGAAATGATTCTAAAGGCATTGAAGATCAGAATTATGTGTTACCTACTGCTTCCAATCAGACTAATACTCAGAATGCTAATTACAAAATACTTCCTCTTTACAAATCTAACAGTAACACGGAATCAGGTCAAGAAGCTAATGCTCCCAATAAAGGTAAAACACAATTACTCTCTTCAGACGAAGATAAATCACCAGCAGTTGAGACAAAACAAGATAAATCATCAACAGACGATAATACACAATTACTCTCTTCAGACGAAGATAAATCACCAGCAGTTGAGACAAAACAAGATAAATCATCAACAGACGATAATACACAATTACTCTCTTCAGACGAAGATAAATCACCAGCAGTTGAGACAAAACAAGATAAATCATCAACAGACGATAATACACAATTACTCTCTTCAGACGAAGATAAATCACCAGCAGTTGAGACAAAACAAGATAAATCATCAACAGACGATAATACACAATTACTCTCTTCAGACGAAGATAAGTCGGATAAATCGACAGGTGATCTTGATGATGACATCTTTGATTTCAAAATTAAATATAATGATGATTTTGATCATTTTGAGATGAAGAGTTTTAACGGACTTCTAAATAAATATATCAAGGATAAGGTAAAACATGTTAAAGAAAAAATAATGGGAATGGATTAGTTTAAATTCTATTCGCTAGAAAATTAAAAATTATTTTGATCAATAATTTTAATTATCAAATCTTATACAAAAAATTAGGGTTAAGCTTTCTAACATTACATTTTTTTACCAAGTGATTCTACTGTATAATTATAATATATGATACCGAAAGTAAAAACAACTGTTTACTTTGAAAGAGAAATTTAGTAAGTTATTTCTACGTTAGCAAATTCCGACAATACTTATAATAACTAAATTCTATGATATTTCGTGAACATACTGCTTCAAGTTGTTATGTTAATATTAGTTGCTTCGTCATCGATTATGATTTGGAATTTTGATGTGAATGGTGCGAGTCCAAAACCCACTACATTAGCTACAATTAATGTAAAAATAATATCACCAATAGCTGGAAAGGAAGTTCCTACAGGAAACTTAACTATTATGGGTACTTCCAGCGATGATGAAAATACTAATTGTACGGTTTCTGTAGATTGGAACAATTTAAAGCCATTCCAAAATACGGTAGGAACTGGTCCATATGGTAAAAGTGATTATTCTACATGGGTATACACGTATTCTCCGGCTTATCATAATATTATCAAGGGGACAAATGAGCTAACATCTAAATTGACTTGTGCAAAGGATTCTAATATCACAACAAAATGGTATAGTGTAAATGTTACGGGAATTGAATATGAATCTAAACATGTCAACGCCAATACTCCAGTCAACGCCAATACTCCAGTCAACGCCAATACTCCAGTCAACGCCAATACTCCAGTCAACGCCAATACTCCAGTCAATACAAAGTCCATGTCGGGCAAAATTGTTACACCAATTGAAGGAAAATTCAAAATTTTGCCCCAATTTGGTAGTACAAACTTAAAGGAGTTACATCCTGATTCAACAAACAAATTTAGCTCATCTTCCAAGACTTCAAAACTGTCTGAGATACCTTCCACCCCCCAACTATCCAAGTTACTAATGAAGGTCGATTTATCAAGAAAGATTATAACATCAGCTGATCCTCAAACAATTAATGTAAAAGTTACTGATGTAAGTACCTTAAGGCAAATTCCTGGAGCCAAAGTAAATATGAAAATTATTGATAGTACAGGCACCTCAGTAAATAAATCCGGTATAACTGATACTCAAGGACAATATTCATATTCTTGGAAAGCTGATCCTAGTATGTCTAATGGAGACTACAAAGTAATTACATCAGTTTCAAGGCCAGGATATGAACAAAGTTCACAAACCTCTTCGTTCCAAAAGATAGGTCAATTATTAGTAAAAGCAGCTTTGGGTAAAGAACTTATAACATCAGCTGATCCTCAAACAATTAATGTAAAAGTTACTGATGTAAGTACCTTAAGGCAAATTCCTGGAGCCAAAGTAAATATGAAAATTATTGATAGTACAGGCACCTCAGTAAATAAATCCGGTATAACTGATACTCAAGGACAATATTCATATTCTTGGAAAGCTGATCCTAGTATGTCTAATGGAGACTACAAAGTAATTACATCAGTTTCAAGGCCAGGATATGAACAAAGTTCACAAACCTCTTCGTTCCAAAAGATAGGTCAATTATTAGTAAAAGCAGCTTTGGGTAAAGAACTTATAACATCAGCTGATCCTCAAACAATTAATGTAAAAGTTACTGATGTAAGTACCTTAAGGCAAATTCCTGGAGCCAAAGTAAATATGAAAATTATTGATAGTACAGGCACCTCAGTAAATAAATCCGGTATAACTGATACTCAAGGACAATATTCATATTCTTGGAAAGCTGATCCTAGTATGTCTAATGGAGACTACAAAGTAATTACATCAGTTTCAAGGCCAGGATATGAACAAAGTTCACAAACCTCTTCGTTCCAAAAGATAGGTCAATTATTAGTAAAAGCAGCTTTGGGTAAAGAACTTATAACATCAGCTGATCCTCAAACAATTAATGTAAAAGTTACTGATGTAAGTACCTTAAGGCAAATTCCTGGAGCCAAAGTAAATATGAAAATTATTGATAGTACAGGCACCTCAGTAAATAAATCCGGTATAACTGATACTCAAGGACAATATTCATATTCTTGGAAAGCTGATCCTAGTATGTCTAATGGAGACTACAAAGTAATTACATCAGTTTCAAGGCCAGGATATGAACAAAGTTCACAAACCTCTTCGTTCCAAAAGATAGGTCAATTATTAGTAAAAGCAGCTTTGGGTAAAGAACTTATAACATCAGCTGATCCTCAAACAATTAATGTAAAAGTTACTGATGTAAGTACCTTAAGGCAAATTCCTGGAGCCAAAGTAAATATGAAAATTATTGATAGTACAGGCACCTCAGTAAATAAATCCGGTATAACTGATACTCAAGGACAATATTCATATTCTTGGAAAGCTGATCCTAGTATGTCTAATGGAGACTACAAAGTAATTACATCAGTTTCAAGGCCAGGATATGAACAAAGTTCACAAACCTCTTCGTTCCAAAAGATAGGTCAATTATTAGTAAAAGCAGCTTTGGGTAAAGAACTTATAACATCAGCTGATCCTCAAACAATTAATGTAAAAGTTACTGATGTAAGTACCTTAAGGCAAATTCCTGGAGCCAAAGTAAATATGAAAATTATTGATAGTACAGGCACCTCAGTAAATAAATCCGGTATAACTGATACTCAAGGACAATATTCATATTCTTGGAAAGCTGATCCTAGTATGTCTAATGGAGACTACAAAGTAATTACATCAGTTTCAAGGCCAGGATATGAACAAAGTTCACAAACCTCTTCGTTCCAAAAGATAGGTCAATTATTAGTAAAAGCAGCTTTGGGTAAGGATTATGTAAATCCTGGCGAATCACAAACAATTAATGTAGAAGTTACTGATTTCAACACCTTGAAGCGAATTCCAGGAGCTTCTATAAGCGGTACTATCAATAATGAAAAGTTCTCAACTATTACGGACAACAACGGTATCACCTCTTATTCATGGAGTACATCCCCAACTGGTGGAGGAAATATCAATAACATAATTCTCGCTGTATCGTCTAAGGGTTATAACCCAGTGACAAAAGCGCTAACTTATTCGATGGGAGAACCACTATATTTGCTAGGCTCCAAGCCCGAACAACATCTAATCTCTGATAATGCTGCGTACTCTGCGGATAGTAATGATGGCAATTCAAATAAAAAACCACAAACTACGCAACTAAATTCGCCGACATTACCAGAGCATCCTTGCGATGTTCTAAACGGTAGGTCTAACTTTGATCGATGTCGAGCCGCTCTTGAGACGGCCACCCAAACGAGTGGAAACTTGAAAGTAAGCGATAGTTCCAAACATGACTTCCTTGGTTCTCTCACGAATCTCGTGACAGGTTAGAAAGTTCACCTTTTTATCTATGAACCAAGGCTATGGCTTTTGATCCTATATCCTATTTCTAATCCTTCAAATATTGAAGAATTAACAGGGTGCGAATTTGTAGACATTAAGTTCAATTGAAAAAAGCTCTTCAAGTCCACATGACTTAATAAAAAATTATTATTAATTATTATAGAATAATACTATGGTTTTTTGACTCGGTAAAATTTAATTTTGATTAATTTATTAGCGTCTCATCATATGAACAAGAAGTAGGTCAGAAAGGAACAAAAAATTTAGAGTGACTCGCAAATTGGTCAGCCTAAATTAATGGTATTAACTATGGATTCCTACTCGAGTTTCAAGGCGTAATTCGATTGAAGAACAATTTATAAGAACTGGTTACTCGTACTTGTACGTCTTGCCGGTTACTTCCTCCTCATATTCAAATTTGGATATCGAGTCTGTTTTGCGATCTGTTAGCCCAGATTTTTACACAGTTGGTTCCGGTGCAATGTTAAATTTGATAGAAAATATGGCTGCTATCGATGATGCGAATAGCCGCGATATCACATTTTGCTCAGATCTGCACTCTGTATCGTCGATATCAAAATCTAATGCTGGAATTATACTATGCAATAAAAAGTTAGGAGGAAAAGTAAAACCAAAGGAAAATCAACTTCTCATATTTCTTTCTAATCCAAAGTTAGCCTTTATTCATATCGCTAAGAATTTATTTGAAATCAGAGACGAATTTAACCAGCCTAATACTTTATCAAAAATATCAAGAACAGCAAAAATTGGCCACAATTGTATAATCGGTGATTTCAGTATCGTGGGAGACAATTGCACAATTGGAGAAAATACTGTAGTATTGGATAGAGCGATTCTCAAAAATTGTGTCATAGGCAAGAACTGCTTAATTCAAAGTGGAGTCACGCTAGGAGAAGCTGGATTCGGATATGAAAGAGATACGAGTCTTGAACTTGTGGGCTTTCCTCATTTTGGGCAGGTGATACTAGGAAGCAATGTCGAAATTAAGGCTAATTGTTCGATAGCAAGGGGTTCATTAAAGGATACCATAATCGGGGATGGTACGAAAATTGATGGTTTAGTGCACATTGCGCACAACACAATTGTAGGTAAGAATTGTCAAATAACTGCTGGGACCATTATCGGCGGAAGTGTGACTGTAGGCGACAATTCTTGGTTAGGTCTGAACTCTACATTAAAACACAAGATAAAAGTTGGTCAAAGGGTGATAGTGGGCTCTGGCGCTTCTGTAATACACGATATTTCGGATGAGGATATTGTAGCTGGTGTCCCTGCCAAATCAATCAAGCAAAAGGTTACTTCTGAACAACTTTTCCTAATGGCTGGACAGACAACGTTTTCCACGACACAAACTAAGGTAGACAGTGGCTTGCATTATTAAACCAACTGCGTATGAATTATTTAATCTGTCCTTTTATTGTATTCTATGTTATCATTGCTTGATTAGTTTTGCATTAAATTAAAAGCCGCTAGCAAGATGTTAATATTTCATTACAGGCAAAGTCAGGCCCCACAGAAATTATGACGCAAGATCTATAATCACATGCTTATTATTTATTATATCACAAGAGTAATAAATTAGTCAGAGATCAATTGAACGCGAATAGATGTCGGGTGAGCACTTTGATCATAAGATAGCAATTGTTTTTGGACATTCTATACATTATTTGGTATCTGACCAGGTAGGCTCTAAGGAAACAAATCCCAAGGAAACATTGATCTTGCTTCACGGCATAGGCGCTTCCGCTGAAAGGTGGTACAAGGTGATTCCAATCTTATCGAGATACTATAGAATTATTGTACCCGACATAATCGGATTTGGGTATAGTGAAAAACCGATTTTGGAATATACAATTGATTACTTTGTCAAGTTTCTTCATGAATTCATAAGTGTTTTAAAGATAGATAAGGCCTCCCTTATGGGATCTTCATTTGGGGGATTACTGATTACAGAATTTGCCCTTCAATTTCCAAGCTTAATTAATAAAATAGTTCTAGTTTCCCCCGCTGGCATTATGCGTACGTCAACTCGTATGTTAGATGAATATATTCTTGCGGCATTATACCCCACATATGAGAACGTAGAACGTGCATTTAAACACATGACTTATGATCAAACTACAGTTACCGAAGATATGCTTCATGATTTTATGAACAGGATGATTTTACCAAATGCAAAATATACCTTTATGTCAACTTTGTTGGGAATCAAAAATGCCCCAAATATTGAAAATAGGCTCAATGAAATTAGTCTGCCTACTCTTGTACTTTGGGGTGAAAATGATATGATGATTCCAGCCTCGTTCGCAGGAGCTTATAGAAAAATTAAAGACAGTATAATAATAATCATGCCTCGATCTGGTCATACACCCTTCACCGAATGTCCTCAAATCTTCTGCAATCATGTCCTAAAATTTCTTCACAGTCAATAGTATTATATAAATGATAATCAAAAATGTAGTGTGAGTGAAAAGATAGACGAGACCTTCGATGCATATAGAAAAATTATTGACAAGAGCAATGAAGCCCAGAGTGAATTTATACGCCAATTTTCTAACATGCAACAAAATACAGTTCAAAATTTCTTCGCAACATTGCAAGGACTTACATTTAATAACGCCATGTTCAAAACTACAGTTCAACGCGGTGGTAGATTGTCTATCCCTGAGGCAGAAAGACAAGCTTTAAACATTGAAGAGGGCGATTTGGTTCAAGTAATAATAATCCCAATAGAACGCAAAAAGAAGGCAAGCGATAACACTTAACAAATTTTGCGTAGCATTATGAATCTTTTCGTCGTTTCCGACTAAATTTTATTTTACAGGTGCTTTTTTTAGAAAGCGACTAGATATAGTTTAAACAGTTAATAACTCTTAACAGTTAATTATTTGATAACCAAACTTTGAGTATTTGTCAATTTATGAGTAATTAATTTAATCATTTATTTATGCTTCTGATTTCCATAATTTCAAATTTGCTATAACCTGTATACTATAGTGGTGAATAGGCCATAATTACTGTGATGTCAATAAATAAGCAGCTTATAAGATAGCTGTCTAAATGATATCACTAGTATGATTTATCTATTAACTGATTTATGACAAAAATATGATATTATGGACCATGCCGACTCAAAACCATGGGAATGCACAGATAAACTGCCAAGAAGAGAGGGTATGAGCAAGTTTAAAGGCCTTATCGTGGAATGAGAAGTTTAATCCCTTAGTAATATCATCAAAATTAGATGGTTTCGCAGTAGGAACAAAGCGCATTTGCTATGTTTCTATAGATGAAGGGAAAACTGCATCAGAAACTGTTGAAATACTAACAATGCTAGATGAAAACAGTAGAACTATGCAATACAAAGTTATGTGCACCAAATATACCCTTTGAGGGGCTCATAACCACTGTAAAAGTTGGCGAACAATTAGACAAAAAAAGGAAAGAAAATTTGCAATAGTTGTTTGGTAATTTATTGGAGAAATAATTGTAAAGGAAGGCGATTCCAAAGCTGACCTTGAAAAATTCTTAGAGAAACATATGATAATTTATTGGGAGGATTAAAGAAAATCCATGAGTTATGAAAATTTGAATCGACTAACAGAATAACATTTGATCCAATCAAAACGTTAAAAATACAAAATCAAAATCAAACTTTAATATTTGAGGTATCAGCGTTTTGTACTTGGAATAATCAATTCCTCTATGATTTTGCTAGGATTGGAATCAACGTCAAATGACAATAGCAAATAGAAACAATCCTCATCACTTTGAAAAGGTACTATTGCCCTAATTAGCTTTTTATACTTTCCAACGGAATATTCGAATTTGCCCAGTTTTGATTGAAAATCTTCTCGTAAGGAAACTCTGGTAACAGCTTGAATTGCATATCTTGAAGTCTCTTCAATATCCATTAGCGGAATCAATCCTTCTCTGTATGCACTAGTAATTAAAGTACCTAGGTTGTTTGCTATCCCTGCAAATCTAATTGATTTATCCATGGTAATTATATTTCTACAAATTTCATCATACGCAATACGATTCAATGGTTGATTAATGTGCAGCTCATGATATTTGTTTTTTGGTATCGGTAGGCTTTTTCTATGAACAAATGTTATAAAATCTAGCTTGGTTCATATCTCTCAATGTCGTCCCTAGCAATATCTATTTTATATTAATATTTCACCTTGTCTAAGATTAGATTAGCAATATCTGATCATAATTACTCCCGTGAATGATTAGTACTTTCTAGTTTTGCTGTCTACCAAAATATTTCGCCATCCGATGGGATAGCCAGATTCTGTTAATCTAATTAGATGTATTTGACATCATTATAGGTGCAAATGATCTTAATAGAAAAAACTGCGGCTTCTTAGTCCCCCTTTGTATTCTAATTACTGTATTAAAAATAAAAGTTCGAGAATTTTGATTAAGTATTGTCACATAATAATTAGCGAGATACTATATTGGTATTTATTATTTTTTGCCATTTAAGTGGCTCTGTTAACTTTACACAAATCACCAACTATTCAAATGATCTAGGTTTGATGGAAAAAATAGAATTGAACATCAATATGAAAAACTTGAGGCAGCTGTATACATGAAAATGACAGCAGGTATTTCCTCTCAAACAAGGATATTAGTCATCAAACCCTTCTGTTCTATCCTTGAAGTATCACTAGTTCTTCATACGATATTCTTTTCAAATGGCGAATTTAATCCCTGTACCAAACCTAGGAAGTAACACACTTGTGTACCAGATACGGTTTAAAATGTGTCACCAGAATGGTTTTTGAAGTACGTCGTTGTATCCGTTAATGTGGATATAATTAAAATACTTAGCCATAGACTTTGGTAATGGAATATCTATGTGAAGAATCTCCCTTAATCTTGGATTTATTGTTTTAATAATTATCTTACAAGGCCCAGTCCCCGATAAAGTCTTTTAAAATTATAAATAGTCAAGAGGATTGACGCAAAGTATAAATAATTACATGTGCGTACGGTTAATAATCTTCCAAAGAACCATGTGACCGAGAATTCAAATTATTTTGATAACTCAAATATTTCCATACAAAATACAGCAGACGCTCTTTTAATCATTGAAAATTCAATTCATTTGCCATCCATATCGCAATTTATGGCCAAGGTACGACTATAATGTTAATCCGTGTTAGTCGCTAGTTGTATGCCCGGAATAGCCAAATCCCTTTCTCATGGTTGTGAAGTAATCGGTTATTTGCACTAAATAAAATGTAACTTGCTTATTTTTCTTAATTTGTTATATTAATTGAGATGTTTTATTCTAATTCGAGTCTTTAACGATAAAAGTAGTGGGCCCAAGGGGCACTAGTACACATTTGTAGAGCCCAGTTTTGAATGCATTTCAATCAGAACGATTTAGAATAATTCTCATAATAGTAAGAATTGGATCTAATTAAAAGTTTCATCAGTTTCATAGGCTCTGTTAACTTTTCTGTAAAAGCTATAGCTGAGTCGTTCTATATTATATTCTTGAGATACAACAGAACAGACCCAGCTATAATTGCTTATGGCGTATACCTATATTTTAATTCTAGGAGTTATCGGTGTACATCTAGGTCACTAGAACATATAATCAAACGATCGCATGTATCTGTCTGGAAGTGGGTACAAAAATATGGAAAAGTCGCTGATAGATTTAAGATATCAAAACATCAAGTCAGAGAAATATTTGTAGATGAAACACTATTAGAAATTGATGGAATAGATTACTGGCTATGGATAGCATATGAACCAAATCTAAAAAGATGTTTGATGATGCATCTATCTAGGGAAAGAACACTCTTTGTGTGTTATCATTTTTTCAAGCAACTAAGATCCAGATATGGTAGAAAACCTATCTTTACTGATGGAGCAAGATGGTACAATGAGGCTTGTAGATGGCTTAGGTTGAAGCATAGTGTATATGGTACTGAATTAAAGAACCTCATGGAACGGTTTATCCAGAAAATAAAAGATAGAACTGAATGTTTTGATGATCACTTTCCTTGTAGACAGATAAATTGTAATATACTGCATGTGTATAATTGGCTGAAACTCTATATCCTGTATGTTCATACCAACATGGATAAAACAAGATTTATTCAATTCTTGATGGATGGCGGGTAATAGTTAACAGAGCCATTTAAGTATCTTGATTTAAGTGCATTTAGGTCTTGTCAAAATAAGGTGCATTAAAAGTCACTATTATAATATTTGAAACAGATTTAAAATAAGGTTCTTATATGTGACTACTCGATTTTATGGGGTGGTAGAGAGCACCTCTCCAAGGAATTCCGGTCAGAGGATAATCATATGTGAAAATTGTCTTCATACAGATTCCATGGAAGCGTTCCAAAATTCAAGAAAATTTTGTATTGACTGTTTAATAGAACATCCCTCATGTCCGATATGCAAATCAGGTTATCACACAGTGCATATTTCAGAATGACTTTATTCACCTTTTACATTTCCTTTATTCAGTTGCGACCCCAAGATACATATAGATTTGATTTAATAAAAAAGGATTATGACAGAAATTCAAAATAAGGATGACTATGATTCAATTATCAAATCTTTAAAATTTAAGAGTTTGAATGAGAAATGGGCAGAAATCATGAAATTACCACAGATAGGCCCGATTAACGCATTTTCGAGAGAATCGCATAGTTATATCAACAATTTATTTTTGCTTAATCAGACGCTGGTAAATCTGCAGTTAAGCATTAATGAATACTGGACCAGGATTATTAGTACCTATGTTCAAGCCGTAAATGATGTTACTGTCAAGACTAAATCTAATTCGTTAAAAGATAATAAAGACCTTCAAAATGTCCTTATAGACGCGTTTGAAGATGCATTTAACTCATTGTTCACATCAGGAGAATTCGCAAAAGGGTACAATAAAGTTTCAAACGACCAACTAGAATTTTCAAGAGTTATTCACAAAATAATGGACAAAAACCTCTCAATGTTAAATTTACCAACTAGAAGGGAATTGGATTTAATCTTGAAAGATCTCCATGAAGTGAGAAATGAAGTGAGAAATATTAAGAGAGCGATGAATGCATACAATAAACATAGCATGATTTCATCAACTAATACTACAAATTGAAGATTATGACAAAGCAGGATAATGCTTTTGGCAATGATTCAAAGAATTCAAAGAACTATGCTACAAAAATTAAGAAAACAATAGAAACACTTAGTGAAGCGGATAATATAATGGTAGGTAGTACTCCTAAAGAAATAGTTACAGAAAACAGACTTTACAGATTACTACACTATCCTCACATAGCAAAAAATATACAAACTCCATTATTGATAGTATACGCATTAATTAATAAATCATATATTTTGGATTTGCAACAAGATAAGAGTTGGATCCGAAATTTAGCAGAGCAAGGATTTGATGTGTACCTGCTAGACTGGAAGGCCCCTACTAATGCTGATAAGTACGTATCCTTCAATGATTATGTGAATTCATACCTTGATGAAAGTGTAGATCTTGTCTTAAATCAGTCATCTGTTGATAAGATTAACCTGCAAGGATACTGTATGGGGGCGACAATGTCTACAATGTATGCAAGCCTGTATCAAAATAAAGTTAAAACACTAACAACAATATCACCGGTGATTGATACTGCAAACGATACCACGGTTATAGGTAATATAGCACGCCATTTAGATATTGATAAAATAGTTGATACATTAGGAAATTTCCCTTCTCAAAAATTATATGAATGTTTCTCCATACTTAAGCCTTTTAAACAGGGGATTAATAAGTACATAAATTTGATCGAACACATAGATAACGATTCGTTCGTTCAAAATTTTCTTAGGATCGAAAAATGGATCTACGACACACCGCCCATTGCCGGTGAGACTATGAGACAGTGGATTAATGATATTTATAAAAACAATCGATTATTTCACAATAAAATGTGGTTAGAGCATCAAATGTTGGATCTATCTCAAATTAAAGTCCCGTTGTTAAATATAATTGCTGAGGAAGACCACCTTGTTTCCCCAGATTGTAGTGCACCTCTCAATAAGGCTGTATCAAGTGAGGATAAACAGCTAATGAGGTTTAATACCGGACATGTGGGCCTAATTGCAAGCACTTATTCTCAGCATAATGTTCTACCCAAAGTTGGGCAATGGTTGAAAGCCTATACCACCACATAAACTTCCCGGTAAGGCCAACTTTTAAATAAAACTTTGGTTATTAAGTTGGGTTTTGTTGGTGTCCTTTTATAATCGTGCATCAAATGAGAACAGAATGTACTCCGCCTTAAAATTTTATAATGAATGAAGACAGTACACAAAATCAAAATTAATTTTATCATACTTTTTGATTCTGTCAAGAGGTTTTGATTTATAACTTGAATTCTCATAATAATTTTGATATCATAATTAAGACGACGAAAGGAAAACGAATTACAAATAATCTAGTTTGATTGTTTTTCACGTTTAGACCTAGTATAATTTCAATTATATTCATCTTGTATTGATAAGAATAATTAGAAGCTTATTTGGAAACTGTTGAGAAAAATACAACAAAAAATTAAGACCTCAAATTATTAACATACCCAAAAGGAGACTCACCGATCCAAAGGACGTGAAACATTAACATCCGTGCACCCACTTTTTTCTAGAAAATTCTGACACGTCACAGTATTATGTGAGTATTCCTGACAACTTGTTCATGACAATTTTTTCATTCAAGTCTATTCCGTCACAGAATACAACACCTAGTTCTCTCCCAAATTTGTCGCCTCTCCTTTGACCATCATCAACATCGAATTCTCCTGTTTTCCCGAGACAGAGCTGGATTACATAATCTTTTGCTTGTTGAAAACCAGCTTGTCCTTTTTCCGGTGTGTTGACTAATGATAATCTTACTCTAATGCCATTAATGTCCAATGTGTCACCATCTACGACATAAGTAACATTTCCATTCAATTCTAGATTGTCCAGTTTGTAACCCGAATTTATTGAATCAACCGGTTCAGATTCACTGTAAGCATTCCTTCCTAAAATCACGTTTTGTAGTATCGTTCCTGAATCAGTATTATTATTAAAAGATTCTATGTTGTGAATATTATATCCAATTTAAAAAATAAACTTCAGTAAGCCAAAAACAGAATAAATTGAATCCCAATATGAAAGTCGATACAATAAGGTTTAATTTATATTAAATGATTATTGTCTACATTATTTGCTAAATATAAATTAAAATGAAAAACTACGGACATCGGGAATCAATAAGCTTAGTTAGATATCGACAATTATTAGATCGGCTAAAATGGAAGTGTGTGGATTAAATTACTTTTAAAGCGTACAGTTTTAAAAACCAACAGTTTAAAATAACCATGTATGGATGATAGCTACTTGTTTTCTCAGGCAGAGAAAGATGGGTTGTATAAGGCAATTTTTTCTAGAAGAGATGTTAGATCACATTTCATTAAGAAAAAAATCCCATACAATATAATCAGTAAGATACTTAATGCTGCACATCATGCTCCATCTGTAGGTTATTCTCAGCCTTGGAATTTCATACTTATTAAGGATGAAGAAATTCGAAATCAAATCAAGAATGCTTTCATATCTGCAAGGGAAGGATCCATTTCTATGCTAAATAGCGATACAGATAGGCAGGAGAAATATCAAAAATTAAAGTTAGAAGGCATAATTGAATCAGATATAAACATCTGTATTACTTATGATGTAACCAGGTTCGGTCCATTCGTTATTGGAAGAACTTCGATACCCGAAACCGGAGAATATAGTGTTTGTTGTGCTGTCCAAAACTTATGGTTGGCCGCCAGAGCAGAAGGCATAGGAGTTGGGTGGGTAAGTATTATAACGGTTGATGACTTAAGAAAAATTTTATCGATACCTTGCCATATAAAGCCCATTGCATATTTATGCATCGGGTATGTAAGCACTTTTTCAGATGTTCCTGATCTTGAGAAATCAGGGTGGCTGAAAAGAATGAATTTATCTAGTGTGATCTATTATGAACAATGGGGAAAGGCTGAGTCTGAAAGTTGGTCTGGCTTGAAGGAATTGATCAATAGCGTCAATACATAAAATACTATTTAAATTAGAAAATAAATTAGAATATGATTCCTAGGAGCCAACAAAAGGTTAGCAGTTAAAGTTAAAAACCGTCATAATTGAATATTATATTTTTCGATAGTTCTTAATTAATCAACCTTGCTTTCATTTTGCAATTGATAAATTGTGTTTGTTTTATAAATAACGAAATCAATTCAATCAATTTACATTCAACACCTATTAATTTAGAACTGTCCTATCTATGTACCATCCAAAATGTAAAAAGTCCTATCTGTTGGCGTAGAAATCTCCGGATTATGTGTTACCATAATTATCGTCCTTCTGAAATTGGTTGATAGATGTCGAATTTATTGGATAAAATCCTAGTCATTAATTTTGTCGATAATAAACTACCGTGTAAGCAAAATCTTACTTTGATCTTTGACATGAATATAGAAAAAACTACTCCATTGTCATTTTGATTAATAAATAGACTCATCAATTATACAACACAATGCAAGACGATCACATTTTCGAGTAAGTATCAAATTAAGAATTTTACGGTAATATTATTATGCCATAATTTATGATTAGTCCAGTGACTCCCAGGTTACCTTGAGAAGATAACTTATCATTTGCTTATCTTGTTTGTCTTCCGAACCTTTCTTAACGAGAATCCAATTGCCGATATTAAGATAATGGATATAATAGCCAGTGACATATCTAGAGAAATCTTATACCATTCCGATAGTAGCATCTTAAATCCAATGAAGAAAAGTAATACGAGTAATGCCGGTTTCAAATAGTAGAATTTTTCCATCATACCTGCCAACAAGAAATAAAGACTCCTTAGCCCGAATATTGCAAATACATTTGATGTGATAACGATAAAATAATCATTAGTGATTGCTAGGACGGCTGGTATGGAATCAAATGCAAAAATTAAATCGGTCATCTCTATAATTATTAATACTACTAATAGCGGAGTGGCGTACAAAACGCCATTTTTCTTGTATAGGAACTTATCAGTTTTTGCAGTAAGATCAAGTGGGATGAATTTCTTAAGTAATCTTATCGCAATGTTTTTCTCAATATCTATTTTTTGTTCCTTCTTTTGAAAGAGCATCCTTAATGCCGTAAATAGGACTATGCCACCTAGAATGTAGATCATGAAGTGAAAAGTTTCAAGTAGTGACACGCCGATTAAAATCAAAAAAATTCTCATTGCTATAGCGCTCAATATTCCAACGGATAATACTCTGTGTTGATGCTGAATTGGAATTGACAATGACGAAAAAACAAGCAAAAAGACAAACATATTGTCAACACTTAGTGTTTTTTCGAGCGTATATGCTGTAACAAATTCCAGCATTTTGTCATAATTCATGGTTGTCCATATTAAGACGGCAAATATGCCTGCCATTGTGATCCAAGTAATAGTCCACTTCAATGCAGTCTTGCTGTGATTTGCTATTACAATAGTAGAAAGAATCGTCTTGTTTGGCATAGGCCTAATTCGATTTATTAAATTGGTAAAAAGACCTAAATCTACAGCTAATGCTATACTTACGAATAGACTGAATATTATCCAGAGTATATTATCATTCATAACCATTTATGTATAGAGTTGGTTTTTTTAGCACTTGCATGTATTTGAATCAACCGTCATATAAAACTGCTAATATACGTTAATCCATCATTATTTGTACAGGATTTTCTAATTATTTATAATATCATGACCACATTGAAAGTAATTATTAATTAGTCCTTATCCCATTGGTAAGTTAAAAACAAATTGAATAACGACTCACTGGGATGTAGACGAAATTAAAAATGTGCCGATAATGCCATGTAACTTGGTCTGGCAAAAAATTGTACATCAACCTAATGTTCCAAGAATTGTTGATAATAGCACAAAATTTGAATTAGTTTTTAAATTAGTTGACGTGGCCATCTTAATTAACAAACAAAAAATCAAATAATGCAACTTGGATCCCTTAAAATTTATCGATTTTTGTATGTAGCCGACACGATGTCTTCTTTGGAAGTGATTTCCCGAGAAGACAATTCAGATATCTCACTCATTACACGGAGGATCTAAGCAGAAGAAAGATGTCGATAATCGGCGACTGATGAGACTATTTTAGACTATTGTAACTATGTATTTTTTAGAATATCTAAAATTATAATTGCGAATCCAATAAGTCGAATTCAAATAAAAGAATAGGAGCTTTGACAACAGTAAGAATAACTTTCGTGATTGTTCCTAAATTTAACTACCATAGAATCAGTGCTTATCCAATTTGAAGTGTTTTAACACCATTGATAACCTTTGTGTGATCGGCTCCAGGCTCTGTTGTTATATAAAGCAAATGATCAGCACCAAGGGGCATGGTAATCCTTTTTATTTTTTCATATTCAGCTAGCACATACTTACCCTTGCCTATTTGATCTGTTAACTCACTTCGAGTTTTCCAAGCATTTACGGCCATTTCGAGAGACTTCTTGCTTTGTTCTGGTGATAACAAATTCGTAACTCCTGATCTATGATCAGAAAACATTATCTTGCCATTGGCATCACAAATAGTAACCATTCTAGTTTTTGGTTCAAAACTCATAATCTCCGAATAAATTTTCTGGTAATTCATCGTATACTATTATGTTTTGGATCTAATAAAGTTTTTTAAAAATTCTTGAAATTGTATACTATAAAGCACCAAATTTCATGTAATATTGAAAGATTTCGGTATAAAAAACCTTTCATTTTAGACCTACACAAGGATATTGACGTGGAACTTAGTCTAGTATTTACTGTGTGGATTTAAATCGTCTACTGCTCTATCCTGAATATGATGCTTTTATGGCACTGAAAGTTCAAGTAGGAACTTTTTCAATTCTAAATAATAAAAAGAATTCTAAATAGTACAAGAATATGGTATATGCCTATTTAAGAAACAGTGTTTTCTCTGATGACGACCGGCAGATATTGGGGTACATTCCAGCATAATTTGACTTCATCAAAAGCTAATTTACTACTAACGAATGAATGCCAAACTGGTTTATATTTAGTTATGGATTAATGACCAAGATGAGTAAGTATAGGTGATAAAAAGTATACGATATGTTACCATATATTATGTTAGATTTACTATCGATCCTAATTTGGATGCTTGACAATCACATAATAAAATTATTCTAATACTGAAATATTCCAGTAAAACAAAAACACAAGTGTTCAAGAATTAAGATTTCATTTAAAATGTTCAATCATCAATACAACAATAACAACCATTAAAAAAATATATGTAAATTTATGGGATTTAACTTAATCAGTTGAAAAACGATATTGACTTCGAGGTAATTTGAAACCTCCATTAGGCAGGCTAAAAAATAAAACTTGTAGGTAACATTAGAAAACGGTTTAAAAGATTCTGGTACAATACTCAATTTGTAGATTTTTAGAAATGTTAATTGGTTTCGCAATTACGTATCAACTTCCGCACATATATTTTTAAATTTATATCCAAAATTGTCTACCTCCGTTAAGATCCATTCTTGCGAATGCCAGAGTTTTTATTAAAAAAATTCCAAACGTTAATAATTTCTAGAGTTCTTTTTTTTGACATGCTTATATTTAATAATCAGTCAGAATTATCTCCAAAATAAGGGTTTGAAACCAATTGAACTGTATATCGCGATTATCTTGGTTATCGGTCTCGGCGATTCCCTCATAATCTTTGCGGATCAAGAAGATAAATTATTGTACTCCAATTGGGTACTTATTATCAATTCTTCAATCGCCGCAGGGATTGCGATCTACGTTACCTTAAGTGAAAAGAATAACCATAATCATCTTAAAGCAAATATCTTCCTTGTACTGGGACTAGGATTATGGTTTCTTGCAAATACTATATGGGCATACTATGAAGTCGTATTGCATTTGATGGCCCCAGTGCCTTCACTGGCTGATGTATTGTTGCTTATGGCGTATTCTATCTTGATTTCTCGACTTGTTATAGAGTACAAATGTCTACCAAAGAAACCTAGTAAAAAATTTATCGGAGTCCTCGCTGCTCTCGTTGGAGCATTTTTATTGTATTTCTTTGGCCTTACCATTGATCTTTCTGTTGTTTCTACACCACGTGGATTGACCATGTTTGGAGTAACAGTAGCTTATCCAGCATTTAATTCCGTGCTTGCATTCATGGCAATTATTATTTTGTATGGGATCAAGAATGAGAAGGAAAAACATCATATTACTTGGGTTTGTGAATTAGCTGGATTTCTCGTTATAGTTGTTGGTGACAGCTGGTTTGCGATTATCGTGCTCACTGGTTTTGTAGAACAATTGTGGGCTTCTGCTCTTCTGCTTTCCGCACATTATATCATAATTGCTGGAGGCTTGGTATGGTATGTTAAATTGTTACGGCAACCAGACCATTCATCGCTATATTCGAATTCCTTACTCCCATTTCTTTTAAAAAGAAAGAATATGTTGATTATTATAATGATTGTATCTTTGATAATAGTAATGCCTTTAACTAATCATTTCTTTATAAATGCGTCCCATGAAAATTCTTTTCTGTCTACGATTTTTTTCCGAGATGACTTTCGTACTCCATTCAGACAAAATGATCATGAAATTACTATTGGTCTCATAACTTCAATCAGTGGCGCATGGGCCTCAGGCGGCAAGGCTATTAAGGTAGCAGCAGAATTGGCAGAAAAGGATGTTAATAATTACTTTGAAAATAAGAATTCATCAATAAGGATAAGGCTATTAACTGAGAATTCGAAAACAGACCCCGTAGAGACCATACGCGTAATACAAAGGTTAACTGATTCTGGCGCAAAAATTATCATAGGTCCAGCTACTAGCGCCGCCCTTATGTCCATTAAAGATTACGCTATGAAACATGACATCATCTTGATAAGTCCGTCAAGTACGTCTCCAGCTTTGTCAACACCTGGAGACAATATTTTCAGATTTGTACCTGATGATAGGAATCAAGCCAAGTTCATAGCTGAAAAAATGTGGCATGATGGTGTTCGAGTAGTCATTCCCATGTGGAGAGGGGATATTTTTGGAAATGGATTAGTAAATGCAATGAAAGCAAACTTTGAAAAACTTGGTGGAAAAGTTTTAGAAGGAATAGAATATCCGCCCCATGTCGGAGAATTTTCCTCTAGTTTGCACCGAATTAATTTCATAATGTGGAATCAATATCTGAAAAAATTAAGTTACATAGTGGAAAACTCAACATCGCTAATTAATCCAAGAGAAGTTGGCATCTACCTGGTGGCGTACGATGAGGTCACTCCAATATTAATCCAGTCAAATGAATTCAACTTTCTGGACAGTGTAAGATGGTACGGTAGCGA
Organism: uncultured Nitrososphaerales archaeon; assembly: GCA_963703885.1. Classification (GTDB taxonomy): domain Archaea; phylum Thermoproteota; class Nitrososphaeria; order Nitrososphaerales; family Nitrososphaeraceae; genus TA-21. Next base: position 76,752 of record CAVPGE010000025.1, read on the forward strand.
TGCCACCGCACTGAATATGCAGATAATTAGAAATTTTGATGCTGCTCATTTTGCAGACATCACAAATTTTTCTAATCCGCTTTATAGTGTCAATCTACGTGATACCCGAGCGATGACTGTGGAAGCTGAACTTGAGCACCAATTACATGATGCGGGTGCAATGACATATCCTGTGCTAGCATATGATGCCGTTTGGGTTGCTTCTTTAAGTTTGGAAAAAATCGATAATAATCTAGTGATTGATATCGTAAAACTGAAAAATATAATCAATGCGACTGCAAGAAGCTATAATGGAATTTCTGGCAAGATAATACTTAATGGGGCTGGCGACAGAGTCAACGGTAATTATGATTTATGGTCTGTATCTTTATTATGCGATGACACTGGAAGATTAATCTGGAGACAGGAAATTAATAACGAAACCGTACTAAGTAATACTCCACTGCATTAACACTGGACAACGCATAATGGATAAACAAAAACACCAAAAAAAATACATTAATAATTTTGAAAACCGGTCATAATAGAAAAATGTCACGGATAGCTGTTTGTTAAACAGCCTTCATTATATTTTTATGTATCTAGAATGAGGAATTATCTTTGCTGAAGATCCTTATTATTAATAACTAAAAACTAAAAACTAAAAACTAATTGTATATGCTGTTAACCAGGCACAATATTGAACAAATCAAGATATGATATGGATGATCAAATTGGGTTCAAAAAGGTAATACTCGACGAATTGCAAAACTATTCAAAGTCTAATATCCTGTGTAATCATCATAAGCTTAACTGATTAGAATTGGTAAATTGTTAAGTTAATGTTACTTAAAAAGTGAATTTATTATAAACTCATTAAACCAGCTAAGTGCTTGAAGCATTTGAGTACATCAGTTTCAAATTAATTGTTCAATAATTCCCGTGTAGAACAAATAGATATAAAATCTTCGTTTGAAAAGGAAGTATAACAAGCCAAATGATTGACAGGATAGAAACCGGTAGGTTATTTGATTCTGGATGATATTTGTTAATCAAACTAATCGATATTGGGTACAAACTAGTCTTACAAACTATTGGAGCATCAATTGGGAAGAGATAATATGTCTATTACAAATAAAAGTTGATTGATAAATGCATATCATTCATTACCGTTTCTAGTTGATTTGTTTTCATAAAGTTAGAATTGTTATATTGAATGTAGTGCATTCTAGTTTTAGGTGAAAGCTTACGGGGAGACACAAGAAATTGGCTATTTTTGCGGGGGATTTCAAATGCCGTTCATGTAATTTAACATGGTCAATTTTTCTTCAAAATAATAATTTGTGCAATAATTCTTTGCTTGGTGACGGGAGGCACAATTTTGACTTTAAGAAACCAATTAATGCTCATAACAAAATGTTGGAACAAAAGATCAAGTTAAGGGTGCCACCTAACAAGAAAAAGTAAAGCAAGGATAAGGCAATACATAGATCAAACGATTTTCGCTATAGTTGATGCGGAAAAATTCTTACTTTTACAAGATGACAAAAGTCAACATTTTAAAGAGTTATTGGGATACTGATAAGGGATATTTGAAATGCACTTTAAGGTAACGTAGTAATGTGAGAAGTTCAAATCCCAATGACTGCTTGTAAGATCAAAGAAAAAAGAGTATTGAACTTTAAGAAATATATAATGACATTAATTCCTATTAAAGAGATAATTTTCTAGGTGGACATTTAAATATCAACTCGATAATTCTCGTTCTAATCAAGTCAATCTATTTCTAGACCTAATTTAGCTGCTATACCAATTATATAAGACCATTAAAATAGTATTATGATCACCCTATTTAGGCGATGTGAAATTCGAGCCTTCAAAAATTTTTATCGGTTATATTTCGGCTATCAGCGCTGCGGCGCTCTTTGGTTCCGTTTCTACTTTAGCCAAACCAATTCTATCTTCAATCAATCCGATTGTACTGTCCAGTCTGATCTACATAATTGCCGGTTTAGCTTTATCACCTATTCAAGCTAATGTAAAGTTCATTCTTTCGAAGAAATATTTTATGCTTGTCTTGATAAGTGCAGTTGCTGGCGCAGCGGTGGCACCTAGTATTTTCTTTCTGGGACTGAAGCAAACTACGGCTTCTAATACAGCTCTCCTAGCCAACGGGGAAACTGTTTTTTCAATCTTGTTCGCTCTTGTTATATTTAAGGAACGATTACGACCATTAGGATATATTTCACTAGTATTTGTCTTGGTAGGGTTATTCATAGTGTCTACAGACTTCAAGCTCGATACTTCCATATTTAGATGGGATTCGGGTAATCTATTGATAATTACTTCAACAATAATTTGGGGCTTGGACAATAATATTGGGAGGTTAATTTTGCGCAGAATAAATGTATCAAGATTTATTCAGTTAAAGTCTCTAATAGGAGGATCAATGCTTTTAGTCGCAATTTTGATCTTAAATGTGCCACTCGAATTAGCTCCGGATCAAATATTACCAATAATCACTTTAGGAGTTTTTGGATTTGCTCTATCTCTATATCTATATCTGCACAGCATAATCCGAATTGGCGTTGTCAAATCATCTTTAATCCTCTCTTTATCTGCAGTTTTTGGACTTGTATTTGCTACTGTGTTTTTAGCGGAACCAGTGAGCATATTCCAATTGATAGCTATCACCATTATGTTATTTGGAATATACATGATGTATACTATGGAAAATAACATCGTATCCCATGCTTAACCTAATTTACAACTCTGAATTGCTAAATTGAAAAATTTGCCAAACGTTACCAATACATCAAGACCATCAATACAATACTACGATAATCTTATAGAGGCTATACGGTGTAATTTGTATAGTTATTATTATAACTCCTGTTATCATCCGGCAAAAGTTATCAAATCAAAGTCAAAAAGATCTCATGTATTGGTGATTGCGTTCGGAATGAATTTTAACTTTAATAGTGTTTTTTTGGTCCTTACTTACCCCCTTGTACTTGAGTAGTTATATGTAATTAGAATCATAATAGATATTCCTCTTGTAGAAGGTTGACCCTGAATTTTCAGAGGATCTTCAAACTATGATCTATAAATTTAGATAGTTGCTGGAGGCCTGAATAATATAGAGTTGCATTCTTTAACTCGCATTAAGTGAATGAATTGAAATTGACTAATTTTATTTTTTTTAAATAGATTATAATACTGTTTAGATTTCCTTATTTGAGTAATCATGTATAGTACTGATTCTAGCAATCACTCTTTTGCCGCTGATGCTATGTTGGGTAAGTTATCAAGAAAATTAAGAATCTTTGGGTTCGATACTCTTTACAACCCTAACATAGATGACAAAGAACTTATGAATCTATCCATACGTGATGGCCGCATTGTTTTGACAAGTGATAAGGAGCTATTTGTAAAGTGTAAAATGAAGAAAATTAAGGCAATTTTGATCAATGAGAAAACAGAAATAGAAAATCTAGTCGCGATATTTGATTCAATAGATGTTAAAAAAATTGAAATACAATTAATACCAGTTCGCTGCACACTCTGCAATGAATTGCTAGATTTTGTCGATAAAGCCTTAGTATCACAAGATCTTCCAGAATATGTGTTGAAGAGTAACGAATTAGTTTATAGGTGCAAAAGATGCGACAAAATATATTGGAAAGGTAGCCACATTGAAAACATATCCAAGCTGGCCAAAAGAATCAACTTGAAACTTTTACAATTAATCAATTGAAAGACTGGCGTAATAATTTTTTAGATTTTCTGTAAATGGATTGCAGTCAAATACGGACCGAGGGTAAAACTATCTAATGTTCCACCATTGTCGCACAAAATACTTGGTGTGTTCAAAATAATTTACCGACGAAAGTAATATCATCATCTTTTTTCCATGATACCATATCATTGAGCCCTAATTTTCATTAGGTATTTTGCATATGATGAGTCATTTTATTCTTTAAATAAATGCGGCCGATATTCCAAAATAATCTGGGAATTTAGCAAAAGTTTGTTAATAGCGAGTCAGAAAAAGTTCCTTAAATACAAGGCGAAAGATTAAACCTCGAAGGTAAACTCCTCACTTTAATAGAACGCGTTCTAGGAATCAGAAGATAAAGTCTATCATTTTATATGTGGGGAAGTCGATATATCAAATACAAACATAGTGATTGATCAGAAAAAAGAAATTGTGCGTAGAAGAAAGAGGTTAGAAGATGTAAAGAATTTTAATGAAGCTTTTGAACTGGTTAAATTTGCGGTATCATTGATTTTTGACATGAGACGTGCTGGTCTAAGCCTCATACTACAGGGAATGCCTACAGGTCTAGGTGCATATCATATTTTGGGTTCTAATGTAATTGCTCTGAATAGATCTTTGCTGGGTCTAATAGAACGATTTTCAAAATCTAAAGAAGATTATAATTCTTATCTCTTCATGGTGCTAGCACATGAATATTTGCATAGTTTTGGAATCTTGTCTGAGCAGAAAGTAAGACAAATGACTGTAGAATTATGTAGAAAGTTTTTTGGAGACCAGCATCCTTCCACCTATTTGGCAATAGAGCCTCTGAGCTTATTTCCTCAAATTCTGGAGTCAAGAAACCTAGTTAGAAAAACTGGATTTGAGAGCAATTTTGAAATTGTCAAAGATTTTGACAAGGCTAACCAATCATACATTCAATAGAATAAGGTAAAGTTAATCCATCATATTCCGTATATATTGATGGTAAATTCACTTCGCTTTCCTTCCCGTAAGAATCATTATTGGATTGACTTTGAAATATTTGTTTCTAATCAATATAATAAAAAACATAGAATATAGGCCTGAAATATTTTGAATCTGTATTGCAAAACTAGGTAATTGTCGGGCTGAATTTAGGAGTTTTGATACTTTTAGGCAATTCGTACAACTGCAGGATCTAATGCCTAATTTCATAAACAGTAGAACTTTTACTCTAGTCAATAAGCAAGATGGCATTGAGAAGAGCCTAAAGATATAGTCCTAAACGTTGAGCTTATATCGTCAAGATCGCATGAAAAACCATCTGCCAACTTTGGGCAACACATAGTTTTGCGAATAACTGCTCGCTATCATACCTACATGTCCCGTAGGAAATTTCATCAGTCGATTATCAGTACTTGATACTAAATCATTTAATGGTATGCTGCATGTAGGGGTCACCAAATGATCTTGGTCTGCAACTAAGTTTAGTAACGGAATGTTAATTTTGGATAGGTCTACTAATTTATTGCCTAATCTCATTTCATTCTTTGCAAGGAGGTTATTCTGGTATATGTCTTTAATCCATTGTCTGGATGTTTCTCCTGTTATCGCAGGAATATCGTCCAGCCATTTCTCAATTCTCAGGAAATTCTCCACAAAATTCTTATTGTCAATATGCTCCATCAAAGTGAAGTATTTGTTTATCCCTTGCTTATACGGCTTAAGTGCAGCAAAGCAACTTCTAAGAAGCTCTGGTGGTAGATTACCACTAGAATTTATAATTTTATCGATGTCCAAGTGTTTAGCAAAGTTACCAATTACAGTATGATCTTTACTTGTATCAATTACCGGTGCTATGGTGACCAAATTTCTTAATTTGTGTTGATGTAACGAACAGTACATTGTCGACATCGTAGCACCCATGCAATAACCATGCAAGGTGATTTTATCAATTGAACTTTCATCTCTAATATGATCCACACAGTCATCAATAAAATAATTAACGTAATCGTCAAAAGTAACGTACTTATCGTTCTGTGAAGGTGGCTTCCAATCTATTAGGTATATGTCAAAACCCTGATACAGTAAATTTCTGATCCAACTTTTATCCGGTTGCAAATCAAGGATATAGGACCTGTTTATTAAAGCATACACTATCAGGATTGGTGTTTTGATAGGACGATTAAAGATCGGTTTATAATGCAATAATCTATATAGTCTATTCTCCAGCGATACTTCGTGCTGGGTTGAGCCAACGTTAATCTGCAACGATAAGTTACGATAAAGTTTGGCGAATTTATCATAGTCGTATGCAACATCAGCCTTTAATTGCATATCTATCTTCTCATTTTTTGGTATCATTCGTTCATTTATTGGATTTGTTTCGGAACTAATGGACATTTATTTTCTCATCTTTTATCATCCGGTCAAAATCCTTTCGTAAATTGTGAATATCTCGTTTCATCGTTTGGATGTCGCTTAGGACCTCGTCCATGTTTGCAGTGTTTACTCCGTTCCAAAACATAGCATTGTTCTTTGGAAAAAAGAATTCCTGAAAAATTTTTATCAAATCAGAATAGCTACTCCATATTTCAGATATTGTGGTTGCGAATTCCTGAGATTTGAATAAATTTGTGTAAGATTCATCAAATACATCAATAACCACATTTCTATAAGACTTTATACCATCATCTGACTTAAATTCAAATTCTTTCTTTTGTTTTGATAACTGATTTAATGCTTTACTATGAGCCTTACTCATCTGAATCCAGTAATTAAATAGCGCGTATTGAAATTTCATATGCAGGACAAATAATTCTTGAATTTTTGCAATTGCATTTTGCATATTTTCAGGATAGGCAGCAAGAGGTCCGAGTTTTGGGAGCTTCAGCGAACTTTTTAGCCAGTTGTCATAATATTTAATAATTTCCTTATAGGCATCATCTTTATCATATTTAGTTTCCATAATTGCAGGATGTAACTATGGATAATAAATTATATAACTATTGTTATTTTGTAATAATTTCAACATCTGATGCATGTCCATACTTTTATGTATCTGCTACCAGTTAATTTTCCTTTTTCATATTCAGACCTTGGTACTATCATTTTTTCCCACGTCATAAACTTTGTGCAATAAAAATCAATTTTAAAAGTTCGAGCTAGCGGCGTCTAGACCGGACCGCATATATTCCAGTTATATGCAATAATGCGACAAGGGTTTTACATAGCGGTTATACGGACACTCTAACGAGCCAGAATTTATGGATTACCGACAGAAGCCTATGTTAAGTCCACTCTGTGAATCAAATCCCTCGCATTATAGAAATTGCGAATTTCTAAATAAACCGCTTTCATTCACCAACTGACGTTATTTCTTCTGAATGAGTTTCCTTGTAATGCTTTTCTACTTCTTCTCTGGTAAAGAACTCCTTGGCACAGATTCTGCATCTCAGCGTACCAGCATCATAATCATGTTCCATTTTATCAGCTACTCCAGAGCCTTTCTATATATCTTTTAAGATTGCCGTCTTGTCATCCAGCATCAGAATTAAACTGCTCCTTATTTTTATGAATATTCGGAATAATTTTATCCATTATAATTTGGTCAAAATTACTTTCTCTACTATCGAACGTCAGGAGAACATAATAATTCTCGTTTATCGGAATCGTAGCCCTGTTGACATTTTCATATTTTCCAAATGCATAGATTAATCCACCTATTTTGGGTTCGAATTTTCTTCTAGTCTTTTGCCTGGAAATAGCGTTAGCTGCATATTCTTCATTTTCTTCTTCGGTGAGCAATAACTTTAATCCCTCTCGAGTTCTTTCATTTATTATGATTCCATCTTTGTTGGCTACACATACCCATCTTATGGACTTGTCTATCTTTAGTATTGCCTCAGTAAGCGAGTAAATGACTTCATAGGGTACCATGTAGTAACAGTTGTCTGGATTTAAATAATAAAGTTTTATGTAAATCGCCTTTTCAATTAACAAAATTTTGGTTTTACCTTAACATCTCAAATGTCAAATCAATTCTGCTTTATAAGGGAAATATTTTCGTGAATAGCACTGAATGTTACTTTGCGAATTTTTTCCGTAATACGCACTATATTTAGGCGTATGAAAAATCAATATATGAAATAGCTAAATAACCTGCCATTAAATTAACTGCATTTCCTGTACAAGGATTTGTACAAAATGAGTGTTGTTAATACTAATTATTGCCTTTTATTGGCTTTGCGAAGGATATTACATATCCGTCTGGGTCAAGCACGTGAAAATATCTTTCGCCCCAAGGTGCATCAACAGGTTCTCCTGAAAATGATATCAATTTAGCAATTCTCTTATTGTCATGGAGGTAAGTGTACATCTCATCGACATCATCTGTATGAAATATTACCCTTCCACAGTGTTCTCGCTTATGCTTTTGATAGTCAATGTCCACGAATAGATCAAGATTTAGATAAGTTATATTTGCTGGATTAAGTCCAATTTCGAAAGTGGTAAAAGAATCGTTCATAGAGCCACCATATTTCAGTTTGAAACCAGGCAATGTGGAGTAAAAACTACAAGACTTTTCCATATCTTTAACAAATAGGGTTACCGCCGAAATTCTTTCTACATTCATACATCCCTTCTATCCGACTGTGACATATAGTTTTGGCAGTAATTTGTGAACATAAATTATCTTCAGCGATGGTAAATGTTGATAAGATTGAATCTATTGGCGTAAACTCGAATTATACTTTAGAATTGTTTTTCTGGTCTTTTTCTCGTCAATAGATTTTTAAAATTATTTCCTTTTAATGATATTTACCGGCAAAAGATGAGATCCTTCTAACAAATTGATCATTTTGTCGTACAGCTCAATTACTTCCAGTCCTTTTGGAGTTATCGTATAAAGTTTGCTAGATTGATCATATTCGACTAATTCATACTTTAATAAAAAATCTAAATAATAGAGCAATTGTGTGTGAGATATGAGGGAGTTGTGCATTATTTTTGTTCTTGATATCCCATTATTGTCCTTAATCAATTGTAAAATAGTTGTAGCTATTATTTCTCTAGAACGATACTTTAGCATATATCGTAGTACTTTTACTTCATTCTTAATAAGAGATATAATTAAATAGCCACAAAAAGGCGTTATCCAGTATAGTTTCTAAAAGGCGTCAGATTATGCGATTTTTAGGTAGACGTATTGCTTCTATATAAAGATTATATATTTCTAATCCGAACTGCATAAAAGTATTTATCCGTGAGCAGTTTTTGAACAAGCTACTGTATTTATAAATCTTATTTTTAAATCAACTTGTACAGGAAAGGACCTTATTATAGTAATAACCTTTATAGAATAAAACATAGAAAGTAATTAAAAGATTGAAAACCTTAATTAAGGTAAAGTCATTCGCTGTGGATCACAAATGTTACCCAAAATTCTGTATTAGTTGTGCCAATGTTGCATCTAAAATGGCTTTTTTTGATGTGGGACCCAATGAACAGTAATAGAACGGTACTTTGAAAAATGCATAAAAAATATTAAATCTTTGAATGAAGGCTAAATCTTACGTTTAGTTTATTCTACGAGCGCTACTTTATGATGATAAGATGAATTATAACTCATTGATTATTTGTTGAGTTTGATAGGATTTGCAAAGTGAATTATTATTTGAAAATTTGAATCCTCTGTTCAAAATATTAATCGAATAGGAACTTAATCCCAATCCCGTCATTCTTATTCTGCAGGGTGTTAAAATTGTTGAATTAGACTGCCAAAATAGGTTGAAACCATAGTTCTAATAATGATTTGGATCCCGTGAAATGGTTTTAATTTCTAGGTCGACAACTGAAACCCTCTAATTGTCAGTCTGATATGCCCCAGACTGTGCAATGAGGGGATGAATCGCCCTCAGCTAAAAGTCTAATTTAAATCAATAAATAAAGCATGTGTGTCATGATATCTGAAATTTTCGCAGCTTGGGGTTGCTTGCCAGAACTCGGCAAAGATTGTATGGACATGACAAACGCATCTAGTACTTACCTAGGGATTGCCATGGGTGGAATAATTGGTGCGATTATAAGTTGGTGGATCTACAACAGGCAAAAGAGAACTTCTGAAAAACAAGACGAAGGCTTGCGTCGTATCAAAGAACTGGAGGAACGTCATGAAGTGATTTTAGAAACTATAGAACAATTCGAAAAAAATCAAGCTAAGCTTCTGAATGATATACTAAATTTGTACAAAAAAATTGACTCTTTAATTGAAAGCCAAAAATCTGATATTTTGTAAAGGAAATTCGAATAAAATTTGAACCAAACCTCAATATCATGGCAATCAATTAATTGGTAAAAATGATATCTGTGGATAGGTCAACCAACCATGCAAATGTTATATTAAATTCAGAAGGGTTTCAGAAATTATTTTTACAAAATAGGCATGCCTACGTTATTCATTCAGACATAGTTTGCGACAAAATTACAAATTTAATTTCAAATTATATGTTACTACCATTTTAGCTAATAGTATCTCTTGAAATTACAAGATTTGCATTTTGAGGACTACGGGAAAATTCTTTGTGATTGAAAATTAAGTATATAGTATTTGCTTAAGTACGGCGTGAGGGATTATTGCAGACATAATTAGGCAATAATATTTTATCTTTCAACTCACTACCAATGTTTCACAGTTTAGTTTTTTTTGCAAAACATTGATATCTCATGGAAAGTAATTTTATGACATGAAAGCAATATGGAACAATACTGTAATTGCAGAAAGTGATGCCACAATTGAGGTGGAGGGTAACCAATATTTTCCTCCAGAAGCATTAAAAAAACAGTTCGTGGAGGAAAGCAACTCTCATACGACATGTGGTTGGAAAGGAGTAGCTAGTTACTATTCGCTGAACGTTAATAGTGAATCAAACAAAGATTGCGCTTGGTATTATCCCGATCCGACAGAAGAAGCCAAGAACATTAAGGGGTACGTCGCATTTTGGAGGGGTGTACGAATCCAAGAATAGATATAAAATTATTTTATCGCAATTAAACTATGTCTAACAGATTATAATCATAGTAAATCCTATATTTTTCTCCTGATAGGATAAAATTAAATTAACCCTTCGACTGTGGTTGCATAGATAATTTAATTTGTCACTATTTTAACTTGAGCTCAGCATCATAAATATATGTAATCTGGGATACTATTTGGCTCACACTTATTGGCAATTCGATGAGGTCCAATTATGATTTTGGAAAGCACATTAAGATAAAGTTGCATATCTAACTTATGTGAATCAAATATTCTTAACTTCAAAAATTACTGGCCACATGGTATAAGCATTTTAACTATTAATAGCCTCTATTTAAATTCAAAAGAAAATGTGCTTCATCTCCAAAGCGATCGCTTAGCCCCAAACGTCTATCCCACTCCGGCCGGGGTTTGATCCGAAACACCATGATCTATCTTGTTATGAATATCCAACATCTCCTGGGAATCAAAAGTTCTTCCACATATTTGACAAGTCAAATTCCTTCTCCTGTTGTAAGGACTTGCCAGAGACAATAAGGTATTTAGCACTATCAGGTAATTATAAATTTTGGTTAATCAATTTCACTCTTATGTAAAGTACTGATTCTGCAAAAAATTAACACATCAATTTTGAGTAATTGTTGATTTTATTAGCCGAGAATCAGTAAGAACGTGTCCACCAGAAATATTATTAGCATCTTTAATTATCAGAAATCAAATCACAAGTTATCGTTCATTCTAAAAATCTGTCATGACATTATCATTAGATGTGTTGGTCGATCAGTTTGTGGTCAGTTCGCTGACAACTGTACAATATTTAAATATTATTTTGACGTATAAATAGTACTTTACCCGTTATAATGAAAAACTTAGTTATATGTTCAAATTGCGATGTGGATGACAAGATGGTTACGGACCTTGAATCCGGCGAAATAGTTTGCAGTCAATGTGGTACTGTAGCCATAGATAGTATAGAAGAGATTGGAAAGGAATGGAGTGCAGACAAAAATAATGGAGTAGATCGCTCCCGAGTAGGGGCGCCGTATTCCCTAGCAATACATGACATGAATCTATCTACTGTGATTGGTAGAACTAACAGAGATTCATCAGGACAATTAATTGACGCAAGCATGCAAAATAAGATGAATAGATTGCGAACCTGGAGTGCAAGAACTGAATTTCATGATAGCACCTATAGAAATTATAGAACTGCATTCATGTTTCTTAATACTTTGAGGGATAAGCTAGGTCTGCCAGATTCGATAATAGAAAGAACTGCCTATACTTACAGAAAATTTCAGGAAAAGGGTCTAATTAGAGGAAGGACGATTCAATCTGTACTTGCAGCGTGTTTGTATCTGACTTGCAGGGAGATGGCTATTTCAAGAAGCCTCGATGAAATTAGCGAGGCAAGCAACGTGAGAAGGAAATTACTAGGTAGAACCTACAGAGAATTGGTTAGAACAATGGAAAAAACAGTACCTCAATTAGATTTTTTCCAATGCATTGAGAAGATAGGAAACAAGGCCCAGGTAGAAGAGAGAGTGATAAGACAATCGCTAAGAATGATGCAAACAGCTCTTGACAGCGGGCGTTTCTGCTGGAAAAGATCCTATGGGCCTTGCGGCTTCTATTTTATATGTGACAATGAAAATGCAGGGACGAAAAATGAAGTTAGCGGATATAGCGAAGGCAGCAGGGGTCACAGAAGTTACGATAAGAAATAGATCGAAAGATCTCAAGAAAAGGATGAATTTAACATACTAGCTTAATCGGCTCTCTACTTTTTAAAAATTATTTTGATTGTCCTATTAACCCATACATAGATGTTAATAAATAATAAATTTGCACTAGACAGACTAACTACTTTTGATTAGCATTTATTTTTAGCTTATTAAATCGGACTTGAAGTTCGTCATGTAGGAATTCTCTGTCTAAATGTAGACGTTGTCTTTTACCAGATTCTTCAATTTGAGTAGAGCTTCGTCCAATGGCTGTCCCGTGCTGAATATAATCAAAGTATGATTGCCCGTCTTATTGTCTGGCCAATATTTTCCTTCACAATAACTACACTTATTGTAAGAGAAATCATGTTCACTAAGAATATTAAACCCATTCTTAGGAAACTCAGTTTGATAATATCCTAGCCATCCTGGATGACTTCCGCCATCGTTGTCCTTGGGATTATCTACTTGTTTGGTTGGGGTATAAAATGCACCTACTATATCTTTCCCAGTTGACTTCTGATCCGTTACCACGATTTTACCATTCATCCAGTTATAAGTGGTATCTATAACCGAGTAATTTCCTACATCTAATGTTTTTGAAGCAGAATGGTCTGAATATTCCATTTTGCCTGTATCGTACACAACATTACCTGAGCTATCTTTTATCTGGATTGTGTGGGGATGCGGAGTATCCCATGGTGCATCAGCGTCTAGAAATGAAATAGATGTTCCCTGCGGTATAATTAGGTTGGTGGGAACATAGTACGAATTATGATCCGTGATAAGTTTATGTTTTTCATCAGACCATGATTCATGTGCCTCATTGGGAATAAGTATTATGAAAGACCCAATAGATTGGGGTACCTTAATGCTTTCACTTTCATAAATTGACTTCGCATCTGGGAATTCAACAAGGGATGAATTTATATTTTTTGTAACGGCCTGCTTAGACAATTCACTAGTGTTGGTAGTGAGATTTTGTGCATGAACTAGTGAGGGGGCTACTAAAATAATCGATATCAAAACTAAAACATACATTGCTACACTAATAGGCATGGATAAAATTACTAAACATGGGTAGTAAAAGCCTTGTGGTACAAGTATCTATATGATGAAATAAAAAAGTTCAATGGAAGGGAACCAAGACAGCTAATCCAGTCCCGTAGAAATTTTTCAATTTATCTCAGGCCACAGATTGTGTATTCTGATTTTTAGCCGAGCTGATTTGCTATCTTTACAACAAATAACCAAAAAGTACATAATTTAAACTCACATAATAATTAATTTGTTATTAATAATGTTCACGGATGTTATATTAACTTCTGAATCTAAAATTTTTACTTAATTCTTGCAATTATTATTGCTCGAATGATATTGATAATAATAACATTACTTTCAAACAGGAAGGTCATTCAGTAATATCATAAATAGCACTACATTACCAATTAGCAGACTAATTTAAAGAAATTACCCAAATCTGCTCCGATTTCTTTGTCATATTCTTATCACATCACGTTTAATTGTGATGTTTATTGTAAATTTTATTAACGTACGATCTATGAAAACATTATCTGATACTATCATCCAACACACATCATTTTGTTGTTATTTGATTTTTATTGATCGAATCTATGTACGATTTGAATAACAAAATAGCAGGTCAATAATGTCTCTCTTTTTACTTTGGCCTGACGCAAAAATAGACTATCAATTGTAGTTATGAATTTGGGGCATACGCATGAGTTTTAAATATATTTTTAATATATCATGTTTTTTGGCTGAAAATTATTTATTAACGATATTTAAAAGATATCTAATGTCTAAAAATAATTGCTCGGAGAATTCGATAGTATTCTCAAACAAAGAAGTGGAATTCTTACAAAATAATGAGATATGTAGAATTGCCACCTCTTCGAATAATATTCCACATATTGTTCCTGTTGCCTATATTTTTGATAAAGGAATGTTTTATTTTGCTACGGACTATGAGACGGTAAAATTCAAAAATCTAAAAGAAAACAGAAAAATTGCAATTGCAGTTGATGTTTATGATTCGCCAAATAATAAGGCAGTGGTAGTGCAAGGGGTAGCAGAATTTATTGAACGAGGAGAAGAATTCAAAAGAATTTATGCTGTATTTAGAGAGCGATTTGATTGGGTTAGACAAGAACCTTGGATTGAAGGAGAATCTCCTTTCATTGTTGTGAAACCGGATCATAAGGTAAGCTGGGGTTTATAAAAATTTTCGACCTAATTCAAATTATTTCAGGAAACTCTTCCAATCAAAATTGGTATCATGATAGATATTATCCTTGGGACCAATTGTTTGTTAACTTTGCAATCCCTCGATATTTAGTTGGGAACGGATTTGAACATGTAATATTATTGATATAATTCATTAAATTGTTCTGATTTTCATGAGTGAATATCTAATATAATAGACAATGAATTTTAGCCTGTAGTATTTTGTTTCCTTATGGAAATTACCTTTGCAACTGCAGGTTTATTTAGTAACCATAATTAATGAAACTACACTGAAATTTTTAATTAAAAATGACTATCGATAACACTGAAATTTCTTACAAGCTTTTACAACAAATTAATTATAATGGTATTAAATATATTTAAGGTAATTTTTTTGTAACGAAATTTAAGCTTACCTTAATTGAATCACTTCCACACTTCCGATAGCAAGCAGTACTGTCAATTCAATAATTTCTTTTTAAGAAAATAAGGGTCCGTCACATATTTGGACTTGAAATCCAAATTGCAAATTTACAATTTTGTATATTTCTCGATAATTAATTTATGTTGTGGATATAATTCTAAAAGAGTTTTTCTATCACCGAGTTTCCAATCACGAAAATCAAATCCAGGTACAGCAGTACAACCAACAAGTGAGTATGAATCAATATCGTCTACTGAAGCAGCAAACCAAGAGCCAGCCCTGACAACTGCTTGAAAGACGTTACCATTATCGACGTCTTTGCCTAGAGTGATTTCATTGAATTCTCCATGATAGCTTATTATGTGCAATGTGATGCTGCTTCCAGAATAAAAATGCCATATTTCATCTGATTTCATGACGTGAAATGATGAAAATTGACAACCTACAAGCATAAAATAAATTTCTGTGAATAAAACACGTGGTTCGTCCATTCTAAATTCAAGTGAATTAGTGGACCTGTAGGTTTCAATATAATAGCCTCCCTCGGGATGTTTCTCAAGTCGCAATTTGCGAATCCAGTTCTCTGCAATCTTGTTCAAGGTTGACTTACATAACACAATTGTTCGATTTAAGCCCGTATCTAGTAATTCTTGATTTTGAGAATTTGATTACATTTGATTAGACTAAACCTTATTTTAAATAATCAAATCGCTTGCGCTTTACGATTGTCAATACATTAATTGTTTAGAATTCACTATAAAAAAGCTGATCGGAACTATTCAACTAGGTTAACACTGTAAATCTGTATAACCATTTAAAAAGCTAGAAAATATTGAACCACTGAGTGAATTCTAGAGATAGTTCATTTTGGATTACAACCCACTTTAAGAAAGACGTTATTATTCGGGCCTTGAATACCATGTATTTCGCAAGCCTTTGAATTAGATTCTAAATCATCCGCAGCTAAGTTGCTAAACCCATTTCCATTATTACAATTTCCTCCAAAATTTCGCACACCTCCAACTGATATACCCTTCTGTGACTGACATGTCGTTGTGCCTAAAATTGAAGTACCTGCAAGGCTTTCGTTTAACAACAAAGATATCATAAGTGTAACGAAAGCAGTGAAAAAGAGGATCACCGCCAGCCCAGGTATTATTCTCACATAATATATTCTCATTTCAGCTATTTCAGTTTTTCTTTATCTTGAACTATTGCGAATGACTTGACCATTGTATTAAGAGTCGTATTTTTGGATAAACTTGTCTTTGGCTACTGAATTGGACTTGGTTTTTGTGAAAATCATGGTTTGTAGCTGTGCAATAAAATAAAAAATTAAAAATCGGATAGTTTGTGGAATAGGTATAGCCAATAATTAATAATTTCTTTATCATGCATAATACATTGGTACTTACTTCGTAGTCAGATAAAGAAATAGTATTGGTACCCAAAGTCTAGGCGAGTTTGAATTACCTGGTTCATTTGATAATTGCTAATTGTACTTATAATTTTCTTAACTAATTTGGCATAGTTATTAACGTCCAAATAAAAATGGCAAAAATCTTCAGACTAGTTAGCGATCGAAAAAGAAAAAACAAGTGGGATACTTATCCATGCCTGTAAGTCATTTACATTAATCTATTGACCAGTATAATTATTTTAAAGATTAATATCTTTGCATATTATTAAGCAGGCATGGAAAACTTGTCCCAAAAATTGGGCATGGACAAGCAAGCTTGTTCAATTTGCGGTTCAGTTCTCCAATCAATACTTTCATATCGTTTAGTTAAGGGTGATGAGATCAATATTATGCAATCAATTGAATGTCATACATGTAAAAATAAATGGAACGTTATTGGTTTAATAAAATCACCTGGCATGTGGAGATCTGTTGGTATTTCAGAATGATTTTGCAATGAACTCTACATTAATAAAATTCTTGTACTGTTTACATTGAAAAACCAAATGTATAATTTTGAATTTGACTTTATGATAAAGTTTGGGTATCAATTTTCTCATTCCCCTTCTTTTGCTTCATTTTGTGAGAATTCGATTTCTTTCGCTTAAAACATAAATCTGAATGTAAAGCGAGAACTCTCGCTCGATTAAAATTCCTTTAAGCGAATTTTTCTTCCGGTGAGATTTTAGTTAACCGGTATCTTTGCAACTTAAGATTAAGGGAACTTTTAGTTATGTCCAACAATTTGACAATTAAACACAACATAGTCTGTTACTTTAACCTTCGAACTAAAATTACAGGATTGGATGTATATTTCTACATTCTTTATTGCCCGTGTGAAATTATTTCAATTAAATCTCACGTGTTAATCAATGATTCGAAATGATAAGCATCTAAAACTTATGTTTTGCCTAAGGTAAAATTAGAGAAACTTTTAAAGTTACTAAAAGTGATACTATACTTGTAAAGTGCATAAAGTCGTAGAAATTAAGATTAAGACTTGATAATCGTAAACTTATCCTCGTCAGTCCCATCAAATGTGCTGCGAAATGATGCGCTAAGTTGTCTTTGGGAAGGTGATATATCTACATTGAGAAATCCACTATTTTTAAATTGCTTTGCTACAAAAGGAGCCTGCCCAAGAAGATCATATAGATTTACTCCGGCTGTACCTACAGTAACATAAATAGTGCCACCAGGATTGTGATAACTAGATGTTTGCTTGTCTTTCACTATGGGGTTCTTTGGATTATCCGGGTTGTACAATATGGGGTATGTTCTTTGATAGTTATGATTGTGAGCCGTAATGACAAGGTCAACGCCATATCTTTCGAATAAAGGCGTGTAAGTGTCTCTAAGAGCACCAGCAGCATTATGAGTCGTAGGTGAGGAGTAAAAGGGTCTGTATCCATAAACGATTATCCAGTCTATATTCTTATCACTCGCTGCTTTAGATAGATCAGACTTCACGAAATCGTACTGGGGAGAATCTATGAGGTAGGGAATCATAGTATTTTTTCCCGTTGACATCGCCAGAAAATGTATATTCTTATAATCAAAGGAGTAAAATGTTTCACCTAGGTCAAAGTGCCTTGCAAACTGGCTTAACCGTGAGGACGAATCATATTCGTTCCCGCTATCAGTATCCTGCTCTCCGAGTGCAATTTTGAGTTTGCCTTCGTTATCTATCGTTGAAAAAAGGTCGAAAAAACAATTGGGATCATCGATCTCAGACAAATCACCTAACGCCAATACCAAGTTAGGATTAACATCTTCCATGGCATTCACCGTTTTTTGTGTACTGCTATCACAACCATAATCACCAGCTACAGCGAAATGAAATTTATCATTCAAAACTAAGGATTTTTTTGCAGAGATTAAAATTAGGATTGGAACTAGGTTGGCTATCTTCTTTTGTCAAAACAGGATTGGAAGTAGGTTGGCTATCTTCTTTTGTCAAAACAGGATTGGAAGTAGGTTGGCTATCTTCTTTTGTCAAAACAGGATTGGAAGTAGGTTGGCTATCTTCTTTTGTCAAAACAGATGTACCAGAAGAATCAATCAATTCAAAAGATTTGGTAATAGATTGTGATCCAAAAGTAGGACTTGTTATCTCAACTGTTACCTCTAAGGGCCCCAATTTGCCATCACTACCTATGATCCATGAATATGCAAATCTTCCACCTGAATCTGTGCTCCCACTGAAATCTTTCTCGTAATTACTACCTGGATAAATTAATCTTCCAGTTATTGAAGCATCGGTAATTGGTCTGGAACTAGAATCAGCAACCGATATAGTAACGTTTTGAGAATCGCCTCTCGCGACAGGGTCTTTCTGGGGCCGTATTGTAACGTACATTCCATTATCGTTGCTATTTGGAGTTACGTCTGGTATGCTTGAAGAAGAAGTAGTTGTATTAGAAGTTGTTGCCGAGTCGGGCGAGGATCGTAGTCCTGATAATATTCCTTCATCTTCATTCTTAAAAGGGGAAATAGGATTATCAGAATTTGAATCTGTTAAAGTATCTTGATCTTTATTTGTGCCGGCCGGAGCTAATCCTGTTACAAATACGCTATACCACCTTGTAGGTGCTGAGGCACACGTTAATTTAGCAGTTATTTTGTTCTGTCCCTCAATTAATTGGGTGTAACTTTCACGCAGAATAAACTTCCATTCAGAATAATCAGCAGTCCCACTTGGACCAGTCGGTTCAGCTTTCTGATACGGCTTTATATTATTTACGATTACAGCCACGGTGCAATCCTTTTCGGACGTATCAGATGATTCACCAGAAACGGTTATCCCCTCATCAATCCCAAATTTCTGATTATGCACCGGATTTAAAATGCTTACCCATTCTTGTGGTACAGCTTCAGAAGTCGAACCGCCGACTTGACTGTACACAGATTTAGGTAAATTATTCAGTAAGAAGATTAACGTGAAAGTGAGCATGATCAGAATATTGTGTATATTCTGCTTGTAATACATGGTCTTTGTTTAGCAATATTGTCTATGTATATATATTCGATTGCAAATATTGTACTAGAAAATCTATCTTATTATGTTGAGCATACTCCTTTGGGGTTAGATTGAAGTTAAATATGTTCGAGTTTAGCTTTACCCAGATCAAAAAATGTATTTATGATATGATTTTTTCCTTCGTGGATAAATTCTATACCTTAACCATAAACAGGGAAGCATTTTTCTATTCCGATTTAAAGGCTAATATGATAAAATTCTTGGCATAAAAAAGATAGAACACGATGTCTATCCTAATTATGACTCGACCGTCTAAACGGAACTGATGAATGATTTAAATCTTGTCCTGATGTTGACGTGATAATGAAAATATTGAAGCTATCTGTGGTGAGTTATTTTACAGTGTATTTTTTACTCGTATTTCTTTTCCCGTCTATGTATTTCAACTCTGCGTCTGGTTTGAGTAACAACCAAACCGTGTCCTCGCAGGTCACGACAGATAATGCCTCAAACATATCTACCTCTGACACTCCTAGGGTTCTCAGCACGAAAGATAATTTAATCATTGTTGGAACAGCTGGAAAAAATATTTTAAAAGGGTCAAATGGGAGCGATTTCATAACAGGATTGGCAAATGCAGATATTCTGAATGGGGGAGAGGGAGATGACGAATTGGACGGTGGTAGCGGTCCAGATAAGGGATATGGTGAGGCAGGAAATGACGTTTTGTTTGGAGGCATTGGCAATGATACCTTAAGCGGAGGAGAAGGAGATGATGATTTGATTGGAGGACCTGGAGCAGATATTGTAGAAGGAGGACCAGGAAGAGATTATTTCAATTGTGGAACTGGAATTGACAAGGTACTTGACTTTAATGCCAGTCAGGGTGACATTATGTCATCAAATTGTGACTTATAGTTTTATATGCATCAATTCTCTAGAAATTCTGTCTTGACTCTTAATAATCATAAAAAAGTCGTTGCGTTAGCATTACTTATACTGTTCTTAGGTGGTACTGGTGCTACTGGCATGTTTTACTACTCTGCTTTTGGCCAGGAGGAATTTAGACAGCGTGAATTCGTGGAAGAGGAATCCTTACCCACTCTGGTAGACTCCAAGCTGAAAGTCGAGGAAGTAGTAGGAGGACTTGATACTCCAACAACTATGGCATTTTTAGGTCCAAATGATTTTCTGATACTGGAAAAGGACAAGGGTACGGTGTTGCGTGTAACTGACGGCAAAGTTTCGGACCAGCCCTTGCTGGACGTAAATGTGGCAAACTCCGTTGAAAGATGTATGTGCGGTATCGCAATATCAAAACACGGATCTACGACCTATGTTTTTCTCTATTACACAGAAATTGATGGAGCAGATGGAGATGACAGAAACGGAAAACAACCAGTTGGGAACCGTCTATACCGCTACGAGCTTGCAGGTGATAAACTAGTAAAACCTTTGCTTCTATTAGATCTACCGGCATATCCTGGACCTCGGCATAATGGAGGAGCAATCGAGATTGGACCTGATAATAATATCTACGTGCCAATAGGCGATGTAGATGGTTCGTTTAGAGGAGAAGATACAGAAACCAAAGCCCAAAACTATGTAGATGGTAAAGATGTAGATGGAAGAAGTGGAATATTGAGGATAACTCAGGATGGACAACCAGTTGGTGATGGCATACTGGGAGATTCTGTACCACTAAAACTATACTATGCCTATGGCATAAGAAGCTCTTTCGGGCTTGGATTTGATCCTGTAACTGGTAATTTGTGGGACAGTGAAAACGGACCAGGAAATAGTGACGAAATTAATCTAGTACTGCCAGGCTTTAATAGTGGATGGCAAGAAGCACAGGGACCGTCTTCCGATGAGGATCAATTTAGTTCAGACCTTCTAGAAACATTCGACGGTAAGGGTAAATACGCTGAGCCAAAATTAACTTGGAGAAATACAGCCGGACCTACTGCAGTAACTTTTATGACTTCTGATAAACTGGGAGCAGAATACAAGAATGACATGTTTGTAGGAGACGTACACAATGGAAGAATATACCATTTCAAGCTAAACAGTGAAAGAACCGATCTCGTACTGCCAGAAGCACTTGGTGGCAATGTTGTAAAGAAACCTACTTCTCCTGGAATCAAAGATTTGATATTTGGTGAGAACTTTGCAGGTGTTACAGACCTAACAGTCGGTCCGGACGGGTATCTGTATGTTGTATCTATAGGTCAAGGAAAGGTTTTCAGAATATTGCCTTCATAACTCATCAGATTCTCTTCTTCTTTTGTACAATGTTCAACGGTTACAAAATTAATGACAGACGCAACTAATAACAGTAATCCCGATTAAACATCTCTTACTATATTTCAAATTAAAGTTTAGATAACACTCAATTTTAAGCGTATATTTATAACCTTATATAAAATTTGTTTCTGAATTCTTTGAGGAATCTAGTAGTTGAAGTTTTGTCTCAAATAAGACTATTGGTTATTTTTTCTTGTTGGCAAAAATGTTTAGTCTAACATAGTCAAGCTTCCATTTTAGTTCCGGCATATTAGCTCCAATTTCATTAATTATCGACTCGATAAATCTTTTTTTTAGTTGCTCTTCTTGAAGATATTCTAGATATGGTTTTAAGACTATCGTACGTATGTAAAGAGAGTAATCTCCCTTACTTTCAAAATTCGCGATTTTGTTTTCCAAGAAAACGTGAATGTTTGTAAATCCGATAGCTTTCAGTAATATTTCAACATCTTCCTTTTTAGCAAAGTACCACGGATTGGCCCAGATCTGTTCTCCATATTGATTCTCAAAATAATTACAAAATCGTGGTGAGTTTCTAACCCGGTCAAAGATATCCAAGCTTTTTGCTAGATTCCCATATCCGCCACATTGAACAAGTAATTGACCACCGGGATTTAGAATCTTCGAAAATCGATCAAACACTTTTCTATGATTTGGAATCCAATGCAAAACAGCATTTGAAAACACAACATCAAACTCGTCCTGCAATTGCATTTCTGAAATGTCACCTTGTATTACTTGTATATTATTGGAATCTGCAAGTTTAGCCTTTGCAATTTTAATCATTGCAGGATCAATGTCAATTCCAATTACCCTGCCGTGAGGTACCAAGTCAGATAAAATCTTTGTCAGTGTTCCAGACCCGCAACCAGCATCTAGGACTATCTCATCTCCCTTCCACTTTCTGTATTCCAGAATTTCCAACCCCCAGGATTCTATCACTTGAGATATATGGTCGTATGTGGAAGCATCCCAGTTGGAATTCGAGTCTTGCCCTGCCATAGATGTCAGTATATTTATCCTTGACTACTGTGCGTAACGTGACGAAACCTATTACTAATCAAGTTACCAGAGCCGTTTATTCTCTATTGTGGCACCACAATAACAAATCCTCGACCGATGCCATTTCTTGCAGGATCAGCAGTAGTTTGACCATTGTATTTTACAGATTTTACGTGAATTTCAATTTGAAAAGTGCCACTCTCAGGGAATGTTACCTTCTGCACACTTGTTCCATTGACTGCAACAAGATTGGGCTGCTTAATCATCTCTTTGCCATCCTTTGAACGAATTATGGAGAGGTCGTAATTTACATCTGCATTTAGAGATGAATCAGATAATGCATCATTAAATTTCAACGTGAGTGTAGCTTGGGAACTTGCAACGGGTGGATTAGGCAACCACGACAGAGCTGCATGGATGCCTCCGGTATCGGTTATCAGATCTGTGGAAGATTTTCCAGTTTCTGCTTTCATTGGAGTAAGACTAAATTTCATTGTGTTATTGCTGTTAGCTGCTATATCTTTTAATCCTGCGAGTTTGACAATATCATTTTTAGTTAGTAAATAATGAACTATCAGTGCGTTTTCTGAGCTAAATGGATCTATGGCAAGTGATCGTCCAGTAACAGGTTGGCCATTCACTGTGGCATTAAATGAGGTAGTATTACTAAATTGGGAAAAGCTCTTTGGAATTTTGAATTCCTCATGTACAAAAATATTCACAGACTTTATTCTTGATTGATTCCAGTCAAATGGCATGTCCCATGATGCAAGTAAGTTCTTGTCATCAAATTTAAAATCACGGATCTTGTCATAATATGATATAAGGGTTGAATTATATACTGCCTTATTGTAAGTTAAATTCTCTTTAAAGACATCTCCAACGCTCAGATATGAGTCAAATCTTGGAGCTTTTTCAGGTTGAAAAATATTATTTGGTCTGTCAATACCAAAAATTTCTATCTCAAAATGATATAATCCACCATCAAGTAATATGGGTCCCTGTACAGTAATATCTCCAGTTTCACTCATCCATCCCCCAAGGAATGGCTCGGGAGACCCATATACTGATACTTGGCCCTCTCTAGGGATAATTTCAATCTTTAGGGGTCCAACTTGTGAATAGAACAGGTCACGCATTAACAATTTACCTCCCTTAGAAATTGTTATGAAGTAATTTACATTCGAGATATTGTCGTTAGTCTTCGCATCATACAGACGCAATTCGAAGAATCTCTTTTGATGAGTGTCAGAAGTTAAGACAGGGGGATCCACTTTGGTGAAAAGGCTTGCCTGCCTATCGCCTACAGTTGCAGGTGGTAGGTTTTCCATAAATAAGCCATCAGAATATGCAAGCTGGACGATATTCGGAATTAAGAAGAGAAAAATTGTTAAAGATCCAATGACAGAACCATAGGCGGCCAGTTTCATTATCGACTCATCTATTTTTATATGCACTATTTTATATATGCATTCATTGAGACGCTAGCATAATTGAAATTATCAATTTAATTGTGCAAATAAAAGAGTCATTATCTTGAATATTTTGACAAGCTTTTTATTCGATGAGACATATTTAATTAAATCTGACTTAAGGTGTCCTATTTCTGTATCTGTTGTTTTCTACAAAATCTTGTTCCACCTGTTGGATGTCAGGAGTTAAATAATCATATGGTGCAATAAGTGTTACCTTTTTATGTTTGGTATCTAATATAGTACCAAAAGTTAATAAATCGTATCATATGTCTAATTACGAATATTGATGGATGGTGAATAGTATTCCTAAAAACTAGATTAATCGTGGGATTCTTTACGTTAACCGAATAATTATTTTAGATACAACAGATAGCCAAAATTTATTCACAGACATAACCGAGCCATCTTGAAATATTTATAAGTCATATACTCGTCCCTACTTCCCTTTTTCTAAGCATCTATCATTTGCTCATAATGCCTGCTGCTGCCTACTGCAACCCTGTCTGAACCTTTCATCTTAACAACCCTTCCACGACCGCAAAAATTCGTCGTATTGCGATGAAGCAGAGCTGACTACTCCAAGTTGGAACATCAATGCCAAATCATCGCGAATAGCTTTGTGCTCAACAATCTTTCCATCAGTCCCTGGTATGGAAGTGGACTGCAATGTATGATATTTTGTTACCAGAAGGAGGAATGAAATCAAAAAAGCTCCCAGTATGTTTACCCTTCACGGCCACAACTGAAACAACTTTATCTTCAGTTGCGTTGCAATAGTCTCAAGTTCTTCATAATGAACTTCGGAAAAAGCCTTCCGAATTTTCTTAACAATGTCTATAAATTCTTGAGGTCCTCTCATTTGTGCTCTTACCGGATCCAACTGTGATTCATGGTTAAAATAATTGGGACTGACAAATTTGGAAACTTTGCTCATATCTCCAGAATTAAGTGCTTGAATAGCGTTTTTTACTAGATCGATATTTTTTTCTTTCAATTCCATAAGGGTTATTATACCTATTATTATAACGCAAATCTCTTAAAGTACACCTATTTTTCCTTAGCAATATTACAAAGTTGATATTCTGTATGCTATCTCATCACTATTCTTACTTCCACATGGGAAGCTATATTTTTATTTATTGATATGTTACCTTCTGAGAGTAGTTATTGCTATTGATATGTTATGGTATAGTCATACTGCATTTGTATTGAAACGACTAGAGGCAAATATTTGTAAATAAATCGCATATTGTTGGTT
>CAVPGE010000026.1:0-31424 GCA_963703885.1 uncultured Nitrososphaerales archaeon
AATAGTTAAGGACAAGAGTTTAAACGAAACATGGACTTCTACCTCATATGAATTCCCAGACGGTTCAGATTCAAAATCACTGAGTCTGTCAGGGTCACCATATAGCGTGTCAGACAAAGATTATTCACCACCAATGGAAGGTAAAATTATAGTTACTGCTCAAGAATCTACTGGTACATTAACGGTAGGCGCATTTTTCTGCCCAACGGCTCAAGTTTCAGATTGTAAGTCAGATTTTACTAAAGCAGGCTTCAAGGTGCTATCAGAACACAATTTTGTTACAGAATCTGTCCAAAAGGACATAGCCGGAGATAATACACTTTTGATCTACTCAACTACGGCTCCACTAAATACTGCAATTAAAAGTTTAGGCCCTATAATAGAGACTCTACCGTATAAGTAAAGCCATTTCGGGTAGGTCACATTAGCAACCATACCACTTCTTTTTCTCAATCCATCGCCTTTTCTTGATTTGTTTATTTTCAGGACTAGTCCTAAATAATGTGTAGGAGCAACTAATAATATTTGAAACACCACGTGACTATAAACTCAACTATTAGTTAGAATGATTGGCTTTTGTTTCTCTTTATTTTTAATTTTGAAATTTCTTAATGCTAATCTAAATGCATCTAAAACATTATCATAACTTCAATAGAACCTATACTATGTATCATATCTATGTTATTATTTTACAATAGAGTTTTATATACCAAAATACTAGTAGTCATTGATGTATCAAAAAACAGTAATTTTAGCCGTAATGGCAAGCATAATGTTGTCTGCTGCACTTCTCGCCACTCCATCATTTAGGGTAGCGAACGCACAGGGAAATATGACAGCGACAGCAGGAATAGCAGACGTAGATAAATTGATTCAGACAGTCAAGAGTAATCATCCAGCTTTGGCAACTTTCGAAGAAGCTAAAGATGTTAAGGATGTCGTTGAGAAGATCAATAGCTACAACAGACGTAAAGGAAGCTGTTAAAACACTAGCGGCTTTACACGCATTACAAGCTTTAAGAGAGTATAAAGACGCTCAAGAAGCACAATAAACAGTCCGTCTCCTCATTTTTTTAGGAGTTTGTCGTATTACATTTGATATCTTATTAAATTAATCGGAATAATTATTATCTGTATTTACTTTGGTTCGCTGGCAATTCAATAAGTGCCGTAAGGGTATTAACTGATAACCGTCAATTAGATACGACGACATTTGGCTTATATTGTGTTTCTTTATTTTTAAATTTGAAATATCTTAACCTAATCAAAATCATCGTTATCACAACTAGTTGCATCCTTGTCTAATTTACCTTGTTCATCTCTAGTAGCATTCCTAAAAGATACAAATCAATTAATCAAATTTGTATTATACCTAATGACCTCATTGTTTGTAAGTATCTGATACTATAAAGTTTAGTTATCATATAATTTAAGTACTCATCACTTTAACTTATTAGTAATTTGAGTTCACTGAACCTAAATCGATTCTTTCAAGTAGGGAAAATGTTTGATACACTGTAGAGACTAGAGGTAACGAAGGAAGAAAAAGATACAAATCAAAATAAGAATAATAAAATAGCATCAATTATGTTAACCCCAGTAGTGCAAGGATAAAAGATGACAATGAAACGATAGTTCTTCATATTATAGATCAATTGATACAGAAGGGTAACAATAAGGATTTAATAAATAAGATTACTTCAATTATAACTTTACAAGCATAAAGCAATAGACAAATTGGAGAAGTTGCAGAGTTTCAATCTTTACTTTATTGTTCATAGGTGAACTTGCTATGAGTATCAATCCTTGGACCCCACGGACAATCTGGAGATGCAAATTTAATTGTGAATCTTATGTCCCTGTTTGTTCACTGGTGCTGACTTGGAAATAATCTCATCAACTGTCTTTTTGCTATATGGAATATAGTAAGTCGGTTGTGGCTTTACCGTTATTAGTATTTTTTGTTTGAAATTGATTTACGTTTTGAATTGTTTTGAATTCAGAATCTTGCTTGAATTTAATGTTAATATAGTTGTTCATGAGCGATGGTATACGCAAAATCAGTAAAAATAATATAATTAGTTAAATAGATTGTTAGCCTGTTTTATTTACTATTATATAGTATAAAACCCAAAATAGATAGTAGTAAAAATGACTAAACTCACTAACGTCATAATGTTAAAATATCCAACAGATGGACAGATAAAGGCAGGACTCATTAACCTAAATTATAGGTATATTTTTGACGAAAATAGGCTTGATTGTCTTGGTGCAGAATTTAGTGACAGTAATATTGCCTCAAAGATAGAAGACACAGATATGCTGACGAATATTGATTCTCAAATGAAAATGGACTTAACAGAGTAATTATCACAGTCATTATATTACAAGTAGCAAACTTCTAACTTCCACTTCAAATATTTTGTTGCGCTAATCTCTGCTTCTGCGCGCGTTTCCGCATGATCTTGTGTATAATGATTAATCAATACTTCTTATGATTTTGTAGTATAATAGTAACAATTTTCATATCAACAATAATACATACTTTTATTTTGTTACTTTTCAATTTATTATCACCAATTAATCCATCTAAAAGTTTTAAAACTCTACCAGAAAACTGGTTAAACCTGAAGATTTTGACACTTGTATAATATTCATTGGAGTTGCCCAAAATATCACTAGTAGATAAAACGGTAATCAAACATGTATATGCAGGTTTATAGATGAATATTCTGAAAAAAGCCTTAAATGGATATTTCTGTAAACCTGAAAATTATAGTAATCACAAGGAAATATTTGGAGATATAAAATTTACAGGAATATAGGGTTAAATTTATATAAAAAATTATCCAGTCGCGTTAAATTGTTGTAACATGATATTTTTGAATGCATATAGTGACCAAATCCATAAAATTTTTATGTTATAATAACCAGAATATTATACCAGCAAATATTCCTGTAAAGCCAAGATTTGTTCATGTTCGGTCCTAGATGTGGAATTGCTGCCACATCTGGACTTTAATATATTCTCATAAAATCATACAATTTATTTGACTATTATCTACAATTACTGATGTACTTGTTAGATGACTTTGTCAAGGACAGAATAGATGCACAAAAGCCTCGACAAGAAGGACTGACATATACTGTTGATAAGCTTAGGTCTTTAGATTCAGAGAATTTTGGAATACTTGCTCCCATGATCGATGTTGTCAAAATATACAGTTCTTTTCCACTCTTAATTTCTAATTTTTTGCTTCAGAAGAAAATAAAATTCTATCATGATTTTGAAGTTATGGTAACAACTGGAAGTACACTAACGGAGTTTGCCATACTGGAAGACGCATTTGACAGATTTGTAAAAGAATCATCTGCAATGGGGTTTGATATTATAGAAATTGGTGAAAATAATATTAACTTGAACATGGAAAGAAAAAAGAAGATAGTTGATTCGATTGTTTCTGAAGGTCTAAAGTTCGAGCTTTAAAATTGGAAAGAAGGATCCTCGTCATCAGCTTGACATCGAAAATGTATTGTTGAAGGTTGAAGAGGCAATTTCCCTAGGTGCCAAAAAGGTAGTACTTGAGGCAAATGAGGGAATCAATGTTGGAATATTTAACGAAAACGGTGCGGTTAGGTGGAATCACGTTGCTGCGCTTACTGCAAAGTATCCACCAAGCACTTTTATCTTTGAAGCACCATTGGAGTCCCAACAATCCGCTCTGATTGCAGAGTTTGGCCAACGAGTCAATCTTGCTGAAGCTTCAATGGATCACATTGCGTCAGTCGAATCACAACGTAGAGGGTTCCTCTCCAAGTCCTCATTTGGCATTTCCTTTAGACAGAAAGATATAGGAGGTAGCCCAGCCCTAAAATTCATTTACTATCTAATAAAAACTAAATATCCAATCGAACAAAGTGACTTAATCAGCATTACTCATCTTCCTAGAAGAACAGTTCAAAGCGCCATTGAAGATTTGAGACACCAAGGATTCATAATTGAAAGAAATAGTTTGGATGATAGCAGAAGGAGAGTATATTATCCTGTAAAATCAGAGTGGTTATGAGTTACATATTTCAATATTTTGCTCAACTTGGTTTCAATTAAATGATTTTATTCAAAAAATTCGTGCCCCAATTTCTTAAAAAGCCAGCCGTAATACCTTCAGTCCATGTAAATCGTGACATGGCATACACAATATTCTGTTATATGCATCGATACTATAATAGACAATACAATATTTAATTAGCTGAAACATTCATAAAAATTAGGATTTGCTTCAATAAAGCGTTGTCCCGAGTTTAAATGGAATATGAACATAACTTTTAAAATAATTGACTTGAAGTTAATTCCCAATTTATGCGCAAATTATTCATACAATTGTAATATACTTCATATTTAAAAGTGCTCAAATAGGGTTGTTTCGGGATACTATGTGTGATAAGAAACCACTATATTGCAATAATTAGCGCTGCTTTAATTATCGCAGGTTTAATTACAGCACAGACTAATTCGAACTATGCTTACTCCCAAGGAACGCAGAAAAAAGTACTTAGATTAGGATACTTTCCTAACATCAATCATGCACAAGCAGTAATAGGTGTAGGTAATGGAGATTTTCAAAAAGTTCTCGGAGGTAATATAGAGATAAAACCTTATATTTTCAATGCAGGTCCTTCTGCTACGGAAGCTCTCTTTGCAAATCAAATTGATGCTACGTACATAGGTCCCAATCCTGCAATTAATGCATACATAATATCTGGCGGAAAGGATATAAGAATAATTTCCGGTGCCACAAGCGGAGGAGCCGTTTTCGTCGTTAGAAGCGATTCTGGAATCGAATCTCCAAAGGATTTTGCAGGCAAGAAATTTGCTTCTCCCCAACTAGGGAACACACAAGATGTAGCACTTCGAAAATACCTTTTGAATAATGGGTACAAAACAAAGGAAAATGGAGGCAATGTGGAGGTCATACCAGCCAAAAACGCAGATATACTGACTTTGCTACTAAAGAAAGAGATAGATGGAGCTTGGGTACCAGAACCATGGGGCGAGCGTTTTATCAAGGAAGCAAATTCTAAATTGCTGGTAGATGAAAGGGATTTATGGCCAGAAGGAAAGTTTGTAACTGCCAACATAGTGGTAAGAACTGATTACTTGCAAAATAATCCCGATGTCATAAAAAAGCTTTTGACAGCTCATGTGGATGAAACTCAGTGGATTAATTCTAATAAGGATGCAGCAATAAAGGAATTCAATGTGCAATTAAAGAAATTGACCAGACAGACCATTCCAGACGATGTTCTAAATCAATCATTAACAAGACTAGAATTAACATGGAACCCAGTTAAATCGTCATTGATCAAATCTGCCGATGATGCCTTCGATATTGGTTTTCTAGGAAAAACACGTCCTGATTTATCTGGAATCTATGACTTGAAAATTCTAAATGAAGTCCTGAAGGAGAAGGGACTAGAAGAGATTCAAGATATCAAAGTAACAAATGGTATTTCCACACCCACGAGTTTGAACTCAACAAAGTAAGTGCAAATAAATCCATCAAGCCTTACTTTGCACAATCACAAATGTATCCATAGGATAAGATGTTGTTATAAAGCAAAGGAGGGACTAATGCTTTAATCGTATATAAATCGGCAAGATAATGTAATCCATATTATAGTCCACAATTGTAATTTTCCGCTTCAAAAATTAAAAGATGCTCATATCATTCCTTCAAAGATCTTTCTGAGATCCTCCTTTAATGCTTTATAGCCGTCTAACCTAGATCTGACTTCATCGTCAGATGGAAGATTTTCTAATAGTGTTCTTTGTTCTTTACTTACCATGTTGTCTACTGACTCTATAATATTTTTAAGATCGTCTTCACTCATTTCGAGAGTAAGCATTCTATTCATCTTATCTCTACTTAATTTTTTGAGCATCATTATATTAGATAACTGAAACTTTAAAAGATGTCTACAGGCTTATACTAAATGCAGTAGATAGAGAACTTTGATAAGGCACACCTATATACTAATTGCCAATTAGTTGGAGGTAGTGCAGTCGCAAATGAATATACAAGAAGAAAAGAAAGAAATCATAAAAAATTTGTATTTATCTGGAATGCCTGAAGAATTCATAGCTATGCAAATGGACTTAGAAATTCCTGTAATAATAGATATTTTACGAGAGATTGGTGTTTATGAAATGTCGAAGCCCAGCTGATATAATTACTTGAATCCTATTCCAGATATCTTGGTAAATTTCAATTTTATTTAATTGGGCAGATCAATTTTCTAGCTTGCTTCTAAAACGCTTTTCATAACTATCTTTCCAAAGATTTCGTCAGTTGTATTATTTTTCAAGTCAATAAGCTTCATTGCATCTTGTCCAACAACGTACCTGAATTTGGGATTAATGGTTGTGGCTGCCTTTAAAACGGTGTCCGCTACCGCTTTTGGGGAGGTTCCCTTTTCGAACCTGCCTTTAAATGCAGCTATTCTCTTCTGAGTGATATCTGCATATGGTAAATTTGTATTAAGCATTTTAGCATTATTACTCTTTTCACTCACTTGTTTGCCTATCTTTAAATTTTTGACAAAATTGGTTTTGACCACTCCGGGTTCTATGAGTATAATACTTATCCCAAATCCGTTTACTTCATATCTTAATGATTCGCTTAATCCTTCTAAAGCGAATTTAGAACTATTATAGGCTGACGAAAGTGGAAAACCAATTCTACCTGCGAGTGAACTGATGTTTATTATTCTACCACTGCGTTGTTTTCTCATTACGGGTAATACACTTTGAATTAGATTTATTACGCCAAAAAAATTGGTTTCAAATTCGTGTTTAATTTCGGTTATTGAAAGCTGTTCTAATGCTCCTATTAATGAATATCCAGCGTTATTAACTAGGATGTCAATTCTATCTTGTTCTGATTTTATTTTCTCAATTGCACTTCTAATAGAATTCTTTTTTGTTACATCCAGCGACAGAGTTTTTAATGGCAGGTTTTCATTTCGCGCGATATTCTGTATTACTTTTGAATTACTTAGATTCCGCATTGTAGCAAACGTGTAAATTCCGTTCCTAGCAAGTAAGAGTGAGGTTTCAAGTCCTATGCCAGACGAACTCCCAGTTATTAATGCAATTTGTTGTGGTTTTTTTGTATTATACTCTTGCATATTGAATCTATTTGCAAGTACTTGGTGACTTTAAATAAATATACATTAGGCTGGAATATAGTTGTAAAATTCTATTAGTATTTCCAATCCTCCGTAATTCCATTCCACCAAGAACGATATGATTTTGCGTCGTGTCCTATTTCGTCTTTGATTCTAAATTCTAATGAATAAAACATATTCTCCATTGCATCGACGCCACCATCAGAGGACAGCTCTCTTCCAATTTCTTCTATTCTCTTTCTTTTAGAATTAAAATCTGTAGTGTTAGGATTTAGTATACAGTAAGTGAGAATATCGTACATCTCCTCTTCTAAATAAGCATCCAAACAAGTGTCACTTCCATAGATATTACATCAAAAATGTATCCACCAACTATATTTTTGGGTTCCTATAATCAATATTGTATTGTAGGTTAAATCTCTTGTCTTAAATTTAATATATTAACATTCTTTGCAAGGCTTGGTAGTTCCCTACAGGTTTAACTAAAATTGCGGTTAGTAGGATGAGTCCACTCAATAAGTTACGGTGTACTAAAATTGCGAACTTTATTGGTCTTAATTGGGCGAACCTATAGAATTACTCCGGACAGCACCAATTATAGTGACCTCGATCCTAAAAAAATGCTGTCCAAGAGTCAAAGAAATCATTTCAACTAAGGTTCAGGTGGATGTTGTACCTTATTATTCAAACATAGATTTTCTAATCCATTTTTCATAATTATGACTGCCACGATAGAGATTATCCCTTGAATCAAATTGTAAGGTTGTGGTAATATGTAAGTAACGATAGCACATATTTCCTTCATTAAGTGCTTTCCTTCTTTACCTTTGTTTTGTTGCCACCATCTACATATTGGGATTACCATTTTAGGCCAAAATATACGTACAAATTCATACCCTTCAAAAGTATAGTCTATAGAAATTCTTGGGACATCTAGGCCTGTAGCTAATCCAGCCATCTTGACCATTTGAAGCGCATGTAAAGGACGATCAATCTGTGCTAATTGTGCACCCAAGGCAGCGTACGAAGTCTTGATATCGTAGTTCAATAGAGAAATTACCAAAGAACTGATATCTTCGTCTATCCCAGTTCTATGAGTACTATATTTATCTTTTAATTTAGTATTGCGAGTAAAACCGCCTTTTGAATGCATTATCAATGTAAGTATCGTATCCGATATAAACGCGTTTGTTCATACTAGACTCTGATTAGTGGCTAATCCCAGTTATTCATATGTACTATTTTGTGTATCTGACAACTAGATCCTGGTTTATTTCGTTAAAGTTAATTCAAGGTTAATCGGCAAAGGTAAATCTAGTTTTTATCAAAACCGTAGCCACAAACAATAATTTGAAAAATTGAATATGCAGCATGACATATTCTTTGAACTATAAAATCAAATAAAGGCTTACAGAAAGTAGATGGCGGGAGAGCAAATACGAATAGAGAGGTTATGGTAATTAATACCAATACCAATACCAATACCAAGACCGGAATATTCTATGCATCCCAAGGTTTTTTGGATATAATTAATAGTAATGTCTATACTATGATCGAATCTAAGGAGTGGGTAATTTTAATTGATGTTTGGCTTATGAAAGAAGTTCACTAGGAACATAAGTCTTCATCGGCTTAAGTCACATTCTTGACATGAAAGTCTGAAAAAGCGTAAATAGCATAAAGTTTACAGTAGGAATACTGCTCCTAAAACTAGTATTTCTACCCGCCTCGCAATGCAGTTTGAAAAATATATTTTTGGTTCTAAAAAATTCCGTTTTCTTGCAAAAGTTATTCCACATTTTTTAAAATTTTTAAAATTTTTAAAACAATCACTTTATTCACAGATTATTATCTCTCTATTGATATCGAATTTGCTTTTGACACTCTCTTAGTCACAACCACGGTTAAAGGGATTGAAATTGCAGAGATCAGAAAACCAGATAGAAATATGAAATTATATGCTTCATTCGCTGGACTACCTATAGTAGTACGATATTGCTCCATAAACATTCCTGCTATCGCTGGACCAATTGACATTCCAATTAGGAAAAGTAAAGTTGTAATACCAATAGATATTCCCCTATATTGATTGGGAACAAATTGAGTGGTTATATTAAATGCACCAACTTCTGCGAAGGAAATACCAATAGCAATGACGAGAAGATCCATAGCTATGGAAATTTCTGAATCATGATATAAGTATAGGCTGAAAAAACCTATTGAAGAAATTACAGTGCCTATGATTGTAGGTCTTACATTTCCAAGTCTGGAAATTAGGAATCCTGAAATAATAGATACTATAAAGAGTATCGTTATAAACGGAAGCTGGACATGAGCTACATCTACAGAACTACCTCCAAAGCCAGATGGGGGAGGACTCTTGATCATAATCGCGATAGTTTGATACGTCATGAAAAGTATGCAGCCTATAAACATTAAAAGTATATTTGCAGGAAAAATAATATTGTTCATCAGAAGTTTTAAGTCAATCAAAGGTGAAATAGATTTTTTTTCGATGAATACAAATATGAATAGTGACATTGTAGATGCGATTGAGAGAGGAATTATAATATATAAATTCCGTTCTAACGAATCTAACAATGTAATAGCCAGTAGGAACGTACTTATTGCGCCAGTTAGGGAAAGGGCGCCCTTAAAATCTAAGGAATTGTCTGGTTTTGTCATAGAAGTATTACTTTCTGTAACTGAATCTTGTTTATAGATATTCAGTTTATCTAATATGACTTTATTGATAACGACAATTATGAATACAGACAGGGGAATAACTGAAAGGAATGTAGCTCTCCATCCAAAGCTATCTATAATTGTCCCTCCGATTGCGAGTCCTATTACTGCACCGCCAGAAAATGCAGCAGAAATTATACCTTGGGCAGTTGCAACTCTTTTTTTCGGAAATTCATCAAGAATCATGGTAAAGGCTATGGAAAACATGGATATCCCAATACCCTGAATTATTCTTGATGCAATCAGCATAGCAAAGCTGTTCGATACGCTCCCGATTAAAAGACCGAGAGTGTAAATTATCATTAGATAAAGCAAAATCCTTTTACGCCCATATATATCGGATAATTTACCTGCAAAAGGAGTCATGACCGCACCTGCAATGAGATATGACGTGAGAATCCAAGAAGATAAGGAATATGAAATACGGAATTCGTTTATTAAATTTGGAATGGCTGGGATGATCATCGTTTCTCCATAAGTGGTAACAAGACCAACTGAACTTAGTATGAACAGTATCATCCATGCTCTTTTGGAGATCGGCTTTAATTGCTTATCATCCGACAAGTCTCAGATTATGTCTATATGTTTCTCATATATGATGGTTAGTACTAATTCCTCGTTAAGTGCGATTCATAAAGATGCATTAAAAGTAGTCGTTATGTATCTTTTTTCAAAATTCTGGACTCCATGATTCGAATGAAGTTGGTTGGTTGAGCTTTACAGCAATATTATATTGCATATCATAAATTCCAATTAATTAATAGTTTCCATGGACAAAGCTTAAAATAAAAACTGATCCAGCCCTAATGTATATAATGAATATCATTGTTTCTTGATATCGACGTTAAGTGCAAAAAATTTCTTGAGTGGGCCTTCGAGTTAATAATTCTTTTTGGATATCCTATTAATTTTAAATATCAATAAAATATCAATAAAATATCACTCTCAGTTTTAAAGTTTAATTTTACATGACATAGAAATTAATTGGAAACAAAAACCAAAATTATTGAAAATATTGAATTTTATGATTGAGTTTATGATTGAGATCAATACTTATCTAGGTCCGTATTTCAGTTTTCTGTAAATTTATTTGAAAAACTTAAGTGTGATGAAGTCCCCATTATATTACATGAAGAAAAGTGACAATAAAGAACGCGTACATTATGATGACGATACCTTAAGAGAATTGAAAAGGTATTACCGTATTGAGGATCATACCGAATTATTGCGATTCATAAAGATTCATGGTCTCAAAAACGATGATTCTGACGTAAAATAGCGTCAATATAACATAGAAAAATATTACAGTGTATCAATTCAGAATTTTTTATCATGGATCACATATTGCACCGACCGTTATTTTTCCGATGGTTATTGTTTCTAGTTCACAATTTGATAATACATATAGTGATTTTTGAGATCGTGATAATAGAATTGAATAAAATTGAAAAAATATGATATGTCTGGTTTATTTAAATTAAGGTAAAAAATACAATTGTACTGAGTATCACTTGATAGATTCTAAGAATGTTCTAAATGTCAAGAGATTGTCAACAAGACTTGATCTTCCAATTACAGTAGGTATTTTAATTTTTGATGAAGTTGAAGTTTTGGATGTTACAGGTCCTTTTGAAGTATTCTGCGTGACTCGTCTTGACGAAAAAAGACGACTCGAAGAATCTTCTCCATTCCGACTACTTTTGATTGCAGAGACTCAAACAAATTACAGCTGTTGGTGGATTACGCTTCATTCCTGACTTTACTATAGACAGCTGTCCTAATCTTGACCTGTTAATGGTACCAGGCGGTATGGGGACACGCAGGGAAGTAAAAAATCAAACTCTAGTAAGGTGGATTAGAAATCGATCCATTAGTACAGGATTGATAGCTTCTGTGTGTACTGAAACATGTCTCATTGGCAAGTCAGGATTACTGGATGATTGAGAGGCTACGACACATGGGCGTACGTTTGATTTCCTGTTTCAATGTGCACCAAAGGCAAAGATTAGAAGAGACCTTAGGTTTACATTGACAGACCCTGTCTTCACATCTGCTGGTATCTCTGCGGGAATTGATTTGGCTCTATGCATAGTCAGTCATTATTTTGGAGCCAAGGTTGGACGTGCCACTGCTCATCAAATGGAATATCCCTATCCTAGGAACCAAAGACGCAAATAATAAAATATAGAAAAGTACTTCATACCAAATATATTAACATGTACTGAACATAGACATCATTAACGTGATTGAAAAGAATTTTTCAATATTGCTAAAGATACCCAATATTTCGCTTGAGGGCATATTATCCATTCCTAATGAAAGAAGTGGACTGGTACTATTTGCTCATGGCAGTGGGAGCAATAGAATCAGTTATAGAAACCAAATAGTTGCCAAGAAATTGAATGAATCTGGAATTGGTACTTTGCTTTTTGATCTTCTAACTGATGAGGAGCAACAAAGTGACTCAAGGACACAAAAAATTATGTGTAAGATTCCGGGCCTAATGCTAAATAAATTTAACATTCATTTACTTACGGAGCGGCTTCTAGGAGTTACTGATTATGTTGTCAACAATCCGGAGACCAAAAATCTCAATATTGGATACTTTGGTTCGAGCACTGGAGCAGCGGCGGCACTGATTGCTGCGTCCAAAAATTCTGATATTAAGGCAATAGTCACACGTAGTGGGCGGGTAGATTTAGTGGAAAATATTTTTGTCCACGACATAATTGTACCAACTATGTTTATAGTAGGAGGAAATGATAAAGAAATTATTGAAATAAATAAAAATATGATAAACAAGCTAACCAATATTAGATATAAGAAACTGGAAATCATAACTGGAGCATCACACCTTTTCGAGGAGCACGAGAAGCTAACAGAAGTTGGGATCCTAGCAAGTAATTGGTTTAGAAAATTTATAACATAATTTTTTCAGAACTTTTAGCGTTATAAAAATTGAAGATATACTGTTAAATCATTTGATTTTTGACCAGACTAAGAAATTTCAACATTCAAATGTTATATGTCATTAATTTTAATTTATATTAAAAGTAATGAATAATGACATGTTGATTACTGCTCTATAGGATTATATCCACGATATGACATCTTGCATGCTTAATTCGTATTCCATCTAATCAGATAGTTGGTCTTCAACGGCTTTAATTTTGGTACCTACTCTATAAACTACGGTTGAGTCTTTGTCAAGTTTCTGTGTGTAGACATATAGTATATGGTCCTTACCTTTACTATCGTCGGAAGCCTGTTCCTCATCCACTGAAGTTTCACCATTTGTACCAGAGTATTTGAATTTATAACTATCAACTAAATTAAATCCCAGACTATGTAAATGTTTTTTCCAAAAATCTTCTTCTCCCGCTGGTGCAACTAACATTCCTAGAGTAGGAGTTGTAGCATTTGTCGAAAGATTATCAACCGAGTCGGCATTCTTTATTACGGTTATCGTTCCCTTCGACCCGACTCCTGAATCATTGAGAATAGAAAATGAATATTTACCAGCATCATCGAATTGATATTTTGTAGCATTCATGAAAGGTATGGAAGAATTTGTTAATATTGTTTCACCATCTTTATCCTTTACTTCTATCCCTTGCGTAGTACCCTTTTGACCGTTATACCAAAAGACTGTAGTTCCTTCCACTATCGTTGAATCTTTGGGGAGAAATGACTCATTTATGAGTTTTTTTTCTGGCATTAGAATAACAAGATTGGAAATATCAGAATCAGCTTTGACAGCTCCGGTATCATAAATAGTCTCGGCTTTATAAGTCAAAGATGGCTTATTGTCCTGTTTTGGCTCTTGTCCACTTTGTTCGTCATCAACTCCTGGAAGTACCGTCTGAGCGTGCACATTAACATGATTTAAAGATACAAAGACTATTCCTAGAGAAATTAGGCTGAATAATATTATATACTTATGATAATATGCAACCATATTTTATTCGTTCACGGTGCACTTGTTAGACACATAACATGTGTGGTATAAAAAATTTGACTATTTCATCAAGTTCGAGATGAACTCTTACTAGTCCTATTTCATAAATCGTTAAGTTTTTTATGCGATTAAAGATTCCTGCATATTATAGACTACCGTATTTGATGCGTTCATGAACAATTCATTTTGTATTCTGATTTTATTGATATCTTTAGCAAAAAAATTATTTCAGCCAAGACAGAAATTTAAATAAGAATTCAGATCGCCTTAGGATTATATTGTAATTTGCTCCCTTATTCTAGGTGCGAATTGATTTTCAAAAAGGTCTATTCTATACAAAAAGCTTATTTTGATGGCAATTAATGAGATACATGGAATATTTTTGTAAGGAAACAAAATCAAAACTGGCGATAGTGACTGCCCTTGCTATGTTGTCTGTGGCAATCATTGCAAGTAATATAACTAACCATGCTAGTGCACAAACTGGCTCAATGAATGAGCTAATGAACATGACATTAATTGCAACTGGTACTGCGACAGGCCATATGAAGCCAGACAGAGTTACAGTTATCTTGGGCGTTGAGACAACTAATTCTACTGCACAATCAGCTCTACTCTTAAATTCTAATTTGATGAACAAGGTTTTGGATGCTTTAAAATCACAGGGAGTTAAAGACAATGAAACAAGCACGTCTACATTTAGCGTAACTCCAAACTACAATTACTCTTCCGCTACAAGTCAAGGGAGATTGACAGGATTTACCGTGAGCAATTCAATTCAAATTGAAAGTAGCAATGTAGACAACGTATCTAAATGGATTGATACTGGTGTTTCAGCTGGTGCTAACAATGTAAATAATATTTACTTCAGCTTATCAGACAAAAAATTAGAGGAAATAAAGAATGCATTACTAAAAGATGCCATTGCTAATGCTAAACTAAAAGCTGATACAGCTGCTAAAGCTGCAGGATTAAAGGTGTTAGGAATAAAATCCATAGTGGTGGGAGAGGCAGGATTACCTCCAATTGTACCGGTCAACCGTGCGTTAGCCTTTGACGGAGGTTCCCCTTCACCAACACCTATAATATCAGGACAGCAGGAGGTATCTATGACTGTTAATGTAGTCTATCTCTTAGGGTAGATTTTCCTTTTTTCCTTTTTAATTCCCAAATACGAGAATAAATACAATTATAGTTATGATTGACAATTTCTACCAGATTAAAGAATATATTAATACTATGATACCGTTAAATAGTAACTTGAATTCTTAATAATTTAGTATATGACATTCAGTAAAGTAATGAAATACGTCGTTATTCTAACCCGTTTTAAGCGAAGTAAAAAGGATACGAGTTCTTTAATTTAAAGGCCATATTTGTAAATTAAAAACTTGTTATTCAATGTATTAATTTTAACAAAAGAGCACTAAACGTCAAACTTGGCTTCCACGATATTAAATGAAAGGCATTCTTCATACATACTTCTTGAAATAACTTTCAGGATCCCATCTTCGATCGCTTTTAATCTTTGTTTGTCTTCGATTATATCCATCGGAATATCAACGTGAAGCTGTATATTTAATTTCATTTTTCTCGTTTCGACCAATCTCGTAAATTTGTATTTGCACCCAAATAAAAGTTAGTATGAATTAATTTTACCCGATAATTTCGAATTGTTCATAAAATGTAAGGGCTCACGAAAGTTTGGTAAGTTCTAACTAACGTTAAATATGATAGCATTTTCAAATGGCTTGTATTACAAAATTCTAGGGCCAGTTCACACAGGATTTGAATTTGTTTTTTATAAACTAAAAAATCACCATAATGAAAATCAATACAATAGTTGTCAACATTAGAAAATTAAACGGAATAGATGTTTTAGAGATTTTACAAAGTCTCACTAAAATTAAAGGCCAGATTTAATTGATAACAATAATTCACTGAATAATTGCCTCTCCGTTCATCGATTATTAATTAGATGCTAATTTCTATAACTGAGTAAGATATCTATAGCCGGTAATTATGATCAATAAAATATGCCAAAAAATTTTGGTACTAACTGTTCTGCTAATAATTGTCTATTAAATATCTGTCACACCTCATATAATTTATAATAAGACATTACTGCTAACATGCTAAATCCTAAACAGAAGAACTTGATGATCCTAGTTGCAGTGGCTGCGGCGGTATTAGGGACTCCAGTGGCTGCTTCAGCAGCGTTTGACTACTTGAATATAAGAGTAGCACTAGTTAATACAAATAAGCAAAGAGTAACCGATGGCACAAGAAACAGTTGATGCTTTTATTCCTCAAAAGGGACAGGGTGGTGCATTTGGATATGGAATAATTACCGGCGAAGGTGTTATTGTATCCACTACACATGCAGGGGTTTTAGATAGCAAATCGCAAAATGGAAACCCTAACAATCCCGTATTCCATAATCACTATGTCACTTTGAAGCAAGACGAAGCTGATTGCGGTAAGAATCCACAAGGACAGCCTAACTTAGCGGTAGACAAAATTACTTTCAAATCTCCAGGTAAAATATTAGTATTTGGAAACACAATCCTATTGTCAAATCTACCTAAAACTTCAGAGGGTATAAGTCAAAATAATGATGTTAGTAGGTGTTGTGTCGTTCAAGCTTAAGCCAGGAACGAATAATGCGGTTTGTGTTACCGATATAAACCCAGCTAAGAAAGTAATCGAAGACTTAGAAAAGACAAAGTAAATTTTTTTATACTTTCTAAATTTTTTTACTAACTAGTATTGATGTTAAGAAAACACCTTGAAACTATTTGACAGTAGTATCAAGCAATATCATAATATATTAACTCAATTATCGATTACACACTTTTTAAATTCGAGCATTATATCTTGGTACGTAACATCAAATGAAAATGTACAGTTATACGTTATAATCTCTATGCAAATTGATGATCCATGAAATTTTGAATATTGAAGAAATTAAACCACAAATATGCGATCATAAATTTTTTCAGAAATACTGATATTCCCTTTCATAACATATATGCCACACAGATATGCCTAATATGATTACTCGAACACATTACTTATCACTGTACAACATAAATCGGTAGTCCCTACTGGGGTAATTTAATTTATCTTCTGCTGCATTAAGATGAACAATATTATGGAGGGTTTGAAAATATTCTCCAATTTTAACTGAATCTTTTACAAAGAAAAGTTATTTGGATCTTGGTGTATAGTAAGAATTCCATGACTGAAGAATGTTTCTGTTAAATTCTTCAAACATTGCCAAAGATCTAGTATAGCTTTTAATGTATTCACTCACCCAATCGATCGAGTTGATTGCCACTTGATTTCCAATATTTATTGATTTTGTATAGTTCTTTCCAATTTCGCTTGATTGGTTCCGAATCTGCTCAGAATAAATCGTAGACGGAGTCCATTTGTCCCAAATATCCCAATTACTTGAAAATGTCTTTTGAAAGGACAACGCATTTTGTATGACATTCCTTGTATTTTCAATGTATTGATTTTGCAAGTTAGAAATTGACTGGGCATATTGTAACTGAAGTCTTGATATTTCACTTGCTATTGCATTCACATTATCCTGTACCTTCTCAATAATATTGACAGTTTCTTTTGATTCTTGTTTTGACATTATTAACCATTTAATGGTAGCTAATGGTTGTATATATTTCTATTTATATTCTGAGCATAAGAAGCCAAATATGTGATTATTGGAATTTCATTAGTAAGCGGTATATGCGCAATTTCTATCTAACTCATTGTTTTATGGATTTCATCATCCAAAAGCTGTTGTCTATTCCACTTTCCAGCCAGAATTTTTCCACTTTTTGATTTATAAGCTGGTATACCAACACCAACAGCAATCATTGTGCTTTTATTTTTTGCATGTGGTGAGAAGAAGTTTGTAACCGCATCATCAAAGAAAGTGGATCCTGAAGCACCGATTCCCTGAGCGTATGCTGCAAGATAAATTTTGCCTGCGATTATACCAGCTTCAAATTGGGCGGCTCTATAACCCCGATTACCAAAAGTATTTAGCATAAGCTCCAAATCAGTCATAATAAAGAAAACAACACTGGCGTCACTAAAAAGCGATTGTCCTAGGCAAAGGTTTCCAGAAATGTCTCTTGGGATATCTTTTTTCAATTGGTCTATAGAATCCATCGATCTGTTGAAATAATAACTACCACTATTCAGTTCTTCAATATTGTTCACTATGAAAAAAATTTTTATTGCGCTTAGCTTACCTTTTGTGAAATCTAATGGGATCCCTTGAGTAGAACTATGGAGTATGTTGGATAATTGAAGGAATGAAATTGGCTCTCTCGAAAATTGACGGGAAG
Organism: uncultured Nitrososphaerales archaeon; assembly: GCA_963703885.1. Lineage (GTDB taxonomy): Archaea > Thermoproteota > Nitrososphaeria > Nitrososphaerales > Nitrososphaeraceae > TA-21. The sequence continues at coordinate 18,253 of CAVPGE010000026.1, forward strand.
AACCACGCAAAAGAATTATCTCACTTAAAGAAGGATAATCAGTATTATTACTTTTAGATATTAATGACCTTCTATGTGATATTGGTGTATCATAAGCGGTGTCATTATTACCGATCAATTCAACATTGTCCCAATCCATAACTTCATACTTATCATGTAAATACGAGGACTCGTGCATTTTCCAAATCTCGGGATATTGAACCTCGTTCCTTGATAGAGGAATTATTTTGAAGTTTAGACTCTGAATGTCAAATGTGTTATTTGAACCTCCGGATCGGGACAATCCTGTGCCTATTATTGCCAAAGCTAATGATGCTTCTGTCCTATTTTGAAGTCCTAAAAGTCTATCGACCCGCGTATCATCAAAACCTACCCTAAGCTTGGTATCTAATCCCATAGACACAGTAGTCGCAAGAAGATTAGAAGCTATAACGCCGGCGTCCCAAAACCAATGTCTATACGATCTAGCTTGATATTTCCAGGCATTTCTCCAAGCAATTGAAGAGAAGATGATTGTTAGGGGGGCATTTGTTATATTGCTGTCATCGCCTGCAGCCTCTGCCAAGACCATCATGTGATCGCCTTCCCTAAGATTTGTAAGAGTAAAATCTCCGGGATTGAAATGATATACACCATCTCCTAACCCGGCTATGTCTTTGCAAAAAAGATACAACTCGATTGGGTAAAGCGCACCCGTAGCTGAAGCCGCACGCATATAAATTGTGCCAGAGGAATACTTCATCTCTCGAGTAATTCCAGCAGAGTAAAAGAGAATCTCAGCAATCATCTCTAAATCAACATTGGTAGGTCTTTGTCCTATAGGATCAATTCTGCTTATGGCTTCAAGTGCATTTAACGTAGGTTTAGGAAATTTAACTGGTAAAGGTACTGATCGCAAATTCTCATAGAATTTGAATGACCGGGGTTTGTTATCCCAATCCAAGTAATGCTGTGATAATTGAATGCTAAATTTTGAATGTTTCGTCGATTCATGATAATTCAACGCATATTCGATATCATGATTATTCATAGAATTGATATTGATTATTACGTACTAAAATATAACTTTCTATGGCTAAATAACAAATAACTGTAAATTATTCTAGAGAATAATAATGATATTAGTACTTTAAAATATTATGTGGAGACCTCCAATCAATTTCCAAATGCAAGCTACTAACGGTAGCTCTAGTCTATTTCTTGATATTATCTAATTTCTTTTCTGCCTGTGTTGTACTTCTAAATCTATCCTTAACAAGAATTATCATACTTAAAATAATGAAAGCTAATTGGAAAATCTCTACTGCAATTCCAGTCCCGTTTATAGAACCACCTCTTTCTGTTATTGGATTTCCCGGCATCCTAGTAATTACCCATAAAATGATGAAAATTAATGTTCCTGATATACCTACATAATACCATTCCTTTCCCCATTTTTTAATGACTGGAACGACCCAAAATATTTGAGCCAAACCACCAACCAAAAATAATATGCCCGTGTTAAAGTTCCTGTCTATAGCATTTGCAACTAATGTTAGATGTAAAATTCCTGCCATGAAGGTAGCCGAAGCGGCTCCATACTCCAAAAAATTACGAACATACAATTACATTCTGTATTTGTCATGGCCTGTTTTATTATATAAAAAAGAATCGGTCCTTTGTTACCTAAGCTATTTTAGGCTAATGGATAGGGAACGTAAATAATGCCACAAATGTCATATAGACTCTTAAGTATGATTACCTTAGGTTTTGCCATCTCATTGTCTATTTTTGTTGTAGAACTAAAAAACCATGGGATTTATGCAGCGAATTATCCACACGAAGCTGCATTGAATGGACTAAATGAGGTTTCTCCAACGAATTCAACTGCAACTGGTTTACTTGAAATTAGAATGCTAGATGATAATTCCACATTAAGATATCGACTTAACGTTACGGGAATATCAGATGCTAGTGGAGTCCAAATTTATTCTGGAAAGACGGGGGAAAATGGCCCTGTGTTAGTTAATCTCTTGCAACCAGGTAAGAGTAAGCATGCTGATACTACTTATGGTATGATAATTAGAGGTAACTTAACTGATTCCAGTCTTCAAGGTCCTGTTCAGGGCAAGACATTAGGAGATCTCATTTCCTTGATGAATTCTGGCGATACTTATGTGAATATTCTAACCCTAAACCATCCTGATGGAGAGATTAGAGGTCAAATACAAAACACAGATGGTACGAATTCGACTAGTATTGGAATGTCTACTCTAACAGAATAGTTAAATCCGTCACTTTTTTGTTAATTATATTTTAATGTAGTCTTATTTTATCTTAGCTCAGGATAATCAAATCATTTTTTGCAAGTTCTATTGATATATAGTTCTATTGATATATTGAAATATTTGTTAGTACTAAGATTTAGTAAAACGGAATTTCAAACAAGGGATCAACAATATACCTTTTTATCACTTATGAATGAAGGATTATTACTATCAGATTTTAGTTTCCAAGCGTTTGCTGATAATACTCCTTCAATTTCGCACTCTGATATCATCCTAGGTCTATCGTTACCAATAGTCGGAGACATCAAACTGGCCTTGAAATTTGCGTGACCTATTCCTAAGGCATGCCCCAATTCGTGTTCAGTAATCAGTTGAATATCCTTAGGTGAAAATTCTTGGTCATCAGATCCCTTTGCAATTGCTATGCGGACATTTTCAATTAAACCTCGCCAGTCTAACTCGTATTTGCTGATTCCTGCTGTAGTGAGTCCACGTTTTGTCTTCTTATTAGATATATCTTCTCCATCTTTTTCAAATTTTATATTGATATCGACAGAACCACGATCCTCTTTGTCTTCTTTAAGTACCAAATTTTCTATGTTTGAATTCCATTCGCTTGCAGCACTCCTTACGGCCTCTCGCACCGCTGAATTTCCGCCACTTATCCTATATGTTAATTCTCCGTCACCCAATGCTTCTCCCCAAGTACAGCATATTTCAATTGAATGCTTTTTTTCATTTTTTTTACCTCCATTGACATCATAGATCAATATTCCGAAGATTAAAATAACTAGAAACGACGAACAAATCAAGAATACGAATACTTTCATTTTATTATTAATTAATCATTTTCATAATTAGTATATTAATTCTGAGGTACCATATTCTATTTGTAAGATATGAAAATATCTCGTGACATTATTAGAATTTCATAATAATTGTTACAATTACTTAATATATTTCAAAAGATACGAACTGGGGTTTAATAATACTTGACAATTTTTCACGTGATTCAAATTACAATTTCTCATTAGGCTAATCCATTACATTCAGTATTCTATTTTACTGCAGAATTCTAGTCATTTTGTGATTATTCCGAGGTTTAACTCCACAGTCTATACACAATACATGATCGATTAACCTGATTGAATGCTCCTTGGGTGCAATTAGTATTTGACCGTTTCCAGCATCTTTTATCACTTTTTACTGACTTGGTTTACATCGTCCATAAGTTGTAACTTGTATACGAAATAATCTTGGTTTATTCGTAAATAGCCTTGTATAGAATATGAGTTTATAAGGTTAATTTTTAAAAATAAATTAGATTGAGTGAGACATTTTCAATTCCAGGGGAGATAGAGGAAGCAACATCTGGATTGTCAAAGGCTTATAAGAATAATATTCTAAAATTAAGAAACCAAGAAAATGCGCTAAATATAGCTAAATACATTTTATCAATGAAAAATGAAAAGAATTTATCAGATACTTATAGAGCCGCAATAATAAAGACCCTAACAACTTTATCGAAATATTTTGAAAATAAGCTATTTTCTGAAATTACACATGAAGACTTTTTGTCATTCTTGAACAAATTTAGAAAGCCTGAGCCTATCGATCCGCTTCACAAATGGATAGGCACATACAATCATAGTATTAGAATCATTTCACCGTTCTTCAAATGGCTTTATTATTCTGATATTCCTTCAAATGAGAGGCAAAAACCGCCTGTTGTAGATAATTTGCGGGAGCTCAAAAGAAAAGAGCAGAGCATATACAAACCCTCCGACCTCTGGTCACATAGTGATGACCAACTCTTTTTAAAATATTGTCCTTCCAAGAGGGACAAATGCTACCATATGATTTCAAGGGATACTTCTTGCAGACCTCATGAAATACTGCGCCTAAGGATCAAAGATATCGTGTTTAAAATGGCCGGTGATCGACAATATGCTGAAGTTATGGTTAATGGAAAAACAGGATCCAGATGTGTTCCGTTAATAAATTCAATTCCATACGTAAAAGATTATTTAGACGATCATCCGCAGCGCACAAATTCAAACGCCTACCTTATCTTTGGAACGGGTAAAAGCTACGGTAAGAAATTAGGTAGCTTATTTATCAATCAGATTTATTCAAATTATAAGAGAAAATTCTTTCCAAAACTTTTAGAAGATCCTAAAATATCCCCCGAAGATAAAGTTAAGATCAAAGAACTATTGCAAAAACCCTGGAATCCTTATATTCGTAGACACTCCAGCTTGACTGAAAAATCCAAGATTCTTAAGGAACATGTCTTGAGGCAACATGCAGGCTGGACACCTAGATCGAATATGAATTTAAAATATATTCATTATTTTGGAAATGAATCTAATGAATCCCTACTTGAGGCATATGGATTAAAACCCAGATCTGAAGAGATTGATAAGATGAAACCAAAACAATGTCCAAATTGCTTGGAGCTAAACAAGATAGATTCCAAGTTCTGTTCTAAATGCAGGATGGTCTTGTCTTATGATTCCTACATGGAAACAATAAACAAAACACAAATTGACGAAGCAAAGATGGATAAAATTGATAAACTACTTTTAAAGATAGAAGCGTTAGAAAAACAAACTGGTCTCAAACTGTAATAACTACAGTTATATGGAATTTTAAAACAGAATCAAGGTTATTTGTTATATTGCTTGTTTTTCCTATTTTCTGATGCACTATTTCATTATTATGTCGCGCAAGTTCATAATTTCGCATTAATTCCTATGCCTTATCAAAACATTGTGCCGAAGCGTTATAATCCTTTAATTGGTAATATCCTACGCCAAGAACATTCCATATTTCATTTTTGGAATATGACCATCGATAATTGGTAATGCTGGAGATACTATTAAAAGCCATGATAAGAAAACGAAAGCAAACATCAAAGTCGTAAAACTACAATAATGTGTTTTAAAACATATTTTTTCCATCAAAGTTATAATCATTGGAGTATAAAACTAGCTATCTTAAAAAAATTTATCGAAAACAGTTGTTGCAAAATTAATTCATGGTTAACGATCATTTCAAGTTATGCACCATTATTACTTCGAGCCCGTCGGGACTAGTCTGATTTTTCAGATGGGTCTGATTTGCTAATTGAGCCTAAAATAGCATAAATTATAGTATAGGTCAAGTATATCGCTAGTGATATAGATAAAATCGATTAATAGCAGTTCTGCTGCAATAACGGGACATGACTAACAAAAAACTAAATGCTGCAAATTGAGTGATATCTGTTTATGTATTTTGAACGATTGAAGTGGTTAATTCAATAATTTGTATATGATATCGCACGGTTATGACTTATTATAACTAAATTGAAAACTCTCTGGTACAATATTTGAAATTTACACCTTTACTATATTATTTTTTAGTAAGATAATCCTTTTAAGCTCATTATGGTTAATTAAAAATAACTAATAGGACGTAAAGCCTACGCCTTTAACCATGGTAATGGAGTTAGTGGCTCCATTAAGGCTTAAGTGCCTATTGGCTAACTTGTTTGTTTTGCTACAAGGGAAATAATATAATTACCTGATCTTAAACATTTCGGTACTCTTACTTTTACTTGATGAAATTGAAGCCATTATTATCAATGCTTCAATTTTATTTCCCTCCAAGTTCAATCTAATACCTGAAGCACTTGATTATCTATGATTGGGCAATCATATGACAAACAACCATATGACAAACAACCTGGGCGAGGTTGGACACGGGTAAAGAACAAACCAATCGGATGGAAGTGCTGCGAAAGTTCTATTGGGATTATTTAGCGGTTTACTTACTATTTGGCGTATTATTGATTCGGTCAGAATTACCTTTTCTGATTTTGTTGTATCACTTGATTATAGTTGATGATTATGAGAATTTGACGAATTAATTAAAACTAGACTTCTTTTGTAGAATTTTGACAGTGACAATATTCTTAATCAATCGTTCATATTTCATAATCTCTTCCTCACATTCTATTATTGAAGGTCTAAGAAACTTTGGATCTATTATCTTTAACATAGAATGATAAATTAGAGGATATTTCTGTTCCATTGGGCTTTCTCCCTTAAGCCTGTCCAAATTATATATTAAACGTTCATCATTAGAGCTAACATATTCATAGGCTCGTTTTTTCATCCAATAGACTAATAATTTCCTACTTTCTTCTGGTTTAATTTTATCAGGTCCAAAGTCCTTGGTGAAGCAAGCCCTATCGCTTTCTTCTTGTGTTTTCTTTAATGACTTTCTATTTTCCTGCAGATACTGTAATTTGTTAGTAACTTCCGCCTTATCAATTACTAGATTATACCAATCAATTTGTCGTTTTGTCTGTTTATTAAAGCCTTTGATGATAATCTCTCTTCCAATTCGGGTAACTATCCCATTAAGGATATAAAAACAGCTAATTAGAAATTCATGTAGTTTATCGTCTGAAATTTTATATAACTTCTCACCCTCATAATAATTGCTCAATTCTATTATTTTATCGTCCACCAATACTTTAACAAATTCTTCAATCTTCGGAGCCAATAACGATCCTTGTTCTGTCCTGGTTAATTCACTTATTCGAAAACCATTAAGGCTAGTGACCGAATAAGGATGAATAAGATCTTGTTGTTCATCATATACTCCAATAAATCCAATCTCAGCATGATCTTCTCGATGATATAATGAAGATCCTATATATAGTCCTTCTAGCAATATTTTAATTGCTAACTCTTTTTTCTGTTCCTCGGTCAATTTATTCACATCAATTTTTTCAACCTGTCTTTCCGATTTAAGTGGAGAATACATTTCAAATTTTCTTTGAATCTTAGTCCTGTCGGATAACCAATTGTTTCTCTTTACACCCGGACCACGTTGTGGATCTCTATCAATTATACCATTTTTTTCAAGTGCCTTCAAATGTGTACTGAGCGTTTCTTTTGTTATGTATTTGGTCTGTTCTCCTTTTAGATCCATGTATTTTTCTTCCAACAAGTCATATAATTTATTAAATGATAATTTTCCTTCTCTTGCTGTTTCCAATAAAGTAACTATATCATCGTTTAGTTGCGTATAAGTTTCATAATAATTATCATGTTTCAATGCCGACTAGTCGTTTTAATGTATTTACCATATATTAACGTTAAGAACTGTATGCAATTTCATAATTGTATGAAAATAGGCCTCTCAATTCCAAAACAATTGATAGACCAGATAGATACACAACGAGGAGATGTAACACGATCAAAATATGTTTCCCGTCTGCTGGAAACAATGTTAGAGGTAAAAGAAAAATGTGTTTCTGATGCCATGCCGAGGACTCAGAAACAGATGGCAGGCGAGCCCATTGCAGGTGTTATTAACAATGGATGAGAATCTTAATAGCACCGTATCTTTTAAATCTTCTGAAAAAGACAAACTCGATGAGACAATAACTAAATTAGAAAATTATGTCAGACTCCTCGAGAGTCGTCTGCAGGAGCAGGATACTAAGAATTGAACGTAAAGAACAATCCAAAAATTTTCTGTCCGGTCTACAGACAGGATATTTTCTTAAACACAGAGATCAGATCCAAGAGAGGGGGATCTATAATTTGGTTAGATGAACAGGGAACATATCAATGCATTCTAAAGTCATTTATTTGCAAAGCCCGAGAAATAAAGCAAATTCAGGAATATCAAACGGCCTGGAACAGAATAGACTTCACGATGACAAATAAATTTCTGGTCCTTGTGAAAATTTCACTTTTGGAGGATAAATCAAAACCTCCTCATCATCTAGAGGTAGGTCTTACATGAGTACCTGTCCGGACTCGAAGGAAGGACATTTTATGCATGCTGCTAAACCTGAAGACAAGGATTCAGAACGTAAAAATCCCATTATTGATGGAAATTTAACAGAAGAAGATAAAAAATTTGGTAGGTCGCATCTGCCAAACGACCCTCACTTTAGTCTAGCTGCAGATAATGGGTCAATATCAGAAGACAGAATAATTGAACTACGCAAAATTCCGGTTACTGAAGAAGAAATCCAATTTGTACTAGATACTATGTACAAAGAAGCTCCGCATGATCAGATTTCAATAAAGCAGCTATTTTATGGGATGTGCAGTGCATTTACCAAGACCGGAATTCCACATAATGTAAACTCAAAGGATCCAGGAGCAGGAAAAAATTACCTGTTAGACTTAGTTGCCAAGTATTTCCCAGATAGATATGTTGAGCAGCTGAGTAGGAGCTTCAGATAAAGCATTCCTTCACAAGCGTGGGAAGTCGGTAATTAAGGACAAAGACACAGGCGAACTGAAAGATGCTGATCCAATAATAGAGAAACTTGAGGAAGATATAGTGGAACTTCAGATCGCAATTCAGGAAGAAAATGGTAAGGAAAAATCAACTAGGAATAAAGACCTAATCAAGGAAAATATGAGTGAAATAAAAGAGAAAACAAGGGAATTAAAATCAGTTCAAAAGAGTGTTCAGAAACTCATCAGTTTTGAAAATCTAATAATCATAATGGCAGATACCCCACAGGAAGGATTTTTTGCCAACATAATGTCATTGATGAGCCAGGACTCCAGCCGAAATCAAGAATACATATTCACCGATAAAACTGAAGGAAAGAAAACAGAATCTACAGGAAATATTATTCAAGGGACGCCGGTGATATTCTCAGCTCAGGTAATAGATGATTCAGAGAGTAAAAGGTTTGGTGAGAAGAATAGAAGGTCCATCCTCATAACTCCAAATACTGATGATGATAAATTAAGATCAGTTATACAGCTGATGGGTAAGAAAGGTTTACTTCCTGAAGAATATGATGAGCAGGTAGTAAGTAGAGCAGATCAGAAATTAGCCAGAGAAACTGTTGAAATTGTAGTTGAGAAGTTAATTGCCCATAGTGAACCGCTAGAGTCAAGGGAATACGGGGTAGAAGTCCCGTTTCATTTCGCAATAGCTAATTCGATACCACTGCAGGGTGGAGTATGGTCCATGACTGTCATGAAGCGCACCATGCTGTACCTATCAATAATAACAAAGACCCACATGGATCAGAGACCACGCATTGTAAACACAGAGACTGGAGCATTCTATCCAATTTCTTTCTTTGAGGATCTAAAAGAGACATTAACACTGATGGAAAGAGGTGCATCCAACATTAGGGCCTATTTAGCTAAAGCATACAATGACGCAATTCTACCAGCGTACAAAGCACTGGATGGAAAGGTGAAAACTGCAGAAGATCGAGATGGCAGAATAATTGTCCAGGAATCACATTGCGGACAAACAACTGAAGAAATCGCTACCGAGCTTCATGAAAGATTAGGAATTCCTCTCCCTGGAATTAAGGAGACCTATGATAAGTATCTTAAACCATTATCAAATCATGGACTCATAAATTACTCCAAAAGTATCACAAACGGAAAGGAGAATCTCTGGTATCCTGTAGATGAGAAAACTAATGCTTATTCTCTCTTTAGTAGCGCCGACCTCATGCTAGAAATTACACATCCATCCGGATATCCTGATATAAATGTGCTAGAACAAAAATATGGTTCTTTGTTAAGACGATACGCAGAAGGGGGGGTAGAAAATAAAAAAAATAATTTTAGATTATTAGATGTAGATGGGGAAGAACTAACTGTCCAAAATCTGTTAGAAAAGTACTATCAGCATCCAGAGATCTGCTTTAGATTGGAAGATGGGGACTGATTCAGGCTGACAGATGAGGAAAATAAATCCAACGAAGAAATAAAAAAAATATTTTTTTCATTACAACAGCCATCACAACAGCAAACCACCTTTCTTGAAATTCTGCGAAACAAGCCATTTTGGATATGGGATAAGGAAGAGCATAAACAAACAGATATACTAACTAATGGATGTTGCTGCTTTAACCATATAATAGGACTTCCAATTAAGGATGAAGTAGTAAAACCACTATTTGATTATGAGCAAATAATTTTTAATTCATTAGAAGAAAATAAGCATATTTGGATAAAGAAGGCAACAGGTCTTGGTATAACAGAATTCATGTTAAGGTATATGTCATGGTTATGTCTTCGAAATGATAAATTACAAGATACTCAGATGTGTATCGTAACTGGTCCCCGTATAGAATTAGCCATTACCCTAATTAACAGAATCAAAGGACTCTTAGAAGAGAAAATCAAATTTGACAGCAAGGAAACCGTAATTGAATTGAATCGAGTAAAAATAGAAGCATTCCCATCACACCATTTAGACATAGAAAACTCAATCTGTGAATATGATCCTGATGACTGGAATATCAATAGTTATTCAACTTCCTCTATGGGTATAGACTGTGGCTTTGGTTCTTCTGCGTTTGGTATAGTTGTGACAAGACTTGTTAATAATAAAATTCAGGTTGTGTTTGCAGATGAATTTGAAAAACCTGATTATAATGAAATGCTGCTAAAGGTTTGGGATCTCGATAAAAACTACCGTGTTGAAAACATCTATGTTGATGGGGCCAATCCTGAATTCATACGTTCTTTGAAATCAGAGATTGGCGAATTGTCTGATCCTGCATATTATAATCAATATATTGAGTTATACAGAAAAAATAAACAAAATATTGAGGGTTGTATGAAAGTAATACCTGTTCATTTTGCTCGTGAACATCGGTCCATGCTGACGCACTGCAAAATGTTCCTTGAGAAAGGGGCAATACAAATAGATCCCAGATTTGATAAACTAATCATTTCATTACGGACTGCAATAGAAAACGGTGAAGGAGTTTTAGATAAACAGGCAACTTCATTTGATGATTATTTGATGCTTTTAGACTGGCAATGAAATTCTATCAATTTTAAGCATAATTTGACATATGGCATATCGATTTGCCAAAGTGGAGGTACCGACATCATATTTTTAGATCGCAGCCACAGCTACTATCAATGGTAAATGGTATATTCTCATTACACTTTCAATGGCACTGTTCCGGACTAAAGATTGTGTAGCAGATCAATTTAGGCTTATATCTCAAAGAATGGAAAGAATGACAATAACTCGACCTGAATTAATTAATCATGCCTTTGAGCAAGTGGGAAATTATTTTACTCAACATTATTAATCTACGAATTCTATCAGTGGAGAGGCGATCTACTTTTTTAGGTAACCCGATGCCAACATTAATAATTATATTTAGAAAGATTTACGTCTGACCGTATATAGTATGTATTCATCAGTCTTGACTCGAATGAAAATCATTAGCTTCATAATTGTTGGATGCATTTGTTTATGTCTTATAATTGACTTCATGAAACCAAGTACCACTCTAGTATCTACAGCACAATCTGGAACCCAAAATTATCTTACTGAGATTTCAAATGGAGAAGTAAAGCGAGTTGTATTGTTTGCTCGCGATTCAGTAATCAATGTATCTCCAGATAATCAACTCAAGCCAGGAGGAGTTTTGTACAAGACTATGACCTTTAATGGTAAGTACCTGGTCCATGGATTTCTATTAACCAAGGTGATGTATTGGAAATCACACTTGTAAATCAAGCAGATGCTCTTCATAGCTTTGACCTTCATGGGGCGTATGGCGCAAGTCAAGCGAGATCAGGTAGTATAGAACCTGGTGAGAATAAGACATTGAGAATGAAAGCTGATTATCCAGGTGTTTTTATGTATTATTCTGATGGTGATAACCTAAATGGTATATGGGAACACGTTGCCAATGGGATGTATGGTGGCATTGTAGTACCACCCAAAGAATGAAAAAGCGGCAAGGGAATTTTATATTATATTTAGTGAAATCTATAACTCTGCCGATAAAGGATTCTTCAGAGGGACTGAGGGTAAAATAGGCTCATTTGATTTTAATAAATTCATCGAAAATAAACCAGATTTAATACTGACTAATGGTATGGCTTACAAGTATATCCCCTTCTTTGGTGATCAGAGCAAGATCTCACTCAACGTGAATGCCCAAATATTCAAGGTCGAGCCAGGAGAACTGACAAGGTGGCATGTTATCAATGCCGGTCCCAGAGGTTATATCGCATTCAATTTTGCTGGAGGACTGATTAATGAAAATTCAATTAGTAATTCTAGTTCCAATTTCAGCGAAAATCATACATCTAATTCAAAGATTTATGAAATTTCCATACCGCCTGGGTCTGGAGATGCAATAGAAGCCATCTTTCCAGAAGAAGGAACTTACTTTGGAAATGACCATGATCTTGGTCATCTACTCAGTGGCGCAGGCTTCGTCGTACAGGCAACAAGAAATTCAACAACCGAAGGTGATACAAACGGTACTTGAATCTAAGCTAAAATAGAGTCCTAAAAATCGACTAAGTAATGATAATATAAAATTGTGTTAGGTCTTATGATGTCAGTTTAGATACCTGCGAAGCTGCTATGTTCAATGGTTCCCATACCGGAGATGTTGGAGGAACATAACATGCGTCGTAGTTAGCAAGATCATGAATTGTTGATTTGAGCATAAGAGCAAAGGCTATCAAATCAATTCTACCTTTAACGCCTTCACCGCCTACAATTTCAGCTCCCAATATCAAATTAGTCTTCTTGTCTACGATAACATTCACCCACAATTTTTTGCTATCGGGATAGTAGCCTGCTCTAGTAGTAGCTTCAATTGTTTTAGAAACTGGTTCGTATCCTTCTTTTAACGCATCTTGGATGTTCAGTCCAGTTCTACCAATGTCCAATCCAAATGTTTTGGTAATAGCGCTTCCCGCAATACCATGGAGTGTCATCCCTCCAACTGCGTTTTCACCAGCAACTCTTCCTTGTTTATTAGCAGTTGTTCCCAGTGGTAAATAAGTATCTTTACCGGTGAAGTAGTTTACAGCGGTGGCACAATCGCCAGCAGCATAGATATTTCTCATATTAGTTCGCATT
>CAVPGE010000027.1:0-5587 GCA_963703885.1 uncultured Nitrososphaerales archaeon
CGAACCCGATGAATATACAGGTTCTTATATTTCAGATTTGTATGTTGAATCTATAGGAGGACAAGCTCAGTGCCAGTAAAACTATCTAAACCGTGGACAAATCATTTAGGACAAGGTCAATTTTTATTCTAAGTTGATGTGACGTGTTTCCGAATTTACCCTTGAACCGACACATATGATAAAGGAACCAATAATTATATTTGCAGCAAATGCGTATGCGATAAAATCTTGATTTACGTTGGATAGAAAATGTATCGCAATCAGAGGGGACCATGAACCAATTATCAAACCTCCATTGTAGGCAAAACCTGATGCTGTGTTCCTTACTTCAGTCTGAAATCTTTCAGAAAGAAATGCAGGCATAGGTCCAAAAGCTGTGGAAGCTACAAAGACTAGGACTCCGGTGAAGAACATTTTTTCAATTATGCTGTCGGATTGGTAGATACCAATTACTGTTGGGATTGCAAGAATAATTGCTGCTAAACCGAAAATTGTGAGAGTCTTCATTCTACCGATAAACTGACTTATTGCTCCTGTGAGTACGGTACCTATGAATGACGAAATTGTTGCAGCGATCATTATGCTTGCAACATCTTGCCTGTCTAAACCAACATATTTTTGTAGGAATGTAGGCATAAATCCTATAGAAGTATAATAACTGTACATTAGACCGGTCATAATTATTAGAGCTAGCAAAAGTGCTCGTCTATTATCTTTTTCAGTTAATACCCGCAACAAGGGATTCTTTTCAATCTTGCGAGATTTCTTTTTTTCTAGCCAGATTTCAGACTCATTCATCTTAAATCTAATTAACAGAGATAACAATCCAGGTCCAATAGCCGTATAAAACATCAGTCTCCAACCAACTTCCACAAATGATTCTCCGGTGTATGTATGTGATACGATCTGATAGACTATGGATGCCAAAAGAAATCCAAATGTATATCCACTTTGTAAGAAACCAGAAATCAGTCCGCGCATTGTCTTGGGAGTAGATTCCATTGTTATAGACGATCCACTGGCCCATTCTCCACCCGCGAACAACCCTTGTGCAAATCTGAGAACTATTAACAAAATTGGTGCAATTATTCCTGCACTATTCCATGTTGGTAACAATCCCGTTAGAAATGTAATAGCTGATATACCGGTAATAGTAACCATCATAGCATTCTTCCGGCCATGCCGATCTCCAAAACTTCCAAACAGAGCACCACCGAGAGGTCTCATTATTAATGCCACGGTATAAGTTGCAAATGTCGCCATAAGACTTAGAGTGGGGTCCTTTGTAGGGAAAAAGAGTTGATTGACAGATGAGATTACAAATAGCATCAAAACCAAATCATAACCATCAAGAGACCATCCTAACCAAGAAGCAAGGACAGTTATCTTTTGCTCCTTCGTTAGTTTATTCTTAACTAACAACTTTGGTGCATCCCATAATTGTTGTCTGTCTTATTCAGTAATCCTTTTCCTTAGTACCAGAGTGACATGAATAACATGCAGCACATAGCTCGCATATATCTGGAGTAGTTGCACTACATTTGAAACATATACTATCCTGATTGCGTGAAGAACCTCTACGGAATTCATGAGGAATTCGGAGCTTGGTCAAAGTGATCTCTCCTTGTCTGCCGTATCAGAAAATGACATTCTAATATCTATGAACTCATGTGCAAATACCAATACGGCTAAACTTTCTTTGAATCTTTTCGTGTTGGATTGTATACGTAGCATGGTTAATCCCAATCATGTCTGAGTTTTTGGGACTGCATTAATCCCTCTTTAGTCAATGTTACCGTCTCACCTTGAATATGAAGAAATCCTTTCTTACGTTCGTATTTTCGCAGAGTTTCTAGCACAAATTGGTTATATGGGAAAAGTCCCGGTAATCGCGCTGATCTAAAATCTCGCAAGCTAAAAACTGTCGGTCCGTTTCTCTTTGAAACTTCATAGTACTTTTCTAGGAGTTCCTGTTTGAAATTCCAAATAAGAAATTTCTTATCTCGATTTAGAGTAGCATTAGCATATCTCTGATTCATGAATGTCAGTAAATCCTGGTGTATAATACTTCTATGATTGCACAGAATTGCAAAGCAATCATTCTACCCTCAGCTCCCATTTGAGGTATCTTTACACCGAGGATAAAGAAGGGAGCAAAAATTTTGCTGTTGACTTTCCATCTATCTATTTACATGTAGGCTCAGATACTTGAATCTTCAAGGCACCATTAGGAATTAATTTAGGAGCTTAGTTAAATACAATCACTTTTCTGAAAATGTCTTTATGCATTATTCAATATCTCCAAATACTCCTTCTTCAAGTCTTGCAAGCCTTTCCTCCACTGTAGAAGCATTTTTGGATTCAGTATTATTTGTATAAACACCATTCACTGATTCTTTGGCGTCGTGCTTGCAATCGTGTGCGCTCCAATCAAAGTCATATGGCAGCCACCTACCATCACTTTTATTTGACATCTTTATTTCAGTCTTGGGATAAATGCATGGCTTTGAATACTCACTCATAGACGACATATAAGATGCTCTATCTTAAATATGGGTCTTCAAGATTTTTGCAGCTGACATTTTAAGGATGTAGCGCTGCACTGCAATTCACTGTAACCTTCATAATATTATAGCGAGAATGACAACAAGAATTCACATGGATAACTTGATAGGGAAAGGGGCTTTGCTAGGCATTAATGAAAACGACAGAATTAAATGTACTGCATGTGCTAGGTACTGTAAAATACCTAAGGGAAAGATTGGCTTTTGTGGTGTCCGCGGCAACATTGAAGGAAAATTATACTTGTTTACGTATGGCAAAGTAATTGCTGGCAATATCGATCCTATAGAAAAGAAACCTGTAACTCAATATATGCCTGGGAGTCTAGTTTATTCTATAGGAACAACCGGATGCAATTGGATGTGTAGATATTGTCAAAATTTCGAAATAAGTCAACGGAAGCAAACTGCAGGAATCTGCATGACCCCCGCTCAAGTGGTAAGAACAGCTATAATCAACAAGTGTCAAGGAATAGCATATACTTACAATGAGCCATCGATATTCATAGAATTTGCAAGAGACTGTGGTGTCCTTGCAAGAAAAAATGGACTCTTCAATGTGTTTGTATCAAATGGGTACGGTACTCCAGAAAGTGTCCGGATGATGAATGAATTTTTAGACTGTATCACAGTTGATTTCAAAGGTAACGGGGAAAGAAATTTCAATGGACGATATGCCGGTATACCAGACCCTCAACCCATTTATGAAACCATAAAGGAAATTAGAGATACAACCAATATACACATTGAAATTACCGATTTAATAGTTCCCCGGGTTGGAGATGATTTAGATGAAGCCAAGAAGCTTGCTAAATTCGTACACGATGAGCTTGGGCCTCAAACACCAATCCATTTTCTCAGATTTCATCCAGATTACAAAATGATGGAGTTTCCTCCAACTCCTGTTGAAACACTTGAGAAGCATTACGAAGTAGCAAAAAAAGCAGGATTGCAGTATGTATATCTTGGCAATGTTCCTGGCCATAAATGGGAGCATACTTATTGTCCTGCATGCAACAGTATGGCAGTCCAGAGATTTGGGAATACGATATCGTCATGGAATTTGGACAAAAATAATTGCTGCAGAGCTTGTGGGCATCAAATCGCTATTGTCGACAAACCAAATATGAATTCGTACCCATATTTGTCTTGTTGATTTACCACTATTTTTTCTTCGCTAATTAGAAGATGTTCAAAGGATTCATCAAAATAAGGATATTTACAAGCATAAAATTTTAGATAGTAAAGAGAGATTACGGCTACAAGTTTTTTGGATTAGGTTGTTCACCAACTAGGTCACTTAAAGCAATGCTGTACGTCAATGAATGGTATGGAATGTAGTCTGAAAGAGTGTTATTATGGTAGGTTACAAGGGTAAGTATCGATAAATTTATTATAAATGGCCTATTTATGTACGTGACTCGGTCAGAAATGATAAAGTGCGACTCGGAGACTGCTTATGGGTGAAAATAATACATCGGAGAGTGGCGGATTTTATGATAGTGTCTGCACTTGTAGCAAGTGCAATCACAAAATGGCACGAGAATGTTTCAAAGTTAAATGCAATTGTTGTAAATTGCCGGAACATTCAATGATTATGGATGGTTTAGAAGGATTTGAAAAGAAAAATTGATTCATCAGAGAGCGGAGATTACAAACACCTAGTTTCTAGTAGTGGGTTCTCTTTTATTGCAATTGAAGGTGATTGGCCGGATTACTATAATGTCAATCGCTATGTGAAAGGACTAGCCGAGTCTGGGAGGCGATTAAAGTACTTTTTCCGATGGATTTTCAACACTATTCCGGAAAAATCCTCAAATCTTAATGAGTGGAAAACTCCTGATTTTGTGAATATTAAGAAAAAAAGGACTAAGCGAATTAGTCCACACTCAGGGAGAAATATGGAATAAAGCCCCTAAAATTCAAATTCGCCCACATTCTTGAAATACCAACACCATCAAAATCTTTTTTTGACTTAGGAACCTCTGTTCATGCGCTTGCTGAATATTTGTCTAAACTAGAGATTGATAATGTCAAAATTCCCGAATTCATTAGCCTGGCTTTACATTCGTACTTGCGTTACCCATTAAGATTAACCCTATCTCCCAATCGCCGTAACTAACTCAAGGTATCATCTAGACCTTGATTTTATTTGTGCTTGTTTATTCAATCTTTATTTCTTTGCCCTTGGGCTTCATTTCCTTCTTTTTGAAAGTTATCTCAAGTATCCCATTGTTGTAACCTGACTTTGCAGTTTCAAGGTCTGTCCCAGGGGGTACTTCTAAAATCTCATGATATTTTCTTTTCGGATCTGTGGTCGTAACCTCCACTTTGCCATCATAGGCATTTACTTTGATATTTTCTTTAGATACACCAGGCAATTCTATCACAACCTTCACTTCTTTGTCTGTGGTGGTTACATCTGACATGGGCTCTCTTTCCGAAGATAACATTGAAGGCTTAAAGAAACCTCTTCGCATTGGAGATTTCACATTCCCAAATTCTCTTACTTTTGGTATGCCGTCAGGTCCTATTGTCATTGAATAACCATAGACAATAGGTCCTACTTCTCTCACCTTACCCCCCTCTGGTGTTTCAAACTCTCTTATCAGATCTTTAGGTGTCGTTGTTTCTATATCTTTGAAAGATTCTTCAAATTGTCTTTCCATCTCTCGTCTCATCTCATCGAATCCTCTGAACATATCGTCAAAATAATTAATGCCAGGTGGACCGCCTATTCTTCTAAATGGCCAGAACTTGCCAAACCAATCATCCGGTGTGATGCTCATTCCAATATCACCTAAATCAGAATTGTACTTGATAAGGTATTTAAAATTTGAGGCTCAATTACCGGCTCTGTTAACTTTGGATTTCACCCTCCAACACTTTACTGCTTATTTCCTACTAACTTGATGTCATATATTACAGAATCAATCCCTAACTACGGTTTGCATAACTCACACGAGAATTCCTTTAAAACGATATCTATTATAGTATTGTAGAATGCTTGTGGGTATCGGAATTCT
>CAVPGE010000028.1:0-205748 GCA_963703885.1 uncultured Nitrososphaerales archaeon
TTCGAACCCTTATAGATTCGCTAACTGTACTTTGTGAATACTGCAG
Organism: uncultured Nitrososphaerales archaeon; assembly: GCA_963703885.1. Classification (GTDB taxonomy): domain Archaea; phylum Thermoproteota; class Nitrososphaeria; order Nitrososphaerales; family Nitrososphaeraceae; genus TA-21. Next base: position 47 of record CAVPGE010000028.1, read on the forward strand.
GCGAACGCATAGCCGCTCTGCCACCCCACCTCTGATTTACTACTGAAAAATTTTCTCAATTTAAAGCATGCTGTATCCTGTTCCTGCAAAAACTACCAAAAAAAACACTATTAGATCTAGTCTTGATTCATGTTCTATTGCCTATGGGATTGTATTCACAACCCATAGGACCACAATATCTCCCAACATAGACTGCTTTAGGTCTATACAGTGCAGGTTTCGGAGCCGCTTCCGCAAATTTTTCCTCAATTATATGGGACGTCCATCCAGAAATCCGCGAGATAGCAAAAATAGGCGTGTTAAGGTCCATCGGAATCTGTAGGCTGTAGTAGAGCGATGCACTGTAGAGATCTACATTAGGATATATTGCTTGATGCTTAGCTTCAGATAAATAATTCCGTGTCACTTTTTCGACTTGCTCTGTAATCTCAAACCATTTGCTATTATTTTCTTTTGCTAATCTTTTGGACAAATGGTACAAGACCTCAGCCCTCGGGTCGGTTGTCCTATATACTGCATGTCCCATACCCATAATCTTACCTCCATGCTCAATTTTTTCGATCACCCAGTCCTTTACTCTATTGACATCTTTAATCTCCAATAGCATCTTCATGACTTCTGTATTTGCTCCACCATGAAGTGAACCTGATAAAGCACCTATTGCTCCTCCAACACTGGCGTACATATGAGCTCGCGTTGAGGCTATTTCTCTTGCTGCAAATGTCGATGCATTAAAACTATGTTCTGCATGAAGTATCAAACACTTATCAAATATGTCAGCTGACATCTTGGGATGGTCTTTCATTGAATAGCATATAAAGAAAATTTTCTGCATGTGAAAAATCTGTCCTTGGCTCTATCGGATCTAGACCATTTCGTATTCTATTCCATGCAGCAACAATAGTAGGAATCTTGGCTATAAGTAAAATTGCTCTTTTGACATTCATCTCCTTTGTATCATCAATTAAATTTGAGTCATAGTCTGGAAGTTCGGAGACGCTTGCTTGCAATACGTCCATAGGCGAAGCAGAGTGTGGTCTATTTCTTAAATTTTCATATACCATCTCTGGAACATTTCTCACTTTTTTCATCTCGTCGACAAAATCTACTAGCTGAGCTGCTGTTGGAAGGCTACCAAATAACAGTAAAAATGATGTCTCCTCAAAAGTAGAGTGATTTACTAAATCTAAAATATCGTAACCACGATAAATGAGTTTGCCATTTTCACCATCTATCGAACTAATGCGGGTATCTGCGACCTCTATGTTTCTGAGGCCAATATTTCGGGCATCAAACATTAGTTATTATGAAACTTTTTTTATATATTAATTAATGCTTTACATGAACTTATTCGAATTTTCAATTCCATTCACTATGGTCCCAACTTTATCGTATATGCTAAATGCGAAAGAAAATTAGGTTGGAGGAATTATCTCCCTGACTGACAGCTTTTGGAAATCAAATCCGTTTCCGGTGGTTTTGAATATTATTTCGGGGGATGCCCACGTAATCTTTTCGCCTGGAGTAGGAGCATTGCAGTGAGTCATATCACTTCCCCAGTCGCCCTTGTCTATCATTTCGGCAGCTTTTTCCCAATGATTATTGTTGTCTTTATCCACATAGGATTCAAGTTTTATGTTGCCATCGCCCATGTTGTATACTATGCCTTTGAATCCAACCCATTTATTTATTAAAGAGCCTATCGGTAATTCCGGTATAAGGCGTTGTGTCATAATTTACATGCCACATTTCCTTCTTGAACCTAAATTCACCATTTGGTATATTTATGTTATTGTGGTAAGACGATCCACCGCAACCATCGTGGACATTTTGACTATGTCTAACGCTCCTTGATACCAGGGATATATCATCGCCACCATTTTTCATGTTCAGTCACTTTGAAATAGCCAGTAATTTCTACATTTTTCCAGTCTTGTGGGGCATACCAATATCCAGTTTTTGCTAGTTCAGAGTAGTCATATGTAGCCAAGTTTGACCGTGTCTCGTCTGAGAGTACCCCTGAATTCTTTGTGAATGCTTGCATTCTTGTACTCTGGGGCTCTACATGCCAGGTACCATCCGCATTCTTTGTGATATCGCCCTGAGCATCAAATTGACCATCAGAGGGACTAGCTGGATTGAAGAACCAGGTTTGGCCGCCTGGTACAGTAGGATAGATATATTGCACGCCATCTGCCGGTGTTGGTTCTGGAGTTGGTTCCGGTGTTGGCTCTGGAGTTGGTTCCGGTGTTGGCTCTGGAGTTGGTTCTGGTGTTGGCTCTGGAGTTGGTTCTGGTGTTGGCTCTGGAGTTGGTTCTGGAGTTGGTTCTGGAGTTGGTTCTGGTGTTGGTTCTGGAGTTGGTTCTGGTGTTGGTTGTTGGTGTTGGTTCTGGAGTTGGTTCTGGAGTTGGTTCTGGAGTTGGTGTTGGCTCTGGAGTTGGTTCTGGAGTTGGTTCTGGAGTTGGTGTTGGTGCTGGTGTTGGTTCTGGTGTTGGTTCTGGTGTTGGTTCTGGTGTTGGTTCTGGAGTTGGTTCTGGTGTTGGTTCTGGTGTTGGTTCTGGTGTTGGTTCTGGAGTTGGTTCTGGTGTTGGTTTGGTGTTGGTTTTGGTGTTGGTTCTGGAGCAATATTTTGACCTTCTATTCTTAACTCAGTGATACTTGCCCAACTATTGACACTGTTACTTTTTACGGTCACCTTAATGTAACGGGCGGTAATGTCCCCAATGTCATATTTTTCTAAATTCTTTGTGTTACCACTGCTCTTACCAGAAAAGACTGTGGTGTATTTTTTGTCATCATTAGAGACACCTATTGTAAATGTATATACTCTTTGGTCGCCTTTGAACCAAGCAACATTTACACTACATACGGGTTCTTCTCGGCCCAAGTCTGCCTTAATCCAGGAACCTCTGTCTCTATTTGCCCATCTCGTGTCAAACTGCCATCGACTGTATGAGCAGGTGGATTTTGATATTGACTATTGGTAGCAGTTAAAGTAGATATCTCTAAATTAATACACTGATTTGTTTGTTGCCCGCTTACAACTTGACCTACTTGACCTGGTTGTTGCCCGCTTGACAACTTGACCTGGTTGTTGCCCGCTTACAACTTGACCTCGATTGCTGTTCATTAATAACTCTATTTTCTATTACCTCATTTATTACTTTTCTATCGATAGCTTGACCATCTATAATACTATTTTGAATAACTTCATGCCGATTGACAACAGCATTGCCACTAACTTGACTAATTCCAAAAATGTCAATTCCTGCGATTGCTACGTCATTCCCTATGTTATTACCTGTTACAGTACCAGACTCTGTGCCTGTCACCGTTACCTTAACGTATTTTGCTAGAGTATCTTTAAAATCATAATGCTCAAAATTATTTGTGTTTCCGCTACTCTTGGACGAAAGTATTGTCTCATAATTGACTCCATCAGATGAGAGTGAAACTAAAAAATTATTTTGTTGTGGATGAATATTATGCCACTGAATATCCAAGCCACAGATAATCGTAGGTCTTCCCAAATCAAGTTGAATCCACGAATTTTGACCTGATGTCGACCAAGCAGTATTGCTGTCACTATCTAAAACTGCTGTTGCGGGAGAATTAGGGTTATTTTGATTTGCAGTTGCACCTAGAATATTTGACTGCTTGCAACTTGCCAACTCTAGTGATTGAGAAAATGCAGTTAAGGGATGAACAGATGAAACAAATACGAATACCAATGAGATAATTCCAATGATTTTTGTTTTGTGGTCCATTGTTTCATTCTCCTATTTATTTAGAGATATCCAATGCGGTAACGTAAGATGTAGATATAGCATTCTAAATTTGATTTCATTCGTTCGTAAATATTTTACATATTATTTATACGAAAGCAAAATTTGTACTAAAATTAAGTCATGAGGTTCTTGAAGATAATAATCCATTCTATATATTGTTGGGAGATATTATAGGGTACTGATGTCACTATTACTAGTAAAATGTTAAGTGTCTTAATTTAGGTAAATTAAACTAAAAAAATTAAAATATATTATTAATATGCAGTTAATTTGGTTTCAATACTGCCCTTCCAATGATCTTGCCGTTACGTAAATCATCTAAGGCTTCGTTAGCTTGTTCAAGTTCATACCTTTTGCTTACCACTGATTTAATAAGGCCCATTTTTGCAAGATTGATTAATTCCACAAGGTCATAGTAGCTTCCAGTGTATGCTCCGGTTAGGGTGTATCCTCTTAAAGGGATTAGGGGTAGATTCAATTCTAAAGCTCCACCAAATAATCCCACCATAATCAATTTACCTCTTTTCCTAAGCATATCTACTGAGTTTGGTGCAGTACGACTATTGTTCACAAAATCAATTACTGCTTCGGCACCTTGCATATTAGTAAGATTTTTTAATCCCTGTACAGGTTCAATTTGAGTAGAGTTCAAAGTCTCATGTGCACCGAGTTTTTTTGCCTCATCCAGCTTCTTATCATCTACATCCACAACAATAATCCTTGAATTTGTTATTGCTTTTGCTATTTGGACAGACATCAATCCTAGACCCCCTGCCCCAATTATGACAATGTGTTCTCCGGGGTCAGTCTTTGCTTTTTTTACCGCATTATAAGCAGTTAGTCCAGAACAAGCCAAGGACGCAGAAGATTCAATATCTAGATCACCAATTTTAACAAGGTACCTATAATTTGGAACTAGAACTAAATCGGAATATCCGCCGTCTCTGTAGATACCTACAGTTTTGGGACTATCACAAAGATTTTCTTCTCCAGCTATGCAAGCAGGACAAGACCCTTCTCCTATCCAAGGGTACACTACTACTCTATCTCCTACTTCAATGCCAGTGACTGAATCTCCCATTGATTCAACTTTGCCCGAAATTTCATGACCTGGAGTAAGGGGGAATTTTACTCCTCTATCTTCAACCTTGAGCATTTTACCTTGTGGTCCAACATACCCTCCTTCCCAAAGATGAAGGTCGCTATGACATACGCCAGCTGCTTCTATCCTAACAACAACCTGCGTATCTCTTGGCTTTGGATCAGCAAGTTCTGTAATAGATAATTTCTCCTTTATCTTTGTAATACGTGCCGATTTCATATGATTCCTATCATTAGGGGTGTTATAAGAATTCAGTGATCCTTAACCTAATTACAACAAATTGGGTCAAATAAGTACAAGTGATCCATAATTTTAATTGAACCACATGTTAAGAAGAATTGGATGCTAATGAAGTGAAGGAAGAGCCGTCCGATAACACATGACGAGGATTATGAGTACTGAAGCATCCATTGAATTAGAATGAATGAATGAATGAATATGAACTATTCTTAAATTCCCTGTATGGATTGATTAATAAATCGCGCACCTTCATAAAGCTAACACAATTCTACCAAATTATTTTCCCATTGTCTTATTGGTGGTTCTTTTGAATTCTGATTATGATCCAAACTTTACTAAGAGACGCTAACGTTAAAATGATGGAATGTACATCAAATCAAGAAATAGATAGTCGATATGACAATTTTAACCTATTTTTGCAATGTGCAGTTCTCAACTTTATTTGGTTCCTTCTAAGCTTTCTCTATTTGCTGACTTATTTTTTATACTTTCAATGATTTTACTGACACGTCATAAGTTGATACATTCAGCCATTCAACTGTCGGTATGAAACTAAAGTCATCTGAATCTGAAATATTGTTCAAACAGACGTGGTAAGCGTTCAACATTGGAATAATTGTACATAAGAAATAGAATCATGGAATGCTTGACGGATGGCAATATATAAGGAAGATAGAATTTATTTTTATAAAATGTTTATGAATTATTTATATTAACAATGAACCTATCAAAAGAAGATTACTCGCTATAGATCATTAGTAATGCTTTAGGGCTTAAATAAAACATCAGGTGTAAGAAAGGTTCTTTCAATAATTCATCGAGAAAGAAAAAAATTAAATTCCTAGAAATAAGTTATTAATTACATTATGGTTGTTTAATGTTCCTCGTTAAAACTTCATTGCATGGTGTCATACATAAGATTAATTAATATCCAATGTCCAAGAATGTCTTTCATCATCAGTATAAATTCGCAGTTTAGCATCAGCTTGAAATTTATGATCCGTCGTTGTATTCTTGACTTTACTTTTCTTGATTAATATTTGTACGTTGTACGCAACTTAGTTAATATTTATAAATATTAATAATGAATGCCTATACAATATTGGATTGTTTAAGGTTGAGCCATTAGTCCTCGCCATTAGTACTGATAATTATGCTTAGTTTCAAATAATAGTCTGTACGCCGCGCGAAATGGATGTGAAGTGTACTCAGTATGTTCATAACGAAGATTCAAACAAGAACGACGTTGATGTTAGAATTTTTGTTATGCAACTAAAACCAAATGCTACCTATGCTGCTAAAGTCTCACCTGATAAAAATCCTGTTATCATTGTGACTTCAAAAACTGATTATGAAGGCATTTTCTGGGTGGTTGCTAAGATACCGAAGGGCGAAAACAGTGAGCTTTTTAAAGTAGATATTTATGAAGGGAACAATACTGTACGGAAAAGCTATTGTATCTGGAGACGATGATGCTCCTTGCAAACGAATACGGTCAGCCAAGGACGTTCTTCAAGCAATGGGATATCCTGAAGACAAGTTGAGCATGCAAATTGGTCCCTTAAGGTAGTAGTGACAAAAAGTTGTATAGGTAAGGTGGTTTATTTTGGAAATAGAAAACACATTGGCTGTTAATCATAATCGAGGTTATTATGGTAATTTTGTCTCTTTTTCCTTTTGTTTTAGCCTTTCAGTATTTGATCCTTTTTTTACTTTCCAGACATTCGTTGATAATATCCTAATATACAGGATTGAAGAAATATAGAAGTTGAGAATGTAATACCAGATTACTAATTATCTATTGATGTACATTTTTAAATCGTGAGAAATTTATAAACATGATTTATTATTAAATATAAAGTTCTAGTATTGGGATACGTGAGTTTTCTTTAAAACACTGAGATCTAATGTGCAAATAAATTTCTGCGGTTGAGTGTTTTTAACAACCACATAAAGCATACAAAGCTTGTCAATATCTTTCACTAAGATGACTGGGATTTTTGTTTTTCCAGTAGCTAGTTGTAGCTTATTTGATACTAAACAAGGCATTATCTGCAAGAGCAAACAGAAATGACAAAGCTAACAAGCTTCAAATCCAAAGCAAATAATCATAGCGTTAGAAAAAAGAAAAAAAAGGGGTAGTTATTTGGTTTATTTGTTTTTTGCTGATTACTAGCCAATGGCGGCGCCACCAGTGCCGCCAGTGCCGCCGTTGCTTCCAACTTGAGTTTTGCATGAGTTACCAACACACGACACTGATCCGCCGCTAGCGCCGCCACCGCCGCCACCGCCTTGTTGGCCACCGCCGCCACCGCCGCCACCGCCGCCAGCACCACCAGCAGATGCAGTAGCTCTACTACTATCGCGACGCAGAATTTGTTGCTTGCATCAGCGTTGCCGCCGTCTACCGCCAGTCGCCGCCATCACCTTGGGCACTACAAGTGGCACAGGTGGCGCCTGCAGGACCACCGTTGGCTGCACCACCACCAGCTGCTGCGCCGCCGGTAGTCGAACATGGGTTAGCAGGCACAAGCTGTCGCTGGACCGCCAGCGCCACCGCCACCGCCGCCACCGCCGATAACCGCCACCGCCACCGCCACCGCCGCCGCCGGCGGCACCATTAGCTCGCAGATGTTGACTGCCTGTGCTGGATACGCATGTGACCACCATCGCCACCACGGCCGCCACGTCCTACTGCATCGGCAATTGACTGCATTACTGCAGTTGGTGCTGTTGTCATCATAACAATTAGTGCCGTTGTAACGGCTACTAATGTCAAAGTGAGAATTTTTTGATTCAGTTGCCTTATATTCAACAGAATAAAGTATATAAACATTGTTACATAGTATTGTTTAGTAAACATTTAGTGTATTAATGACTTAGAAGAACAAAGTATTGATCAATCAGTAACCGAAGACTAAGTAACAATAAATCATTAATCTGATACTAAAGAAGACTAGTGCAAAAATATCAAATATGCAGTATAATTTCGTTAAAGTTTCTGAAAACATACTGCAGAAAGATTTCAAATTCTAGCAATAATAGCATTTTCACAAATATGAATACACTTAAGCTACACATGGGTGCATAATGAAAGTATGAAATTCTAAAATGTTACTTTAAAAGAAATAATAGAATATTTCGCCACCGAACAAAAAGGAAGAGAATATACAATAGAAAATAAAAATGTTGACAAAGATGAATACTCAAAGTCATTTGAATCAGAAATTCACAAATAAGCCTGCGCTATTTTATCCGGCCAGGAATTATTTTTCGTGAGGGATTTGAACCGCTTGACTGAGCTGAATACTAACAAAAACTTTCTGATAAATTCAGACGAAGAGATATCATGTAATTCTGCAAATCTGAAAATTATTGCGTATGCATTGTGGATATGATTGATTCGACACGAATTACATTGATGATTGCTGATTCAAAGAAAGCCATGAGATACTACTCGATTTTCTTAAACTCGATGGCTGCAATCGTTAGGGGTTACAATGCTAGAATCATTAAAAATGTTGGAAGATAGTTTGATTTATTATTTTCCAGAGACATCTGAAATTGCTAAGTGGCCAGGATTCAAAACTGTTCTCGAGTCAGCAATAACTATGATACTGTCTCATGATATTATAAATGCAAAACTTGCTGAGGAGAAGCTACCGCCGGTTGATTATAGGATTAGTGCCGATTACGGTAAGGTAGAAATTGTAAAGTCAATACTCATCCAAGTCAGACGACTTTGGTTGGTGCTACAATTAACATATGTTCTAAGATAAACCTAAAGGCTTGTCCTAACGGTCTCGTCATAGGAAGTGATTTGTATCGCATCTTAAAAGAGCTCATTTCCTGAAGTATCTAATTCATACTCAATTAAAGAAATAGGGGAGTATTCAAGTGGACTAACCAAGTCATATCCTGTGTATGATGTGAAGAACAAGTTAAATTCAGTTCCTAATTTCAAAAAACACCTTTCGCAATCAGTGGATAACCATTCGTCACGAACTCCAAACATTTTGATAGTTGAAGATCAGGCGGATTTAGCATTTACCTATAAAACATTATTGTCTGAGGAGGGATGGAAGATAAATTTCTTTACCGACTCAGAAGAGGCATTGAAACATTTTGCTGAAATTTATCCATGCCCTTATGATTTGGTGATATTAGATATAAGGATGCCAAAACTTAATGGCATCCAGCTATTCTATAGATTAAAGTCCATAGCTTCACATATACGCATAATATTTGTATCTGCACTAGATGCCGCAGAGGAACTTGTAAGTATTCTTCCTGGCGTAAATTACACTGATGTTATTAGGAAGCCGATATTAGGTGAAGAGCTAGTTTCACGACTTAGAAACAAACTTGGTGAAGAATAGTCTTCTTTGGTAGTACGTGATTTGTCAAAAGTATTGTTTCTGTTTCTGTTACTGTTTTTCAGTGAGAATCTATCAATTCGTTTAGTTTCTTTACAAGCTGATTAGTTTTGACTGGTTTTTGGATAAAATATTCTTCACCTAATACATCACCAAAAATATTTCTAGCTTTTCTTAATGACTCGTAGAACATTTCACTTGCTGTCAGAAAGCAAATTTTGGTTTTTTGGTCTTTTTTTCTTAAATTCTCATAAACTGAAAGCCATCCATCTTAGGCATCTTTGTATCTAGTATTACTAAATCATAGTAATTTGGCTTGTATGTATCCGATACAACTACTGGGTCATTATAAGAATCTACTAAAAAGCCACGTAATTTTATACACTTTACTCATTTCGTCATAATATAAAGTACCATTTTCTCTCAAAAGCCTCAAGTAATAACTAACTTGAGAATAGGAAAGGAAAGAATTATACATTATCTTGGTTATTCTTGTGCCATCCTCACTTGTAACGGAATTCAATATAGAGGCACAGATTCCATTCTTGCTTCGGTACTTCATAACATAGTATTGATAAATACCTATTAATAAATAGTCTAGTCAAGCCATACTATAGCATCATTCCGACGACAATTCTAAACTTGTAGAATCATTATGACCATGCAAAGTAGGATGATAATACTATTAGGAAGGGAATATTTTTCTGTATCCTGCATCTAATAACAAATTACGTAAATATATTTGGCGATAATTCTAAATATCATTTATTTTGGCTTCTTCCTCTTCCTCTCGTTCCTCTTGTTCATGCTTGTCTGTCTTTACTTCAATTTCGCCGATTCTGAATCCCAAGTCTTTGGCATGTTTTGTAATTACAGATACTTTTTCCATTATTGCTGATTCGTCCAAACCGTCAAGATACATTTCCAATTCAATTTTCATACAATTAGGTGCTATTATCGCACAATATATTTATTCCATTTTACAATGCATTAACTGCTGTCGCTTATATCCTTCATTTTGAATATCCGATAATCCTTAAATGTTATCATTTAACTAACCATTTCCAATACGCATCTATATTCGCTAGTTGCGGTATGTAAAAATAAACAAATTTAAGATGTATAATGTAAATAGTTTTAAACTCATTCTGAAGCACGAATATTATTTTCTCGTATTATTTTTACTCTCAGATTAGTCGCAGGCCTTTCTGAATAATTCATTGAAGTACTTTGATTCATTATTTAGAGAATAAAACTTTGCTGACAAATTCTCTAGAACGTAATAAGACGAAGTGACGATTATCCAGTTCTTTAAATTAATTCGGTTCGCAGCACTAGATTATTTATTCCCATCGGATTTCAAACATAGGTCAAGTTTTCAGATACTATTAAGAAAAATATTAGACGTTCCTCTTTTGTGTCACTAGTCAAAAATAATACTTTAGAATATACATTTAATAAAATAAAAATTATTGGCATATGACCATAGGATTTAGATTAGGCAATTTTATATCTACAATTTACTCATAATGTTACAAACTCATGATGTTTAGTATGAGTATCGAATATAATTATATTTGATTCTTTTTCGACTTCTCCATCTATGTTTGGAAATTCTCGATGAGCAGCACCAGGATTTAGAATTAAGGTTTTTCCTCTTCTTTCTGCACGCCTTTTATGTGTATGACCACAGATGAAAACATCATAAATATTACTGCTACTTATTGATTCAGTAAGTTCCGTATTGGTACCATGATAAATGCCTATTTTGAGTCCATCTATATTTAATTCACCAAATTCGCCTTTAAGTTCACCACCAATTTCCTTAAAGCTATTTGATAGACCCAATTTTTCCCCATCGTTGTTTCCAAATACGCCTATAAATTTGACTTCTCCCAACTTTCCAAATTCTTTTACTATCCCTGGAAAAACATAGTCTCCTGCATGTATGACACATTCGATTTTGGATTTTAGAAACAATTCTATTGCTTTTCTGACATTTACGATATCATCATGAGTATCAGATATAATTCCTATCTTGGTCAAAGTCCCGTCTTAGGGATAAGGAGTCATTTATATATATTATTCATTGCTAGTCAAATTTTTCTGCCATCTAAATAATCTAGATTTAATTACTCAATTGTTAACCGTATAATATCAAAGTTATCCATATTCTTTCTTATTCTAATTCAATCTCCCGATTCTAAAATCTATGACAAAAATCCTTTTTTTATATTCGATGAATTTTTTCTAATCCTAATTTTATTGACATGGCAGTGTCACTAATATGCTAATATGCAAAAATAACCAATAATGTCATAAATAATCATTTTTATCCTCGAATTTAAGTAGAAGCGATCTGAATCCATATCATTGTGTCATAAAGTTTGGAGTGCCGGAGGCGGGACTTGAGCCCGCGGCCTTTCGATTATGAGTCGAACGCTCTGACCAAGCTGAGCTACCCCGGCACGCTCAGCAAAGTCATCTTGAAATTTTATCTAACATAATATAAGCTATTCAAATATACACTATTACAAATTTGGATATAAAAATCAAAAAGAAGTGAACAATATTTTTATTCTATTCAAGCATATGTCTAACATCTCCTTCCAAAACCCCTGAACCATTGTGCAGTCTGTCAATATGTAGGGATAGCCCTTCTTTTGTATCGAAAGGAGACCCACAATAAGGGCAGCTTAGTTTGGCTGAGAGTGTGTCTTTCATATATGAAATTGATTTCGGATTAATTATGCAGACAGGAGTGCCAACGAATGCTGCATCCTCTGCCTTCATTGTAGTCAAGTGTATTTTTTCAAAAATATTTTCTCGGGATATCATGCCCAACACGGAGGATTCTGAACTGACTATTATCTGCCTCACGACGTGCTTGTCCATCATCGAAAGTGCTTCTTGAATCGATGCCTTTGGGTCTACCGCGAATACGGGCGAATTCATTACTTCTCTTAACTTTACTTTGCTTGGGTTTTTTGCCTGTGACATAATCTTGAACAAAACATCTGTCTTAGTTACAATACCCACGACTTCTCCATTGTGCAAGGCAAGCACACTCCTTAGACCCTTACTTTTCATGAGACTGATTGCTTCAGCAACTGTTTTGTCACTCTCAAGTAAACCAACATTAAGATCTATGATGCTTGATACAGGTAAGGTCAATAATCCTTGAACAGAATTGAGATCCGAGTTATCGCTCATATCCTGTTAGTACCACAGATTAATATATACTTAATCTTGAAAATAATCAAAAAAATATGTTATTCTTTCACTTTTTTTGATTTGCCTACATTCTTAGTTGCCTGAGTAACTTTTTCTTTTTCTTTTTTTACTTTCTTGTCCTTAGCGGGAATTCCTTCCAGTACTTTTTTCAGATTCTTAGTATTTTCCGCGTGCATTGTTTTTCTATATTTATCTACTGAAATTCCAATACTTCTGGCAATTCGAGTATTTTGAATACCTACTTCCCTCAATTCGGTCTCCGAGTAACCACGACCTTTCCTTGATAGCAGCACACCATTAACTTTGATTTTCACAACTGCACGTTCCATCTTCATGCAGGAAATTGTTGTGGTACGCGATTATTATCCTTTCCGTATTGGAAAACATCTTATCTGATTTCAAATATTTACATCTCGGCCAAAAATTGGATTGTTTAAATGAAGTGATCAGTTGGAATGAGATTGACAGGTTAATCCATGAGCTTGCTAGTAAACTTACTAGAACCGGTATTAAATTCGCTGAGGTAGTGGGAATAGCAAATGGAGGTATTGTACCAGCAAGATTGATAGCTCGGGATTTGGATATAGATAGTATCCGTTTCATACATCTGAAATCCGGAAAAATAATTAAGAATAAGAGTCTCACACTAGAGAAAAAAACAAAATATCTAATAGTTGACGATATTTTGGATACTGGAAATACGTATAGACGCCTCTCAGAATACGTTAGGGGGTACGATTGTGCATTCGCCTTTTGTGTCAGCAGAAGCTTTTGGCCAGAGGTATATGCTGGAAAAGTCTTGAGGCACAAAAAATGGGTGGTATTTCCGTGGGAAAAAAATACCTACGAAAAAAAAACAATAACCATTACTATAACTGCGACAGCACTGATCTTTATTCTGAAGGGCCATAGAATATTTTAAAATTCATGATCTTTCCATAATATAATATCTAAATTTCTGCTAAGTTTTATAAAATGGAAACAATCCTTTAACCGGCACATGAGATAATATATTAACATTTATTGCCCTACTATCCTAAATGATCTTCCTAAACGCAGCAAGAATTTAATCTATGTGAGTAAATGATCGAGTGTACCTACTGGATAACTGAATTGAAACATTATAATGTATATCCTAATTAACGATTGGAATGTCTGTAAATTTGAGTAACCCTAAATTTGATTTACCCACCAGCAATTTTCATTATCTTCCGTCACTCCCATTTACAGTTGAAAGATTGAAGCTCGATCTATTGGTTGATTTCTCCCAAAAGCAAATAATTTGCGACCAGGAGTTAACAATAAGATCTCTTCAAACCACATCTCGAATTAGTTTAGACTGCTCGGAATTAGAAATAAATTCAGTCTGCACTGTCAATGACCAAAGTTCGATTCCTCTTGAATTTAAAATTCTAGATGAGAAATTAGAAATAAAATTGCAAAATGAAATTCCCGAATTGACACAGCTAATTATTAGGATAACCTATAAAGGTAGTCCTAAAAGAGGTTTTTATTTTATAGATATTGATCAAGGCAGTAAGAAATCTTATCAAGCATGGACTCACAATGAACCTAGTGACGCAAAATACTGGTTGCCTTGCCTCGATTATCCAATGTCCAAATTCAGAACCGAAATGTCTGTAACTGTTTCTTCAGAATATTCAGTCATATCTAACGGCATTTTATTAGATATTGTTAAGGGTGAATCAATGCATAATGGGGAGAAGGTACAGTCACTGCGTTACCTTTGGCAAGAAGATTCGCCTATTCCTGCTTATTTAGTATCTCTAGTTATAGGCCAGTTTAAAGAAATTAGAGAGCAACACAATGAAAAAACAGATCTGATTTTTTATATTCCCCATGAGAGGGAGGACGATGCAAGCAGGTCGTTCATAAATACAGGCAAAATGCTGAAATTCTATGAAAATTATCTTGGAATAAATTATCCATATGAGAAATATTCGCAAGTAACTGTAAATAAATTCGCAGTAGGAGGCATGGAAAATTCTAGCTGTACAACCTTAACCATTAACACTCTACATGATGAAAGAGCAGATATGGATTATAGTAGCGATCCTCTTGTTTCACATGAACTAGCTCACCAGTGGTTTGGGGATCTAGTAACGTGTAGAGATTGGCAGGATATATGGTTGAATGAGGGATTTGCTACATATTGTGAAGCCCTTTACTGGGAACACAGTAGGGGAAAAGATGAATATCTATATTATGTCTATCTACTTTTTGAAGATTATTTCGACGAATATAAAAATAAATACTCAAGACAAATAGTTACCAATTTTTACGCATATCAAGACGATTTGTTTGATAGACATACTTACGAAAAAGGCGCAAGTATAGTACACATGATTAGAAACGTATTGGGTGAGGGAAGGTTTAGGAATTGTTTGAAAACTTACCTGAAAACATTTTCAAATAGTGTAGCAGATACACATGACCTAAGGCGAATAATTGAAGATAAGACAGGGATAAGTTTTCAAAGGTTTTTTGACCAATGGGTATTTAATAAGGGTCACCCAACATTAAAAATTGAGATTGAGACTCGCCCCGATTTAATTTGTGTACGGGTTGAACAAATTCAGGAAAATCTATTTGATTTCCAATTAGAAATAAAGGTATCATACGATGAGATTGAAACGCATTCATCTCCTTCCATACATCTAATGCGGATAAAGGACAGAATTTGCTTAGTTGAAATTCATTTAGAATACGGAATTGATCGCATCAGATGGATTTCTATTGATCCCTTCCTTAAAATACTTAAAGAGATTAAGAATATTGTAACAAGCAAAGAATTTTTGCTACGACAGCTAGCAAACGCCGAAACAATAATCGAGAGAGTGGATGCAGCACGGGCTCTAAAGGATTACATAACTTCGAAAACTGTCGAGGCGCTGGGTTACGCTATCATCAATGACAATTTTTGGGGCGTATCTGTTGAGTCTGCCAAGTCCTTAGGCTCCATCAAAAGCAATGACTCATACAATAAGTTAAAGGATTGCTTTTTACAAGTAAAGCATCCAAAAATAAGGAGAGCTATTATACGTGCACTTGGTAACTTTAGGAAACAAGAAACAATAGATTTGTTGAAAGAAGTGATTGAAAGCCCCAAGGAAAGTTATTTTGTCATAATGGAGGCTGCAATAGCCATCGGCAAGGCCAGGGTCCATGAAATGATACCATGTCTAGTAAGATTAATAGATACTAAATCATTTCAGAACGTCATTGCTCAGGGTGCAATTCTTGGACTAAGAGAATTCAAAGATGATGAGGATGTGGCAGCAACTCTCCTGGAAAAAACGGGTAAAAAGTATGATGACAAAATTAGAGAAACTGCTGCGTATTCCTTGGGACAATTCGCTAAACATGGAAAAATCTATAATCATCTCTCACATCTTTTAACTGATGATTGTTTTCGAGTGCGGATGAATGCATGTAGGGCATTTGAAGAATCTGAAATTATTAAATCTGTAGAAGAATTAACATATGTAGCAGAACACGATATTGACAATAGAATCAGACGTGTTGCTTTTAAAGCAATACACAAGATTAGAGAATCAAACAAATCCAATGTCGCAGAACTTGTTGAAGAGCTAGACAAGCTAAAATTTTCGAATGCCGAATTATTGCAGAGGGTTGAGCGGCTTGATAGAGAAATTATAAAGCGTTAAGCGTTCCTGAAGTTTAGGTGCCAGAGCTGTGTCTATTGTATTACTCTGAATTTTTATCAAATATCAATCCTGATTATATCTATACGTGTTAACGCCTCAATACTTTGATTGATAGTGGCAAACTGCGAAATTCTTACGCTCTCTCGTCCGAGGACAATTCTTGTTAACACAAAAGCAAGATCATATGAACTTAATTGCTTAATAATAATTTTAAACCACAAATCGAGTGTCTCAAAAATTAATTATCATAATTAGCATGGTAATATTTGCCGCATTACTTATTCCTGCAATAAGGTTTGTTGACGCTCAAGTAAATGTATCTGAAGCAATATCAAAAACAATCAACGATGTCCTCTCGAATTCCATGGGCGGAGGATTTCAGAGTACAATAGATAAACTGCTAAATGGTTCAACATCTAATTCGAAACCCAGTGATTTTCTAGACATAAAACCCTCGACCATACCTATCATTGAACCATCGAATACATCAAATGACAATGGAACAATAGTTTACACAGATCCGAGTGTGTCTTCTGGAATCTTGGAACCCCAGAATGTTGATTCAAAACCAAATTCTACATCACCAAATGAAACTTTTGTTCAATCCGGAAATAGTACAATCACAAATACTTCAAATCAGTTTAAACCAGTTACCAACGAAGTAACCAATCAAGCTCAACAATATGGACTTGGACAGCTATTCGAAAGCTTTAAAAAATTCCTTCCATGAATTGTAAGGGTTGAAGTCTAGTTAATAAGTATAAGAATGATATTCTTTCTCCTCTCAAAATATCCATAAAGAAAAAGAATAGCTGGTTTTAACATTGTTCTAAGTAATGTGTATATATTCCCCTTCTCTTAAATTAGAAAATGAGTGACTCAACTGGTACTGTGGCGAGAGCTGAATTGATTCCTACTCTAAATGTATCAATTTCCATAAATGATATCAAGGTTCAATTCAACGGTTCACCGGATTCAGTATTATCATCTGTAATATCGTTTATATCTAAACAAATTCCCGCTATCGAAATTGCAAAGAAGGTGATGCTTAATTATTCGATTTCAGAACTTATCGAAAATTTTAGTGATTTTGTAAAAATTACACCGGAAGGCCCTGTAATCGTACCGACTTCCGATATCAAACTTTCTGATAAGGAGGCTGTAGCTCTGTACCTTGTTGCTACGCGAATCGGAAAACTTTTGGGCAAAACTGATAATGACGTAGTTTCGATAAATCAGATTCAAATGACAACAACATTGAACCCTAAATCAATAAGCTCACGAATTTCTGAGTTGGTAAAATCCGGTTATGTATCAAAGGAGACGGAAAAAAATGGCTCACAGGCCGGAACGTATTCAATAAACACTTCTGGAATACAATGGTTGATTACGAGTATTTCGAAGAAAAAGAGCCTGCGCAAGGTTTAGGTCGGAATGGAATCGTCTGCTTGAATTTTTTGAATATATCGATAGTTTCTAATAGTTCCAACTCTAAATAAGATCCTCTCTCTTACCATATCTGTCAGAGAATGTGAAACTGCAGTTCTGTCATAATTATAACCTCTTCGTGAAATCTCTTCATGAATCTGACCAAGAGGTTTTTCATGAAAGAAATATTTATCATTTACAAGTAATTCTAGGACGGTTCTACAAGTAATGCCAATTTTTTGAGTTGAACGCTTACTAGTATTGTAATTTTCTAGATTAGTTAAGGAATTCAGATTTTGAATTCTTGATTCCATCTCGTTAATGCGGTCTTCTAAACGATTTACGAACTGTGCGTTACCATTGTCCGATGCAATACTTGAATCCATACCAGATAGTACATTTTGAACTACGTCCTTTAATCTGCTCTCATTACACGTAATTTCTACTTCCCAGTCTCCGTGCTTTAGTTTTACCTTTACCTGATCAGACTCTTTTTGATATTGCTGACGGCTCACTCATCGATTATGATGAGTCATATTGACGAACAACATAAACTTGTTGCTGTTCATATTGCGCAAGTTGCGCAAGATTAATAAACAAGCACGAAATTATATTGATGAGCAACATGAATGCGCAATTAAATACTCAAGATTTTGGATTACGCAACATGCAGAAGATATTAGATTTTTCTTCGGTAGATACTTTCATCAAAATAGAAAACCTGAGGGGGAAAAAAATAATCTTCACTCCTGATGATAAATTTCTTGTACCTTCGGGCGGTTGGGGTAGTTCAAATCCCATCTACGATTCAATAGTAATAAATCAAATCCATCCGTCTAATGAGAGCTGCATGGTGGCAGGGGTAGATTCGAGCTGCATCAAGATAGGTGAAACAGAAGATGGGATACTATACGCCGCAAAGTGTGGCATAGCCATTTCTATGTCATCGCAGATTGTAATGCATTTTCGGATAGGTCCAGTAATCTTCTACCTTACCGAAGGAACCCTCCAAAATTCTGACCTAGACAGAAGGCTGGTAAAAGTACTCTTATTTGATGTTGATACGGCCAAGAGAATGATTAGAACCAATATAGAGCGTTCTGTTCAATATGAATTGTCAAAAATTCTACAGAATTCTATCATATTGGTGGATGGTTCCCTTAAATCGTCCCAATATGAAAGTAGATACTGCAATTATGCGAAAGTACTTGAAAATTGCGCTCTTCGTTCAAATTCTTTAGTAGGTCTTAGTAAATGTAGCAAACTGAAGATTCTTGATAAAGTTTCGCAGAATTTGCGTACATTTAAGAATCCAGGTACGATGGATGTTAGCTTCATTATAAAAAGTATGGTAAAGAATTCAATTGGCAATAACACATTGATAAAATTATCAAGCAATGGTTTAATTTTTAGGGCAGATGTTGTTTCAGGTTTCAATAAAGATTACGTAGCAACTTTTGGTATGTTGCTTGGGAACGATTCTGCTCCATCAGGATATCCTGAATGTCTTAGGTTAGCGCATCATGTAAGCTGTTTTTCGACTACAGAAGTTTCTGGACTTAGAGGTCATATAATTAATAATTATGATGTAAAGGAGCTCTACACTGAAGATGTCCGCAGGAATATATTGGGACTATTTTAATGATGAAGATTCTGTCAAAAAGCGGAAATGAATTGATATTTCTAGGAATGGATAGCGATGTCGCAAACAAAGGCGATTATCTTTTGATTGATGACTGTAAGAATGAGAGAAAAATGATAGTCCAGATCTATGATGAGGATTATCTTTCATCTCAGACACTAATTGAAGATATAGTGAAAGACGAAATTGTCTCTGCTTCAAGCGAACAAAATTTTCATGATCCTCTAAATATAAGTAGTCTCTCCAGTCTAATTAGAGATGCCAGAATCTTTAAGGCTAAAATTAGATCTACGATAGATATCTCTGGCAAGCTTTCAAGCGAGCTTAATTGGATTCCCTCACGTGTATATTCATCTATTAGACGATTAACTATGGCTGAGCTTAGCTCTTTACTTGACAGGCAAGGAACCCTACCAATACATATAGGAAAGTCAGGAAAAATGAATGAAGATTTCGTGATTTATGCCGAAGATTTGGATGGAAAGTTGAACATAATCACCGGTAGAAAGGAATCAGGAAAATCCCACTTGTCCAAAGTGTTAATCAAGTCTCTCGTCGAGCACGGAGCCTATGTGATTGTATTTGATCTTAATCGAGAGTATCAGGGATTAGGTCTGACCAGCGATGGAAAACCCTCTGAGATAAACGACAAAGTTATTCTACTTGACCCAGGAAGTTCACTGAGATTCAATCTCGATTACTGCGGGAAATCTGCAATCACGAATGTGTTGAGAAATACTTTGGACATTACATCTGCATCATTGAGGGAATTTTTAAGGATTTGGGAGAGGCTAGAAAATAATGGGGATTTAAATATCGAATCACTTGGAAATCTTATCAATCGGGCAAACATGAACGAACTAGTTCGTGACGCTCTTGTATCGCGTTATCATACTTTGAAAAGTTCTAATTTGTTTTCGGCAGATAGCGATGAAGGATTGATGTTTGAAAAGATCTACAGGAAAAAGTCCAAAGGTGCAGCACTTGTCATCAATCTACAAAAAGCATCGACTGTCACACGAAAGATCATCGTGGAGCTGGTTCTAAGTAAAATGGTCGATCTCTTGGAGCGAGGTCTCATAAAACCAATATTTCTATTTGCAGAAGAAGCTCATTTGTACGTAAAAGATACCTATTGGGAAGATATTATTACAAGGATGAGACATTTTGGAATATTCACAACTTTTGTCACAAATCAGCCGGATGCTTTGAGCGATGGAATATACCGACAAGTCGACAATATTTTCTTATTTAATTTCATGAACGACGCCGATCTTGAAAAAATATCTCGTGTATCTCTAATCGATACTGAAACCGTAAAGTCCGTAGTAAGAACATTGCCACAACGAAATTGTTTGATAATTGGAAAAGTTGTTCGTGAGATGCCAATCGTCATGAATGTAAAGGGTGCAGATATGATGGTTTATGGAGAAACAAAAAAATTCTTTGGATAATACCTGTGTTCCCCTCTTTGGGTTAATTATGAATTGAGTTGCATCAGTTATTTAGGATAATTAGGTATTGAATATTCACATTTTGTGATAATTACAGTTTTTATACATGTTTTGTAATTTTTTTTTTATTAATTTTTTTATTTTTAAAACCTTATATGCTGACTTTATACATTAGGGAACCATGAAACGTATCGAGGCAATTATTCCAGTTGAAAAAGTATCAGAATTAAATGCTGCACTGAAGGGTGTGTGTGGGGGATCAACAATAGTGGAGGCGAAAGGGCGGGGAAAAGGTGAGAAACCCATGGTAGAATATGGTAGAGGGACGAGTAGGTTTAGATCGGAATTTTCAGTTCGAGCTGAGCTTTATAACTGTTGTTGACGATTCAAAAGTTGACGATGTTATTAAGGTAATCCTTGACTGTGTAAGTACTGGATCTGCTGGTGACGGCAAAATCTTCGTCTCTGATGTGATTGATGCGATAGACATTGGCTCACATAAGAGGGGAGCAGAAGCAATTATGTAATATGTCAGATATTAGCCTTTTTCTTGTCTAGATATTGACATCTCATAATGGTTATCTCTTCAGTAAGTTTACAACTGAAATATAAGTGACTACAAATTCATAAAATCAAATTTAATGTATTTTTTACCGCGTACCGTTGGAATTTGGGCTTGGCCTAATAATGAGGAATTATCGCTATTGTATAATTTATCCAAATATCGATTGCGGCTAAATTTCAAAATAGTCAGAATAGTTTCGCTATAACGAAAAAATTCTATATTTAGTTATAGAAAATTTACAACAGAAAAACTTGATTTTCGGGTCAAAGAAGATACTGATGGGCTTATCTATCAGGTCGTTAAAGGGATATATAAATTTTAGATTAATAACCAATAAACTAAGATGGCAAGAGGAATTCAATCATATTACAGGCCAATATAAATGGAAAAAAACTTTATAGATGTTTAATCACATAATATTAGTATATAATATAATAATTTAGTTGAATAATATTTTGTTGCAAAAGAATAGGCAGTAAAATTTACTAAATTTACGTTCTGATTCATAAAAATACTAAGCAGTAAAATTCATGAAATTTTCAGATAAGCTTTATTAACATTATTTCAATTCAAGTATTTGAAACGCATGTCCATACTTCGGAAATTATCGTTAAAGTCAAAAAATTGCATAGTGACTAATTAAATGACCCAAGTTAGATGCAGTTTTGAGGAGAGGGTTTTTGATTACAGTCGTGATTAAAAACCCCCAAAAATCATCAACAGTATTAGTCCTAATTTGAAATCACATGACTTTTAAGTGAGCAGAGCAAATTTCGTATAATGTTAATGTCTATTGGTTTGAGAATTCGATTATCAAGAATACTCAAAGACGGAAAAATGCTGTGTATTCCAATGGATCACGGCATTACCAACGGACCAATCACCGGTATACAAAATACTCATGATACAATATACAAGTGTGAGAATTCTGGACTTACTTCTGTGATAATCAATAAGGGGATCATTAAATCTTTTCCCAGACCGCCGTCGTTGGGAATAATTTGTCATTTATCTGGTAGCACTTCACTTGGAATGGCTCCTAATAAAAAAGTGTTAATGGGCAGTGTGGAAGAAACAATAAGGCTTGGTGCAGACGCAGTTTCTGTTCATATTAATGTCGGTGGAAAAGAAGAACCTGAAATGCTTCAGCAGCTTGGTATGGTGGCTGACAAATGTGGAGAATGGAACATGCCATTGATTGCGATGATGTATCCCAGAGGTGAAAATATTAAGAATCCTCATGACCCGGAAATTGTAGCTCATGCTGCAAGGATAGGGGCTGAGGCAGGTGCTGATATAGTCAAAACGTTGTATACAGGAGACGTTGATTCATTTAAGCAGGTTGTTAAAGGATGTCCGGTTCCAATAGTAATAGCAGGCGGACCAAAAGCAGACTCTGATCTAGAAATATTGGATATGTGCAGTGGTGCAATGAAATCAGGTGCAATTGGCACGACATTTGGAAGAAATATTTTTCAACACAAAAACCCACCACTGATAATTAATGCCCTTTCAAGAATAATATTTAATGGTGAGACCACAGAAGTGGTGGTAAAGAGCCTTGTCAAACCAAAAAAATAAGGAACTAATTATTAAGCCTGACGCAACTGATCTAGATTTAGACAATTTTCTGTCAAAGATAGATGCAGATTTAGTATATGCTGATCCCAAATCTATAACTGACAAGAAGTTCAAGATTATATTTCCATCTGCAGATGCTGATATCGTAGTTTGTGACGATTTAGAATCAATTTCTAAATTTAAAAAACAACATAAGCCCACGGTATTTTATAAAAAGGTATCAAGTAACAATGATTTGGAGGATATCGTCGAGGCCGCAAAAAAGGGTGCTGAATCTGTTATTGTAGATGCACTTGATTGGAAAATAATTCCACTAGAGAATATTATAGCAAAGCTCCAAAAAAGTGGGACCAAAATTTACGCGATGGCCAATAACGCTAGCGAAGTCAGGACAATGTTTTCTATACTGGAATTGGGAGTTGACGGGGTAATACTACGTACCAATGATATACGGGAAGTGGAGAGTTCGAAAAAACAATTAGAGAATCGCTTTTTTACGTTGGGATACGCTAAAATTCTTGAAATTAAGGACGTTGGTGTTGGTGAAAGAGTCTGCGTAGACACGGCTTCAATGATGAATCTTGGGGAAGGAATGCTTATTGGAAATAAATCGAATTTTCTTTTCTTGGTGCATAACGAGTCAGTAGGCTCATCCTTTACCTCACCGAGACCTTTCAGGGTTAATGCTGGTGCGGTTCACTGTTATACTGTAATGCCAGATGGTACGACCAAATATCTCTCTGAAATGGAATCTGGAATTGAAATTCTCATTGTTGACAAAACTGGTAAGACCAGACGCTCAATTGTGGGACGTTCAAAAATTGAAACGCGTCCCCTAGTATTGATAAGAGCACAACTTGGAGAGGAAATTGGAACTGTAATATTGCAGAACGCAGAAACAATCAGACTAATTAAGGACAACGATGATCTGACTTCAGTAACCGATTTGAAAATTGGAGATAAAATTCTTGCGTATGCAAAAATTGCAACAGGAAGACATTTTGGTATGGCTGTCGAAGAATATATCTTGGAAAAATAAATCACGTATTTTCATTAAATATCATAATCTCTACGTTTGACTCCCGCAATGGTCAAAAATAATACATAATTCTATCTAATAGTGGCTACTCTCAATAAGCTTATGATGTCTACATAATATATTATGAACAAGTTCATGGCGTTCCAAATAATGTGAATACAACATGATGACCTTTCAAATTCAGTAATATTAGAGCTTGATCCCCACTACCCATGGTACATGTATTGCAGCGTCCAATTTATTTATCACTTGAGAGAAGTGTCCATACATGAAATTCAAATCGTTAGTGAACGTGGATGTGTTACTAATACAGATATGTAAACTATGATTGTTGCTCCATTAACACGAGATTAGTTAATTAATGACAATTCGATATAGTCGACCTATCTTGTCCATTCCTGCTCTGGATCTGGTTTTTTTTGATTTAAAATCTGAGACTCTTGTCTATTAGTGTTTTATACACTAAATCAAATTCACTACTATTTAGTAACCTAGTTTGAAAATTTGTCATAGGATTCTCTGTCAGTATCGGATATATTTTAATGAATTTTTTTAAGCGTCGTAAAGCTTGAACCATTTATTATGCTGGTCATGTCTTAGAGCCATGGAGTCAAATCCCGGTACGGAATATTAATTCCACTGCTAAACTATAGGGAAGGGCATTATATCTGTTATAACTTTCCAAGACTGTTATACATAAAATTCCCAATGCTGTACAAAATTAGACGTCCTTTGTATTCTTCTATCTCTTGGAGATTGTGAGGGCCATGACCAATGACTATGTCTGCACCTGCTTCTATTAATTGGTGTCCCATTTTTCTCTGACTATTTGTTCTCCAACCATAATTTCTTCTTCCTCCCCAATGAGGAAATGCGACTACGAAAACTTCATCGTATAATGCAGATTCTCTCAGACTACGTATCATTTCTCTAATTTTACTGATAGACAGTCTGTTAACACCTGGTTTTTCTCTACCTGCATAAAAGGAGAAATCTACATCATAGGCCTCACGATTCTCAAAAGCAGAAATAATTACAAGTTTCAATTTTCCATTCCCTGGAAAAATATTTTTTATAAATGGATTTCTTGCACGTCGGGCATTCATATTTGCCCCAAAAAATCTTATGCCTCCCTTTCTAAGTATCGACAATTGTTTGAAACAAACCATCTTTTCCATAATCTAACATGTGATTATTGGCTAATGATACGATCCGGATGTTATTTTTTCTTAGGTATTCTACAGAATTAGGTCCATTAGACCAATGTTGGAAACGTCCTTGTTTTTGACATATGACTGCTCTGGGGGAAAATGAAAATGAGGGTCTAGTGATAGATTCTTTATTTATTAGTGGAGTCTCCAAGTTAGCGACAACTGTATCTACATCAAATAGAAGGGGCCTTAAGCTTTTGAAAAAAATAATCATGACCGTATTCTTTTAGAATATTAAATCCCCATTCTTTCCTGTTCTCATATTCTGAGATATAGTTGTCACCAAAGCTAGTATCACCAACGAAGAGAATACGTTCCTCATTATGGCATAGAACAAATAAGCTTATGAATTTTATTATTCATCTTTTCTGAAAAACTAATAGTAGTCTTTATTTTCTCTGTGCATTTTTGGGCAGAGAAATACTGCATTTCATGAAACATATATTCTATGCATTCTTGAATTTATCATCTGTTATACGCAAAACTGGGAAAAGAATACCAGGTCTAATCTCAAGACCAAGTTTCTCATATCTAGAAAACCCATATTCTGATTGTGGTTCAATTAAGAGTAAAAGTGAATGACCTCCCTCTTGACTAGTTGGAAATATTTCGTAATCCATCTAGGCTTCTTTCATCCCTGAATGTTATCATTCTAACATTTTTTGGAGGTCTAGGCTTAGCTTTTGCTAATGTGGCATCGCAAGATAAAATAAGATATTCTTGTATTTTATACTGACTCTGTTCCATCGACTTTATGAGATTTAAACCCATGAGAATGTAATAAGTCGATAAGCTTCTTCATCGCAATTGGGTATTCCATATGCATTTGGAATTCGGACAAATCTGGTAGTTACCATTGAAGGATAGTAATCAGGTATTGATACTTCTTCAATTTTATTTGTAAGTAGTATTCAAAAATTTCATCGTGAATGGTTTGTTCTGATTTCACGTATTTTTCGCGAATTGAATATCTATCACCTTTCTTATAGTGACTAACATGATTACCATTTAGTATTGATTTGTTTTCAATTATCCATTTTATTATAGACAGAACTGCATGATATTGTGCTGATATAGTACGCTGTAATTGAGTGTCATAATCAGACCCTTGCTAATGGTTCCTTTCCTTCAACCAAAATGGTTAAAATATTATGTCTAACTGACATAAAATTTCTTAAATCTACAATATCGTGGGTGCTATGTCGAGCTCTGCCACCAGGGTAAATTAATACGTATCTTTCACATTCATACTTTAATTCATTTAAATTGGACTTTACGTATTTTATCAGATTATCTAATTGAATATTGTCAAATCCATTAATACCGTTAGGATTAGTCGGACCATCTAATAGCACATCATGATAGAATGCATGATTACTCTCGCTGAGAAACTCTCTTGAGGGCGGATAATTATGAAGATCTAGTATGACATTCGGCTTCCACGATTGAACGAAGGAATGAATGACTTTATTTTCAGTTGACGATAATAGCAAATGATCTCGATTCAGATCTATTTTTGATGCCTTTCGTTGTTTTCTGTGTCCACCATCTGGATTTGCATTAGATAGGACAGCTACACAAATATCTGAAAATTCGTTGGTTTTTATTAAATGACTAATTAAAAGTTCAGCAGACGCGACGACTTCCTTTCTCATCTCCATGTTGTCCTGCTACTATGAAAATTTTTAGGATCGGATTGAGTCAAATTACCTATAAACACTACATCCATCTTTCTGCCTTCCGTGCTTTTTCCTATTATCTTGAAATCTACCAAATTTTTCTGATCCGTCAAGTTTGCAATAGGGGCAGTTGAGTACGATACGCCTAAAAATTTTTGTTTTATTGGAATTGGTATTATCAGATTGCTCTACCATCTGGTACGCTAATTTATCCTTAGAATACTCAATAAAAGCACCGTTTTCAAACTCTTTTACTGCTTTCAGGCTCCTTGAATATCGCACCATTCCATTATGTATCGTGACTAAATTGTCCACGAAATCTACCGAATTAGCCGTATGATCGATGATTACTATAGACATAATTTTTTTTAGTTCAAGTAATTTTTTCTTGATCATCTCAGCAGAATGTGAATCAACTGAGGACATTGGCTCGTCTAGGAGTAATATTTTCGGTCTTTTCAGGAGAGCTCTTGCTAATCCAATTTTTTGGCTTTCTCCTCCAGACAGATGTATTCCCCTCTGGCCTACAATAGTATCCAATCCTTTGTCAAATTTATTAATGAAACTTGAAGCGTCAATACTATTACATATTTCTTCAACTTCCTGTTTTGTAGCATGCGGGTTTGACAGACAGATATTCTCCATTATGGTTCCTGAAAATACAGCAGGGGATTGCGGCACCATGGCAATTTGTTCTCTTAAAGAAGATAAAGAACGGTATTTTATATCCTGATTGTCTATGAGTATTCTACCAGAGATAGGTTCATACAACCTCATAATCAGCCTCAGTATAGAACTTTTTCCAGAGCCACTTTTACCAACTATAGCAGTTATACTTTTTGGTTCAATTTTGAAGCAAATATCTTTTAATGTATACTTAGTGAACTGTTCTTTAGTATAGTGATATGGGGTTAATATTGATATATTGTTAGTTCTTGAAGCTGAATTATTGACCTCTGCGGGAGAAAAGAAGATATCCTGTAATTGTATGCTCCCGTTAGTTATATTCAAGGGTTTCAGTTTGTTATCTTCATTTATAGATGAAGGTAATTCTAGCAACTCCTGAATGTGTTTTAGAGCTATTATGCTCCTACGATAGTCTCTTACATTTCTTGTAAAATACCTGACAGGTTCATATGCAAATAGAAGAAACCCTGAGAACATAACAAGCTGTCCCAATGTGATATCATTACTAATAACTTGATGGCCTCCAAACCACCACGTAACCGCTATTCCTAATGCTGTAAGGCTCCATGCAAACCCAATCATCAAGGCGTAAACACGTTGGCTTTTTATCTGAGCTGTTTCGATCGTTTGAATGCGATTGGTAATATTATCAATTGATCTCTTCTCGGCCCCACAGGATTGAATCGTTTCTATGTTGTCGAGATTTTCTTTCAAAAGTGTAGTTAACTGAGATCTATCATTTCTCTGCCGTCTTCAATATATTCCCAAGGTTTGACTGCATTCTCATTATCGTGAAAAATAGCGGTGGTAAAACAGAATATGCAATCAAGGCTAATATTGGATCTATGATGAAAAGCATAACTAGTGGATAAGCTATTCTTACTACATTTGTCGTTGTTTTAATGACGGTTGTTTCCACGAATGGTCTCACATTATTAGAATCAACGATTATGTTACTCAAAATATTTCCAGATCCATATTTTTTATGAATGCCAAAAGATAAGTATTCCAATTTTTGAACCATTGCCCTTTGAAGTTCGAACATAAAGTTTCTACTTATGCTCGACCTAAGGTAAACCCTGAAATAAGACGTAACTCCATATAAAATTGAAACAAGCACAAGACTAGCTAATCCAAAATAAAGAATATCTGATGTGGTGCTAAAAAAATTAGGTCCAAAATGGAAAAAGCGAAAAAGGCCATAAAGTATAGAGTGATTAATATTACCAGACATAGTTAAACCGTCTACTAAGAATCCGGTTATTACTGGTATTTGCATGGGTATCAATGCATAACAGACAGAGACGAATACGGCGGCGATTAATTTGAATTTATACTTTTTTAAGTACTTTAAACCATACCAAAAAGGGGATACTGTTTTTTCTTCTTTTCGTTGATTCAAAACACATTCAATTTCTAGTAGATAGTACTTGCATCGAACTTGAGCAATTTCTCAAAGGTTGAATTAAATTCTATTGTTCTTGCTTCGGACGATATCACGGGGATAGAATGATGTTCTGTAAATTCCTTAGTATAGAGTGGTGAAGATGTAATAATGCCAGAAACACAATACACCATGTAACCTAGACGTTCCAGATATTCAACTGTATATAGGGCTGAAGGTGCGCTGTCGGCAGTTACAATTATTCCTCTTGTCAATTTTTTAAATATAGGTTCATTCAAGATCATTTTGGTTTCCTGCTGCAGGATGCCATCTGCCACTTCCATTACGATGACATCCGGCTTTAATTTCGCTAAATCATCTAACATTGTTTTAAATAAATCTATCAATTCTTCCCTTTCGCATTTGTAAGTAGATGGAAAACCATAATCACTAAAATCAGTAACATGGACTGCGCTAGCCGATAGCATTTCATCTATATCTCTAGGAGAAATACTTCCTGTCAATTTACAAGCAGCAACTTTGGTCCCTACCTGCGTCAATGATTTTATTAGTTTTCTACAAAATGTTGTTTTTCCTGAATTCATACCAGATCCAATAACTACTATAAGGTTAACTGCTTCTTCATTTAGTTGATCTTTTATTCCAGACTTTGTAAATGCGATATTCTTTGTATTTACTCTTTTTTGAGAGCTCGTTATGTACCCTAAAAAGGCAACTTGAGTAGATCTGTTTATGGACGCATGTTTTGATTTTACCGTTCCGACCATACCAGCTGTTGTTAATATGGAAAGGTTTCTCACATTATTAACTTCGGCCTCTAGTGCGTCTGTAGCATATCTGTTTCCAAATACGCCTATAAAAACATCGCCCTCATAAATCCTCAACTTTTGATTTGAAAGACTAATGATTCTGGTGTGTGATCCTATACTGGTAACTTTGAATAATGCAATATCCCCCGGTTTCGGTGGGTTATCTATATTGTCATCCTCAATTTCATAATCAAGTTCAGGATCCAATAATCTGCTTGCCCACGTCCATCTTATAGAATCTTGTTTTTCGGATCGCTGAATTGAGGTTTGCGAAATAATTTTCTTATCCTGTTCTGCAGAAACATATGATTGCAAATAATTATCTCCTAGTTATATGTGTATTGAGAAAATATATATGAAATTTTCAGCTTTGTTCAATAAGATAGTATGCTTTGAATCATAAAGTCTGTTTCGCTATTAAAATACAAACTGCCTATATACAGAAGGTATATAGAAACACCAATTATCAAATTCACATATATGAGCCTGCATTATGGAATTTTATTGCACGGTGGTGCAAGAAGTGAGAAAATAAGCGTATCATCTCAAAGGGCAAAAAAAATCTGCAAATCCATTGGGCTTGCCTCTCAAGAAGGTTTTTCGTTTTTAAAGCGAGGGAGCACAGCTACCGATGCAGTTGAAATTGCTGTCATTATGATGGAGGACAGCGGAAATTTTAATGCCGGCGCAGGTTCCTGTCTTACGATAGATGGATGCGTTGAGATGGATGCATCAATAATGTCTGGAATCGATCTGTCGGCCGGCTCGGTTGGAATGGTACGGGATATCTCAAATCCTATAAAACTTGCAAGACAGATTATGGAAAAAAGCGACCATGTTATGCTAGTCTCCACTGGTGCCTCTCAGTTCGCCAATCTCATAAATATGCAAGTTAAACAAATTCTTCCAGACACAAATACACTGAACAAGTATGTGAAGCTAAAAAAGAAATTCAAAAAGTACTGGAATAAGAATTACAGCTTACTGCACGACAAATTGCTGGAGATGGGACCGCAGGGTACGGTAGGGGCAGTAGCAATAGATAGAGATGGCAACGTGGCATCAGCAGTTTCTACCGGAGGCAGGTGGTTAAAGATGAGCGGTAGAATTGGTGACTCGGCCATAATTGGTGGGGGTGTTTATGCGGACAATAGACTCGGTGCAGCGTGCGCCACGGGAAATGGTGAATTAATGATAAGATCCTGTCTGAGTAAATATACATGTGATTTGATGAGAACAAATAACGCTTCTATTTGCAGCAGAAAAGCGATTAAAGACTTGACTAAATTATTTGGGACAAATACTGGTGGTATTATTGCTATTGACCGTCATGGTATAATGGGTATCGCGCAAAATACCCCTTACATGCCAGTTTCCTTCGTAAGTAGTAAGAATGAAAAAAATACGACGTTTTTGAGCATGACTTAAGTATACCACTAGCTTTTCATCAGCTCTTACAATTTTTGAATTTATATCTATTTGATGTTATGCAATACATGTAAATCTCTTAAGTATTAGACTTCGATACACTCAATAACCGACAAATATTTGCAGACTGTGATACATACTAGGAAAGTAGCCCCGCAAAAATAAGAGGAAACTCAACCAAAGTCATTAGAATAACTAATATTAAAAACAAGGATACGAAAATCCATGAAAAAATAATGATTTATAAAAATCCAATGAATTCGATAGGTTATTTAGATATGTAAAAAAACACGTGAAAATTTATCTGCAAGTTTATTATTTTTGAGTATCCATGCTATTGCTGCAATCATAGACACGCCTATACGGATGTCCCTCAAAGATTCCTCAAATATGGTATTTCATGGTAACTGCGCAGAAGTTTTAACAAAATTACCTATGAATTCTGTCCAACTTACTATAACATCGCCTCCATATAGAAATGCTATAGACTATGATATGCACATTAATAAAAGTGGGTACTATCGGGGAAAAATGCAAACGGACACAAGCGATTATATCGATACAATGATTGATATATTCAATGCTAAAGTTTATCGAGTAACTAAAGAAGGTGGATATTGCTGTATAGTAATAGGGAACGAGGTAGTAAATGGTAATATAATACCATTACCCCATATGCTATTATCTAGATTAGTAGAGCCTTTTGGGAACTGGAAACTACATGAAGAGATTATTTGGCATAAAGTTACTGGAGGAACTAACAGATATGGATCATTTGTAATTAACCCGTACCCTAAATACTATAGAGCAAATATAATGCATGAATTTATACTTGTACTAAGAAAAGGGGACGTTAATACTGGAAGAACAAACCGCAATAATGCTCTACCAGCCACACATGAAGAATTCACGAAGGAAATAGCCAATTCTATATGGCATATTGCTCCTGTACCACCTGGATTTATTGATCATCCCTGTCCATTTCCGGAAGAAATTCCATACAGGTTAATGAAACTCTATTCCTATGAAAATGACATAATATTAGATCCGTTCAATGGAAGCGGACAGACTACTAAGATAGCTCATAACTTTTCAAGACGATATATAGGAATTGATATGATTAGAGAATACGTAAAACTCGCTAAATCAAGACTGTACGACGAACCGTTACACATACGCCCAGAGGCATTAATTGCAAGGTGGCAAAAAATCCCTTCCCATTATGTCGCTAATTACAAAACTACATATCAGGATAGTTATAACAAATTTTAACTATCTATTTAGTGAAATATTATAATACAAGAATCATTTAACTAGTAATCAGAGGTTAAGACGGGATATTAATTAAATCCTCAATTAATATCTATGTCATTAGATAGATGAAAAATATGTTCATTAAAATATCATTTATCAATATGTTATTGTCTTGAGTCAGTATCTTAAGATAGTATAGTAACTTTGGTAAATGCTGATAGTTCAATAATTATGCACATTTAGTTCATGCAATATTGAAAGGCTGTTTTGATGAAACAAAATTTGGATAGGTAAACTAGTCTTTGTATGCATAAATATAAAATAATGTTTATATGTATGTATTACTTTTAATCTTGATAATGATTAAAATTTACTGGTACAAGATTAACATTAGTTAAGTATCATTGATAAGGATTGTACAGGCTATTGGCGAATATTAACTTCGATTAAACTGATAGTAATACTCAAAGTTACCAAAGTTCAATAATTTTACGTACTTACATTTAAGTCATAGTGGAAATAAAAATATTATTATGGTATTATTTTTCTGGTAAATTTTTCGGAAATATTTTACTATAACAAAAATTCTAAAATTGTTATAAAAGATTTTTCTAACTTTTATTTCCTAATTTGTTTCGGAATTTCTTAGATTAATCTTCTTGAGTAACGTTTTTAAATAACTATCTTCTATAACAAAGATGCAATGAAAACAACATTAGCAATCTTAGGAATCTTCGCAGCAGTCAGCAATGGTAGCGCAGGAACTGTTACGCACCGACAGCGTATGCAGCCGACGCAACGATAAGTTCCAAAATAACATACAAGAGCCAACAAAACAATCAAAACAATGCACAACGTCGCAATCGTAAGCCAAGAAACGGTAATGAACGATTACATGATATGGCGGTGACAACAAACAGCAAGTAGTGCAATACATAGGCCAAAGCAACATACAAGCTAGCATCAACTAACTGTAGAAAGACGCCTGCAACTTCAAGTGCAAAGCAGATTAAGATTAAAGAACCTAACTTCTTTTTTTATTTTTTTATAGTATTTGACTTAATTCTGCTTAAATCCAACGTAAATTCAATTTAGACAATCTTTTCTAAACTAAAGTAAGTCATTTGCATTTTCCTATTGTCTGTACAAGTAGATAGTGAGTCAAGATAATTTGATTTAAATTCATTTAATTAGCTTTTAAGGTATTTGATTGCGCGTAAGCTTGTTGACAAAACAGCTAAAGAAATGTCCGAGCCAACGTCAATCTATCGCTCGTCGAACATACTTCTGACTTATTATGAGAAACTAAGCTTAAAAATGATCAATCTGCCTTGCTGACTTGTCGTCATGAGTCAGTAGAAGTTGCTTACAGTTCTGCAAGACCCAATAATTTTTACCATATTCTTTGATTTAAAATGAGAAAAAAATTGACCTCTTCAAAGTATTTTAGTTAAGCATATTGTGCGTCTTTACAATTATCTGCTACAGTATCTTCAGCGGAATTGAAATCAAGGATCGTGTTGTGATCAGGTCCACAATCAAAGTAGTCCTTTCCTGCGCCTCCCTTCAGAATATTGTCGCCAGTACCCCCAAATATCCAGTCATTTCCATCTTCACCAAAAATAATGTCAGAGTCATCACCACCAATTAAATAATCATTACCCATTCCTCCGTAGATTTGATCACTACCAAAATTACCAATTATGGTATCGTCTCCATCATCTCCATAAAGTCTATCTCCATCACCATCACCATTTATGAAATCATCTCCTCCTTTACCATGGATAGTATCCAAACATCCAGAACCAACCAATATATCAGATTGCTCAGTACCATCAATTTCTCGATTTGCATCATTTATTGGAGTCTCTACTACTCTGAATTTGTTTGTACACTTTAAATTTCTTTAGTTCCACATCATCTTTGTCTGTCCTGTCAGTAGACCTGAAGTGTTGCTTATTGTGACTCTTGCCATCAGTTTCACTTTCAAATGAACTTTTACTATTTTTGCCTTCATTGTGAAATAATGTCCTGGGAATGTGGAAAGGGTTCATCGGGATCAGCCGGACTACCATCAGGGTCTAACGAACTGTGAGAGTCTCACCATTAGGGTCAGCTAATACCTCCCTCAACAGCTGCATTGTCACTGGAAGACTTGCTTTTACTATTAGTACCTTCAGTTTCACTTTCGTCATGGGAAGTACCTGAGCTCGAACCTTTGGTTGTAGTTTTTTCTGTAACTGGTACCTGGTAAGGATCCCTTACATCAAAAGTCTTTAGTTCGCTGGCCTTTCCGCTAGATGTAACGAAACAAAAGATATCCTGAATATTTTCTCCATCAATTGACTTTGCAAGCACCTGTGAAATTGATGCAGGATAAGCAAATAGCATTATTAACAATGCCCATGCAGTCAAATTAATAGTATATCTATACCTGACAATGGTAAATCTCATGATGTCAGTTTTATATTTGAAAATATATCAGTTGTCATCAAATATTATTTAGGCATGGTTGGTGGCATTGATATTATGATTTTGTTGGTACAGTTACTAGAGAATTATGTATGAGATTATAGTACACGAATTCATAGTGGAAATCATAACTTACTTAGTAATGTTAAATGAGCAAATTATTTCCTATTATTGTATCTGAATTGTATTACAATCTTTTTTCTACTCAATTTCTGTGTAATCTTTATCTTGAATATTTTTTCCCAAATTAAATGTAAAATTAGGCTTTTTGTCATCATGCTGATGCTTGTAAAAACTTAGTACAAAAATAGAAACGCATGTCTTAATTATGGTTATAAAATCTCTTCTTGAAAATTAAAAGCTAGCAAAAATGCTTTTTCAATGTTTTTCATCCAATTAGATAATTAAATTATATCAATATCGTCATCTGTATCTCTTGCATTCCACCCGATTTATAGTCTTGCAGAGATCTTTGAATTGAATTTCAATTCAACTAAATAATTGATATATCGTTACAGCAATTATTCCAACCTCCATATGTAGTTCAAAAAAATTACATACTAGATAACGCCTTATGCACTATCTAGCAGATAGCATTAAAATTGACTGGATAGTATAAAATAAATAATAATAATACTAATTTGGAAATTGCATATACAATAGAATTCTTTGTATTTGTAATTAAAAGCTAATCTATTTTCACTATTTTCAATCTGATTAAAGCTAATTGAGATGCTATATTGCCTCAAAGCGGGAAGTAGTATTTTACAAATTATTATTAATACAGTTTTCATCCTAACTATGTTTAGTAGGATTAACTGGATTCTAGTTAGAAAACCATCTTTCTCAATGCATATATTCATTATTTTTGTGTGATAGATTACAATGAACGTACAATACAAAGCAGTAGTTATGGGCCTTGTGATGGCAGCATTAGTCACAGGTATGACTGTATCACATGTAGGAACAGCATTTGCCGGAGGAGGCCATGACGGAAAGAAAGGTGATGATGTAAAGAGAATTCTTAAACAAGAGAACGACTGTAGCAAAGGAGCAGATTGCAAGAATTATGGTACCATCCAAGATCACATTTTCATAAGTGTTGATGGTAAAGATAAAAAGAATGGTGGTTACCACGATGACGCATTCTCTCTATCAGTTCCAAACGACAACCAAAATCAAGCAGCACAATAAATGAATTAGGTAACTCCCAAAGGGGAACCCTTAATTTTTTCTTTTTCAAATAAAGCTTTTAAGAATTTTTTGTGGACCTATTTGAGCTAAATAACACCTAATTTTGTATCCAGGCATAAGCAGCTTTAAAATCAAGTTGATTTCATTATGTAATCATTAATGACAATTTGAATTTCTCTTACGAAAATGTCATTCCCACATCCTAATATTTATATGGATGGCGAATCCTCGTAATCAAATTCTAGCCTAGCAAGAACGTGTGAAAATAGTGACATTAACAGAAATTATTATTCGCCATGATTTGCGGAATCATAAATCTAAAAATTGAAGATGTTTCTATAAAACTATTATTTCTTGACAATAGTATCAGCTCACAGTGTTAAAAGTAATCCGTGCTTTCCACTTTTGAGAATTGTCCCCGCAAGGAAGCCTAGAAACAAGATTTTAAGAGCCATTTTTCAGACCGGTGCTGTTGTTAATTAAATACAGAATAGTCTTCCGATTGTGCTTGTTCCAACTTAATTAATAACATAATTAGAAAAGATATCATAATTTTGCATTTGTTCAAAAATATTAAAAATATACAATTACGAAATAGATCAATTATGGAAAGCTTAAAAATGTCCTCAAATCAGAGCAGCTGGTACAGAGACGAGAAAGTAAAACTCATATAACGAGTAATTATGTAGACACGAAAATGATAAATTAGAGCTTAATGAAGCAACCGGCTTTTCATCGCTTTATCCGAAATTAAAGAATCTAGAATTTGTAAAGTTTGAAATATCTACATTGTATTATTATTTTATTTTATTTTATTTAATATGCTTAGATAAATTTAATAA
Organism: uncultured Nitrososphaerales archaeon; assembly: GCA_963703885.1. Lineage (GTDB taxonomy): Archaea > Thermoproteota > Nitrososphaeria > Nitrososphaerales > Nitrososphaeraceae > TA-21. Next base: position 37,166 of record CAVPGE010000028.1, read on the forward strand.
AATTAGTGATAAGTACTATTACTTGCTAATTTGTGGTAGGTTAAACATACAATTACTTGCCATCTCAGCCATGGACGCTTTGTTATATGATTAAGACTTGGAATGCAAATGATCTTTAATTAGGCAACACTCTGACTTTTCTATAAGAAGATACTGAAATGTTTTACAGTATCACTCTAATGATTTAATCGCAGCTAACCTTTTTAAATTTAATTGTTATATGACTAAACGAACATGAAAACAATATTAGCAATCATGGGAATAATGGTGGCAGCATTTCTACTGACCACAACTCTAGAAGGTGCAAATGCGCTCACTCAGACCAATACTCAAAACAGTAAGCAGATAGCCGCGTGTGAACAAGAAAATAAGGTTGACAAGCAAGCTGGGTTCGTCAACAAAGTTAGCAATGATTGCGACATAAAGCAGAAGAATTTCCAAAAGGCAGACAATGATGCGGACTGTAAATATGCCGACTGCGATACCCATGTCAAAGTGATAAAGAAGAAAGACAATCGCAAATGGGATTCTAGCATACATTAATGCACACAACTTCTTTTTTTATTTTTTTTGATATTATCTACGGTAATGCACTAGTTCTTTTATGATTATGTTCTTGAAACATTAATAGACGAATTTCTAGTTAATATCTTAATATAATTTTGCATTATTAGTAACAAGTATTTACGAGGGTAATAGCTTAATAAGGATAGTAGATGGGATCAAATAAGAAATTAACCCATTTACTAGCTTTGCATTCTTTATATTGGTGCTTGTACTAAAGTATCAATAAATTGCTGGATAAGCGCTAATTACTATCATCTAACGCCATGGTCGTATGATGCATGTCAAAAAATGTACTGGATGTCCGATCGACCAATAATGCTAAGTTACTAATTCACTCAGATACCTCTATTCCATCTTGATTTTAGTCCCAGCTTGTCATTTGAAATTCTATGGGTTTCTACTTAGGGAATTCTGGAATGGTAACTACTTTGTCTCGCTAATGATAGGATCAAATTCTGTTTATTCAACAATAATACGGAGACATTTGGACACACCAAAATTGAGTACATTGAATTAAAGTTATTATATTTATTGCATGGATACTAATCCAAATTATGCTTCTTTCTAGTGGGTTTTATATCAATATGCCATGCTTTGACATTTAAAGAACTTAAGCTTAATATGGATTATAGATAGATTAACGAATCAAGGATTTTGGTTTAGCAATGATAAGAAATCCAAATTTAATAGGAAAATGACGTTACCCTAAGTAGAGATTAAATGTAAAAATAATTAGGAGTAAATTAATATTGTAATATTTTTGACCTTAATAAAGAAATAAAAAAAAAGTAATCAGTTATTAAAAAAATTGCTTTTTGCTAACACTCACTGGCTAGACATGTTGCTGCGTTTATACCGATCTGGTTATTGATCTGAAATTGGAAGGCCAGGTTAAGTTGGGCAAGTGCGTTCTGTGCATGATTAGCTTGTTCTGCGTTCTCTTTTTGCAATTGATCTTGCCAATTAGACAGGTCAGTTTCGGCATATGCTGTGTTCTGTAGCACAGTAGCTATTAACATTGTGCCAGCAATTATTCCAAGTATTCCTAATATTGATTTCATACTCGAATCTATAGAACCAATAAATTTAAAAAGGTTAGCTACAGTTAAATCGTTTATATCATTATATAAGATATTACCGATTTTTCTTAAGAATCATGTTCATTTATCTCGTTTGAAAAGATCGTTATAATATTGTCATATGTAAATGAGTTATGAACTTTTTATAGGAAACGATCACGTCTACGACTCGTTACGAAAAAGTGAATTACTATTTAAAAATATAGTATATATAAAGTATTGTAAGAAGGATGTAGTAACATTAAATTGTAAGTCATTTTCTTTTTTTTAAAGAGTAGATTTATTCGGCAGTAAAAACGTATTAATTTAGTTATTGAAAATGAGATAAAAAAACAAAGAGGGAGTATATTAGTCAAAAGTCTAGTTTTATTCAGTCTTTTTTAATAAGAACCATTTTAGTATCATCTTTGATTTCTATTAGAAATTCATCTCCGTCCTTTATGGTCATAGAACTAACTAATTCTTGAGGTAGAGCTAAAAAGAATTCATTTCCAAACCTTATAATTCTATTTTCAAAAGAATCATCTGTCTCAATCAAACTAAATGTTATTCTCTACAGGTTACATATTAACTTCCAAACTTATTATTCCCTAAGATAATTTGGCATCTTTGTATGGTAATTTATAACTAAATATTAATCTTATATATTCAAGTAGATTGTCTTTCTATAGTTTGATTCTAATCCAGAGAATATTCAATTCCAAATTTCAAAAATTAACGAATATCTCTAGAGGAAATCAGTCTGTTAAAGAATAGGTTTGAATTTATTTCGATTTTTTGTTCGTATAGCTATCAGTAATGACAATGATAGGGCATAATTTGAGGCTGGTATGGATTGTGTCAGATAGTGACTAATTGCTAGCATTAAATTGTCGAATTATTTGTATGGCATTTTGATTTAATTTCGCGATGAATGCAGAAGAATCGTCTTCGGAATACTGCGATAGTTCTTCCAAAAATTTTGATTTGTCTCGTCCTCTTTCGAAAGTGCCGCCAGATTCTTTAACACATAAGGGAAATTTTTGCATTTTTATACCATTAAAATTAAGATGTTTAATAAAATCTCTGTATCCTTGAATATTATACCAGTCCAACTTGTTTTCCTCACAAAATGCAATCCATATATCAATAGTATTTTGAAAAAGTGCCTTATCGCGCAAATCTTCTAACAGCATAAATCTTTAAAAGTGACGTTGACATTTTAGGTTTCCGATATTCCTCTTATTTTCATGTAATCCCCATATTATATAGCCCAGACTAGCTGAATATTATAATGCTTATCTAGGGTAGGTCAAATCATCATTTATTTTTATGACATGTAATAAATAATACAGGTACTCAATCAAATCTTGGTATCATCAATTTTTTTATTAAATTTTATTCACTCATGGCAGTTGTCATATTTAGAATTATTCTTCCCATCGTCAGCAACAAAGAATAATATTCGCCAAAATCTCGTGCTCCTCTAACAGCAAAAATTGTGTTTGTGCAATTACAATCTTTATTTTGTTCAATCCACACGCATATTCCTGTGATTAATTATAACAAGAATTCTATACAAAGTTAAATTTAATCACATTTACTTGATACACGGAAATAACAAGTCAGACAATGAGGGACACTATAGATTTTTAATAGAGCATTCGTAGTATCCAAATGCCATAATTCTTCCATAATGTTCAATCGCCTGTAATATTCAATTTTGTGATTGTATACCCTGAGGCACGTAAACTCCATCTAAAGAATTCATGTTGATTGCAAAAATCGTAAAAAGGTTACTTCTTTAACATGGATAATATTCTTTGAATATATTTATCGCAATATTTACGGTGTACTGTATGTATAAAATGAATTTAACATTCTTTCGACAATGGGTAGAAAACTGGAAAATTTTTCATCACTCGCCTTGTAAGTAATAAGATACGTTCTAGCGTCTGTTTTAAACCAGATCTGCATGGCTTTTCGAAGTGTCTGGGTATTATCTGTAGCGGTAAACGTCAATTTATGTGCTTGATGTCCTAAAAAAGTAGTATCAACAGATTCCAAAATATGTATATCAGGGTATAGGTTCTTCAGAGTATTCAACTGTTTTTGCGTAATTGCAGTTATAGATAAATTGGAGGGCACTTTTTTACTAGTTATTCCCAATCCCGCAGGAAAAGGATCAGAATTACTTTCCCTTGGGGCAATAAACGTGACAGATTTATCTAAATGTTGCTCCAACTGCCAACTTGAGGGGTACTTTATACTAAAACCACTGATAATGTCATCATAGGTCAAGAAATCTGACCCTGACCCAGTCGAAACAAATAATACATTATCATCTGAAGATGCAAAAGCTAAGCTATCATATGATGTCAACCATTGAAAAAAGGCGAAGCCTGCAAGCGCGATTAGAACAATGAACGACAGTCTTCTCAATGCTTTTTTGGGCGAATTTATTGAGTATCATAAAATTGTTAACGTGTGCATATCTTTAAGCATTATCAGAAATTATTTTTTCATCTATCTTAATAGCATAATCATCAGATTTGATGTGAAACGTATACCTGTGAATCATCTAACGTACTGAAGATACCAAAATTTGAGTTTCAATTTGGCGTTTGCTGGACATCTATTCGAGTCAATAGTTAAACGCTTTGCATAAACATTGATTGGCTAACTATAATCCATAGCTCACTTACGACCAATCTGAACGGAAGCTCATTGGTAATAACGTTGCTTAATTCCTTATTTGTCTTTGATTGATGATTTGAATATTTTTGACCTTTTTTCCCAATCCAGAAAGCTTCGATAATTATGGTTAGTAGCAATATTTCTTATAATATCAGACAAGACTGCTATGATTTCTTCGTTTGACATCAAAGAATTATAGAGAAAAGTTTCTACAGTTAATGCTTGAACAAGTTCTTTCTGTGGTCTGGAGAGACTCAGTTGTTCGACTCCGCCGAATAAATCCTTTACCCACTCGTTAACCTTCGGAGTTACAAAATTCATGGCCTTACCAAAATTATCATCGTAAGTCATCCTCGTATACGTATTATCAAGTTTCAGTAATATGTGTTGCGTGACAGCGAACCATATTCGCACTTAAGGAATACTTGAGTTTTGAAATGATTAGTCTACAGGAAATCTATTCTTTATCTAGAATTTGATTTGGAACTCTGATTTGTGATTAACTAAGGAATCTCTTTCCAATTTGCTGGATCATAAGGTGGTTTTAATATTAGATGTCGTTTAATTTCAATTGATAGAAGATTTACAATTCAAATCTTTACCACTTCAAATATTATCGAAAATTCTGCTTCTATAATTGATAGATATATTTTTTGTAAGCAACACTGGTGAAATCTTTAGGATGTCTAGTTCAGTGCAATTGTTTCTGAATCCTGATAAATTAATTACCATATTATTGAATGTGTGTAAAATAGTTAAACCCCTATTCATTTCAGTAGTATTCCTATTATTTTCATTATTCAGTTTTTCTTTACTAATACAAAATTTATCTGAGGCCAGTAGTGGTGCCCAGAAATCCTTTGATAACAAATTTAATAGTAATACTAATAATTTTCCTGGACCTGCAAAATTTAATCATCATACTACTTCCGAATTGATCCAAAAAATCGGCTCAAATTCTAATCCCCCCACATACTTCACTTGTATCCAAGACAGATAATAAAGACAGCAATCACACTCCAATCGGGTCGAATTCTAATCCCCCCACAACTTCACTTGCATCCAAGACAGATAATAAAGACAGCAATCACACTCCAATCGGCTCGAATTCTAATTCACCCACATCTTCACCGTATCCAAGACAGATAATAAAGACAGCAATCACACTCCAATCGGCTCGAATTCTAATTCACCCACATCTTCACCCACATCCAAGACAGATAATAAAGACAAAAATATGCTCTCAGCCCACAAAATAAAGTCTTCTAAAATAGCCGACATAATGCAAATTGAAGTGAAAGATCCAGATTGTTCGCCACAATTTTATACTACAGACGATTCCACTACCGATTTTCATTTTCAGGCAACACTGGGAACAGATTCTAAATTGTTTAGGTCTGATAATAATGACGAAGACGGACATCTTTTTACTCCCGCTCAAACTGACGATGGGCCAAATCTACGTTCCTATACCGTATGCAATTAACAAGTTGAATTATTATTAACAGGATAATTATGACGTAACCCCAGTTCTAGATGACGACAAGTCTTTCAATAACTTGGCTTCATATAGGCCTAAATTATTTGATTTTGGCAACCAATATTTTTCATTAAAGTGTGGCATTTTACAAGAGCTTCTGGATGTATTGAATAACTAACAGAATTCAACCTATACGAGTATCATGCGTTAAATCGAAGAATAAAGACGGTAATAGTATAATTTAGCAGAACAATACTATTCTTTGAGATAATTTATCTGATTCTAACCATGAAAATTGTTTTGTGATTTTCTTTATTTCTGAGCATCATAAATCTCAAAATCTATCTTATTACCATTCCTATCGAATGCAAAGATATCTGTGAAATCATATGGGTGACAAATAATAAGAGATACAACTCCATAAAAATTATGGAGATCCTCCAATGAGGGACGGTTGGTTCCTCCGGGGTGGGAATGAACAGTACCAATATATGAAAGGTCAAATGGAAGTTCGTAAGTCGGAAAGCCCGAGTAATAGGGCCCTCTCGTAGAAAAAGGAGGAATTACGAGGCCAGTTACAGTAGTCAGATTCTTCTTATGTTTACCTTGAAGAATTAATATCCCTTCATTAGGATGACATGATCTAGCATAAGTGACAACTCCATTTGCCACTTGTCTTTCAATCATAATCTTTCTTTCCGACTTATCCTTATTGTCTCCTCTTCCAAATAACAATGATTGTCTTATTTGCTAGTTTCAAATATAAATATAGACATTTTTAATAGGCACAGAAGTCTTAAAGTATGTAAAGTCCCCGCAGTTATTAATTATATCATTCAATGGAATAGGTTACGCTATTAGATCTTGATCTTTTTTCTAAAAAAAAGAACTTCAACTTAGAGCTAATAACTAGCCTCTTTTGTAAAATTACTGGATCTAAAGAAGCAATTATATAATGATTTGGTTACGACTCTTATGAAATGAAGATACGTGGACTAACAAGATACCAAGTGTAAAGTGACCCAAACTTAGGTTTTTCAGCCGTCCCAGTACCCTATTTCTACATTGCATAATTGAAGTGAGCGTGAGCAGAATGCTTTATTGTAATGAAGAAAAAATACGTACAAAATTGGAGTTATTAGACCAATCTGTAGTTGTTGAAAGCAAAAACTAACAATTGTGCAATTTTACTATTGTACAATTACATTATCCCAAAGCGGAATAGCTGTGTTTAAAATAAGATAATAATTGTTAAGAATTGAGTTCAGAATCGGTTTTGAAATTAATTTTGAATTTGAGATCGAAATTAAGAGTAATTGAGAAGCAACTAGCAATTATTATATGAAAAACATACCTATTAAATTAGGATCTAATAAAACATTGTACACATAGATTCTTGCATGAATTATATTGATAATAATTTTCTGCAATTCTTAAAATCACAACATTCCAATATTGTACAGTGCACTGTACGAAAAGCTTATTCAATCTAGTTATAATAGGAGTACTTCCACTTACTGGAATGATTCTCGGTACACTAAATTCAGTCCTAGCAACCAGCATCATCTGCCCCAATGCACCTAAACCAGGAGATTATTCTTTATGTAGTATAAATTATGATTCAAGCTTTATGGTAGGAAAACAAATGAGAAACTTGAACGCTAGTGAAGATGCTAACAATGACAGATCTACTACCAATGACTTAAGTTATCGCCCCATAGGTAACAACATCGTCACTGAGGACACAAAACAAGATATCTATTGCAGCTCCGACATAGACGTGGCAATCATGGATACAAGTTTGGGTGGAGATTTAGCTGACATGGTGTGCGAATCGAGACCTCGTCATTAATTTTATGTAAGTGTTCATTCTTATTCATAATTTTCTTTGGCATGCTAAATATAATCTAAATATGAGATTTGCAAACTAATTTTTTCATGATTATAAGACCTATTTAGAATTAGATTGATTTTATCAAATGTTAATGCATTGATACGCTTAGGTTTCTGCTTTTGCCATTGTTACTGATATGAAAAAATTATTCGAAAATATATTAAATCGGACGAGATATAATAGTATCCAATGAGCAGAGTACAAAGTGCAAACGAGTGATAATAATACGGCAATTTCATGGTAGCGCGAGATAAATACCTATTAGAACAAAACAGTCTGATTGTCTTAACATTAGCTATCCATCGAGCTGGTAAAATCTGCAGTAACATCCAACTTACCCGCAAATTTCTCTGCATTTGTAAATTTCATCACACTTTTTCTTACTGCCCAGATAGCGACTGGGTCATAGAAGAATACTTGAGTCCTTAATCTCAGGTTGATTTAGCCGGCAGGCAAAAACGCTTCAAAAATACATGTCTTTTTCCGATTATTATAGTAGAGATCTCTATTGTCTGAATCCAGAGATGGCCTACTCAAATCACATATATTAAAACTAATAAACCGCTTTCAATGATAAATTCGAATCACTTGGTATTAGCTACATGTGCAGCAATAATGATTTCAGGATTAGTTTCGAGTCAATATCTTCAGTTTGTCAACGCTTCAATATCAGATATAGAAGCAAAGATAAAGCAAAAACTTAGACAGCACAGTATATGTAAGGGTGATGCAGAATGTTTCAATTTGGGCGCAAATGAATATACTGTATCAAAAATTAAAAAGGATGTATTTGCATTGATGAATCAAGGATTAAAACAATCCAATAAATGTCAAAATGGCGCATTTTGTAGTAACGAAGGATATAACGAAATGAGCATAGGAGATATGATAAAATCAAAAATAAAGGCCAAAATTTCACAAGATCTCTCACAAAGTAACGAATGTAAGGACTCTATTTGTGCCAATGAAGGATATAACGAGGTCAAGATTGGTGGTAATGAGGACGTTAAGCAAGAATTGGTACAGATCAACAAATGCAGCAAAGGTGCGACTTGCATCAACTCTGCTGGTAATGTCGTATTAACCGGAGATAAATATCATAGCGACAAATCAGACAACGGGTAATCCACCCAATCTTTTTAGAAACCAGATTCAAAAATTATATAATTTATGTCTAACGTGAATATTACCAATGCTTGGTAATCCATATCAGTATGCTACTATAATTAATTAAGTACCGTTGATACCAGACATACTTTGTTGATGATAATTATATATATATTAGATTGAAATCAATCACCATTTGAGAAGCATTAATTTTGCATTTCTTGGTGCCCAAGAAATTGTAAGAGAGTTAGGAAAAAAAGGGACAACCAGCGACCTAGCAATATTCGATCGCAAAGAAGGTGAGTCTATATATACATGGACTACTCCAATATCTTACCCAGATAAGATTCAATCCTTGCTCCAAGCTCTTAACATGGGTGAATATGTTATAATCCATGTTACAAAGTTTGATAAATTTCTTGGTGAGCAGATTATTGCAATCAATTCATTGAGTATACAGGATGGCATTATTTTTATGTCTTATGAAGTTGACGAAGGTAAGCTAAAATCGCTAGTTAAGGGAACTTCGTTAGAAAAGTTTGTTCTAGTGCATGATATAGAATCACTAAAAAGAGAAATTCATCGCATTGAGCCAAAAAAGAATTTAGGCCCCTTAATGTTACCAATAGATCATGCATTTGAAGTTAAAGGCGTGGGCACTGTAGCCTTGGGGGTCATAAAGCAAGGAAGCCTAAAGGTTCATGATGAATTTCAAATATATCCTCAGAATAAAAAAATACTTGTGAAGTCTATTCAAATGCACGACGACTCCGTATTGGATTCAGAAAGTCCATCAAGAGTAGGGCTAGCGCTAAAAGGCATATACGCAGATGATATCTCAAGGGGAGATATCGTTTCATCGCCTGGATATATAATAAGTACGATTGACGAGACTGTGAAGGTAAGTTTCGAAAAAAATTCCTACTTTAACGAAAAAATAAGCGAAACTCAGACATATTACATTTCTATTGGGTTGCAAATTAAACCAGTGAAAATAAAAATAAACAATAATATTGAAATACTGCCGGAAACCCCCTTTTCATTTCATTCGGATCAGAAATTTGCGATACTTAAGTTGGACTCGTCAAAAAATAGAATAGTTGGAAGTGGGTCGCTCACCAAACAATAAAATCCAATTATTTTCAAATTTAATAACAAAATTCATATGCATAACATAATTGATTTTCATTGAAGATTGTCAAAAGACCATGTAATTGATGACAAAAAATTAAAGGGAGATTCAGAAATAATATTCAAGAATATTATTCAGTTTATAAACGAAAATAAATATGACAAAGAAATTCAGGTAAGAATGGATTATGACAATGAAATATTAAAAATATACAGCTTAAATTCAAGTGTGCTTGGCAGGGCAAACGCTGCAATATCCGAGATACTAGATCTATCGTATAGTTCAGCAGAGCACCATCCATACTGGATGCTTCTATATAATGCATCTGAAATCGTGAAATCTGTACTTGAAGCTTGGAACTCTGAATTATCAAAGGACCAAGTATCAGAATTTTATTGGAGACTGGAAGAGATAAAATCAAGTCTTGATAGAATATCAGAATATTGAAAAAGACATTCTTTTATATCAAAGACACCACTTAACTCAAACATTACAAGGCGTATAAAATGGTAACAGCTTGTATTTCAATCAGTGGCAATAATCTACCCGATAGGTGCTACTTTGATATGTGCTTAAACTTAAAGACTGATTACTGGCGAGTCCCAGTCAAATAATTGAGAAGTAAAATAAATCAGATGTTATTCTTTCTCTTTCTCTTGATTCTGTAGATAGATTTTAATTGAACACAAGATCTTTAATATTAGAATGCGAAATTATTATGACGCTATCAATTTTCAATACGGTTGTTCTTACAGCTTTAGTTTATGATACCGTCATTGAGCAGAATTTGATAATGATTCAGGAGGCATTAGTAATTGATCGATGTAAAAAATTTGACAAAAAAGTATGACAATCTCTTAGCACTAGATAATATAAATATGGAAATAGCAGAGAATGAAGTATTTGGTCTCTTAGGTCCAAATGGCGCAGGAAAGACTACCCTTATTCATATTTTGTCCACACTCTTAAAGCCAACGGCTGGCAAAGCCACAGTTAACGGTTATGACATTTCGACTGAACAACAAAAAGTACGTTCCAGCATAGGGGTGGTCTTTCAAGCCCCAAGTAGCGATGACACACTAACAGGCTACGAAAATCTGAAAGTCCATTCTCTGCTGTACGGTTTGCCAAGAAGTATCAGGGAAAAGAGAATCAATGAAGTACTTACTCTGGTGGGGCTAGTCGAAAGGAAGGACAACCAAGTAAAAAAGTATTCGGGTGGTATGAGACGTAGATTAGAAATTGCAAGGGGGCTTCTTCATAAGCCTCGAGTAATATTTTTGGATGAGCCAACACTTGGACTTGATCCTAGAAGTCGAGAAAGCATGTGGGATTATATTAAGAATCTCGTGTCTGAAGAAAATGTTACTATTGTACTTACTACTCACTATATGGAAGAAGCAGATGCTTTGTGTAATCGTATCGGTTTTATTTCAAATGGTAAAATAATTGCCTCCGATACACCATCAAAGTTGAAAAACAATATTGGAGGAGATATAATTAAAGTCAAATTCTCTGTGTCTTTAACAGAAGATCATTTTAAAGCCTTTTTTAATAATCAAGACCTTGATTTTCTTCGCAAGATAGAAAAAAAAGATGATTTATTTTTTTTTCATGTGGCTGATGCAAACAAGAACATGCCAGTTCTGCTAAAATACTTGGAGAAGATTGAATCAATAGACTATGAAAAACCCACCCTAAATGACGTCTTTTTACAGATTGCTGGTGGACGTCTTGAGGACGACGATTCTCCGGAAGGTGGATTCATGCAAAGGTATGCAAAATTTGACAAATCTTAACATAATTGCTGATCAACTTTACGCTTTGTGGTTAAGAGAATTCAAGGTATTTCTAAGAGAGAAAAGTAGACTTGTTGCCTCAATATTCACACCGCTGTTATGGCTGTTTGTAATTGGTTCAGGGTTAGGTTCCACAAACCCCGATATAGGACCGGATTATCAAAAATTTATTTTTCCTGGAATCGTGTGTATGTCTGTAATCTTTACATCGGTTTTCTTTGGTTCGTATATTATTTGGGATAAGAAGTTTGACTTTCTGAAAAGTGTAATGGTATCACCTGCAAGCAGGACCACAGTTTTTGTTGGAAAAACTCTTGGCGGGATGACTACCTCGATAATCCAAGCCGCTATATTGCTATTGGTAGGTTTAGGGATAGGAATTCAGTACTCTCCATTGTCCTTGGTGCAAATAGTACTTGTGGTACTAATCCTTTCTTTTGCTTTGACCGCGCTGGGACTTACTTTTGGAAGTTACATCGAAAGCCTAGAAGGGTTTCAATTGATAGTGAGCTTTGTCGTATTTCCTTTGTTTTTCTTAAGCGGTGCATTATTTCCTCTTGATAATTTACCAAAATGGCTTACTATACTTACATTACTTGATCCGGTAACGTATGCTGTAGATGGTTTAAGGAACAGCATTATAGGCGAGGGAATGAATTCGTTTATAGCCGATTTTGGATTATTAATCATATTTGCACTAATACTCGGGACAGTAGGAACTCTTTCTTTTAAAAGAATGAAAGCAGTTTAAGAATAAATAATTTAAGCGTACTAAACTAGATAACGTCTAAATTTCTTCCTGCAAATCCTCAAAGGCTAATGCTTTAGACAATTCATGCAGGTGCATAGCAACCACCCTTTCATACTCTTTCTTGTTGATGATTTGTTTATCACTCAACATTTCTACGAGGGTATTCAACCTTGCACTCAGTTCATCAAACGCAGATAACTCCTTCCCCGTAACATCCTTATCGCCATGTTTCGGTCTTTTGTGAGAATCATTTTTATTCAAATTCATACATGGTATGATTAATTTGGATACTTTAATACTTATAGTGCTGGAGTAAAATGAAGCTATTGTGTCAAATATTATTTTTGCGTTATTGAAAATGAATTGGCTCAATTATACAAACCAAATTTATGACAATTACCTCATATAGCATTACTAATTATGTATTTTTGAATCTAGAGTCGATAGCGTCTCCTGAAGAGGAACTATTATAAAAGGTTTAGAAAAATATAGAAAATTGACATTGCATACATAATAGAATATCTGATTTGCGAATTTTGCATGGAGAATTCTACCCGATGTCGACTAAAGAATTAACATTAGGATAGGGTTAGGATAGGGGGTTAAACTAAAATATTTAATATTTCTAAATATTTACTTATGTGGGCAAAAAATGTGATCAGTCATAAATATTACCGGTGAAAGAAGAATCAGTTAAAATTTTATGTAGCACGAACTTCAATTGCAATGTCCAAGTTCAAGCCGTCTTACATTTTTTAGCTTTAAATATCGTGCTGTACCTACGACTGGCAGTGTTATATGCACGGCGGAACTACGTTTGTATCATACAACCACAACCACATATCTTCAAGAAAAGTGTAGTGCTCGATGTTGTCTGCAGCGTTACTAGAAAGTAAGTTTGTAATTTGTTTGTACTTTTGTAATTTGTTTGTACTGTCAGATTTTTTATATCAGCCCTAATTTTATGAAATTAACTTAATTCTAATAATAAACTCATGGATATGAAAAAATTAATTCTTCTTTCCAGACATGAAATCCTTCAGAACCTCTGTCTTCAGAGCAAGTCGTGCAAGAATGGTATCATACTTGCCAGATTTTTGTGTGTACACATAAAGTAACGTCTTATCGTCATTATAATTCTGAGTTGATTCAAATGAAACTGGTTGCTGTTGCTTAAATGGATATTTTGAGACGATATTGTAACCGAGAGCATTCATATGCTCATCAAACCATTCCTCATTTATGGGAGGAGCAAGAAAGACGCCCACTGTCATAGTCGTTTCGTTTGTAGACAGATATTGTGGTGACGTTGAAGGATCAACTACATTGATACTGCCGTTGATTGAGGGATTCGTTGGATCGTAGAATTGGTACTTTCCATTATTGACAAATACAAATGAGGTAGCATTTTTATATGGAATTGAGGAGTTGGTCAATATTTCATCTCCCCTAGGATTATGAACAACCACGCCATGAATGGATTCATCACCGTTAAACCAAATGACTTTGGTGCCTTTTGGAATTTCTGCGTAGATTGGAAGAAATGGATCGCTCGTGAGGGCTTTATTAGGAATCATGATAATCATATTCTTGGCATCTGGATCAACGGTAAGTTTCTTGTTGATGGAAACTTCCTTTGCATCATAATTAGTTACAATATTGTCCTTCTTACCTTGAAAAATTGAGCCCGATTGGCCGTTCACATTAGTTAATCCTGTTGATGTGGTCGATACCATCAGGACTAAAATAACTGATGATATTAAAGCAATACAAACATTCTTTCTTATTTTCTTCACGGAATTTTAGCAGTTCCCAGATTATTAATAGAGGCAGTTTAAAGAGAGTGACAAATTAACATAAGATAAATTAACATATTCTCATCGTATCTAAATTATCCCCAACTACCATGTCCACAATTTTTATTCAAATGCTTCAGCCCGCTCACAATGATTTGTCATAACATCTAGCAATAAATCTACAATTTAAAACAGTCTATTATGTCGATAATGGACTAGCTAATTTGAGGTTTCATTGATTTGCAGAATTTATGAAATATGAACTTGGAAATTGGGCATTTAAATTAAAAGGTGACTGATCTTTCTTGCCTAAATGACTCAACTTTTGCAACGGAATCATACTTCTTTCATATCCTAATATTAGTCAACTACCAGCTAAATAGTTGAATCTAACCATGATCCACATAGTACTTGTATCTCTTTTCAACTTCCTTATTTTGGCCGGTCAATACGAGAGAAATCTGCTGTTCCATACCATTTTTTAAGTGTTTCATCAGAGAATCACCATTTGGGTTTTGAGGATAGGCAGATGAAATGGCCCCCTCCATCAACTTCATGAAATATACAACTTTGTCTCTATATTCTTCTTGTGAAGGTTTCTTTATTTCCGAGACCTTGAACCATGTTGTAGCACACGGAGCAGAATCAGTCGCCAGTTCATCAATTATTCTGTTGATTTCAAAAAAGTCCATTTTTCCTAAATTTTGTTATTAGTAGCACTTAAAAATTTGTTTTTGTTCAAGGTGGAACTTTTTTATGAAATGCAAAATTTCCTATCCTTTCAGAGTAAAAATGGTGTCGTGATAATTATTCTCTGATTTCGCAACCTGTGAACGAATAAATGCCACTCCTGCATTTTGAAGGTATATTTGGAATCACTAAAGAGTAAAGGCAAATCAGATTCAGCGATCCTGCTCTATTTTGTTATTTCTTTAGCTGTGGCTTTGCAAGTTTCGGGAGCAAATTGGGATGTGATTTGGCATGGTATAGTAAACGTAGAATCCTTCTTTACTCCCCCTCATGTCGTAATTTATTCTGGCGTGGCTATTGCACTGATAGCAACTGTTGCTGGGTTAGCCGTATCATTAAAAGAAACGCGCACATCTGCTCACAAACTTAAATCTTATCTGAGGAAAATACCTAGTCCTCTAAAATTAATTATAATCGGATGTCTAGTTGAACTTTTTTCAGGTCAATTCGACAACTGGTGGCACTCTAATTTTGGCTTCGATGGACTTTTGAGCCCTCCTCACCTATTATTAATTAGTGGAATGACAATGTGTATCTTTGGATCATTATATGGTGTAAGATCAAACTATTCTGGTAGCAAGCTGCATACAATTTCATTATTATTTGCCTATTCCGTATTGTGGATGGTTGTTATTAATTTTGTTTTTATGTTTACGTTGCCCTTTTCAAAGGGACTTTACTTTAACTTTAATCCAAACCCAGTAGTAGCCTTGGCAATAGGCTCAACATTGCTCCCTCTTTTTACTTGCTTGATATTTATGTCAGCGATTAAAAACATCAAATTTAAGTTTCGACTAACAGGTATTACCGCATTGTTGATGGCAATGCAATCCGTTTCAACGATTTTTTCAAATGTTTACTTTGCCCCGATATTACCGATATATTTGATGAATCTCATACCGGCACTCGTAATGGATTTATTCATATTAGACAAGGAAAATGCTAATTATACCTCCTCGAAAAATGTGCTGGTAGCGTCAATTACGATGGCGGTATTTGCCATTACTTTATTTTTTCCCTGGTCAGTCAATATCTACAAGGTTTATTTTGGCATAGATCTCGATACTTTTGAGAGCATATCTCTATTTAATCAGTTATTGACGCCATTCATCTTGCCAGTTCTTGTCCCAATGTCTATCGGAGTTTCGGTGGCTGGGGGATTGTTGAGCTCCAAATTTTTTAAAAGCAAGATATGAAATCAAATCAAATCAAACCAAATCAAATTCGAACGAATTCGTCAAAAATACAATAAGACAAAATGTAGATGATTTATAAAACTATTAGTAAAAACAAAAGAACAGAGGTTTTAATTTAAATGGATACCAATTTTCAGGGCTACGATCAATTGCTGAGACATCTAGTTCTGAGGGCCGACACGACTGAATTTGGAATCAGTGTCACTTTAAATATCCATGGAACAGTTGTCACAGGTGAAATAATTAGCGAAAAATCATTCCTAAACTCTATCGGTAACCTTATTGATGAATTTCATGCTGCTAATGCAAAAGATGAGGAAGAGCTAGACACTGTCAAGGAACATTTTAGAGAGTTCATTAATCAAATAATTAGCGACAAATCAGATTATTCAAACAATGATTTCATTCATTTGCAAAATGCTGCAGTATATCCAGATGGACATAATCCCATGCACGTAGGAATGTGGAGGGGTAAGATTACATCAATTGATGGCTTCTCCATCGGATATATACCGTCAGAACCAGCCGAAGAAAATTCCTGAGTTCCCTGCAAAATCAAAATGTGGTATATGATGATATGATATTAGTAATACTAGTGATGATTGATTAATTTCCATGCAAATTGCTACATATTTACAATTGTAAGCGGATAACAACAGATCATATACATCAAAAATGACGATATGCTATGGCCTGTGTCACTCGATTAATATCTGTAATAATAGATTCAGCGCTGACTGAGACATGTGTGTGCATTACAATTTGTCATTACAACTTGTACTTTTCTTTATACTGTTATTTTAGAATAGTTACCTTAATAATCTTGTTTGATCAGATTATAACTGAGAAGATGGATAATAAGCAATTCCTTATGCAACAAATGTTGTGGATAGGGATATCTTTGGGGATAAGCATTACTGTATCTATGTTTGTACCATTTCCGTATTCCCTTGTGATAATTATTGGAATTTTCATTCTGCTCAACTTCTACATGAGAAAAAGAATGATGAAAAAAATGGGAACTGGTATGGGTATGTTTGGCTCATTTTCCTCACCATTCGCTGGAAATTCAGTGAATTACTACTGTATGAGTTGTGGTACAAAACATAGGGAGGCAGCATGTCCTCGCTGCGGTTCAAAAATGAAGAGAGTAGGGTAACAAAAGAGATTTCACCAATCTAAAAGCTGTGGAAACTGTGGAATTAATACTCTTGAGGTTAAATTTAATCTCGTAATTAGATCTTCTAGTTGAGGCGCAGATACGTTTAGACCTTTCCATTCACATATTTTAAAATATCAAGTCCAATTATAGCAAATTGTTTCAATTAAGTCAAATTACCTAATGATTTCACAGCGCTCTGCTGCATGAATATCTAGGGTCTATACAAGTGCTGATATTTTCCCTTTCTTAGAAACAAAATGATATAGTCTCTATACTTCCAAATTAGACCAAGAGCTATAGAGATTATTCCTCCTATGATGAAGCGCCATCCAATTATGAAAAAACCCTCAGCCTTCCTCTTTAAGTCCGACCGTGTTAGCCAGAACTAAACATACGCTTCCAAATGTAATTATTATTATTCCAGCTATCCACAATGGACGGGACAGATTCATTACATCTGGATTTTTGCTCAAGCCTAGTATAATTTAGCACAATCATTATTTTAACTCTTTGAGATATTGAAGCAAGAAATATCATATTATATTATATCAAAGATTCTGCGTTATGATTTCACTCTGTTGAATCATTCAGCTCAGAATAAAATGAACATCTTGACTAGCCCTGTAACATTCTATTGCATGGCTATCAAAATGCTTTTGACATCTGACGATCACTTCTCGGAGCATTACTAATAACATTTTGCATAAACTCAAACAATGGCTTTACGTCGTCTGTAAAACCATTTATTTCCAGTGATATCCCTCCCTGCAATATTATTTTTGATTTTTTGAAAATAAACCCCTTTTCACGATATTCTACGCTGTGTATTGATTCTATTCTCTCACTAATGATGTCACGGGATTTTAGAAACCGTCCTTTATTGGCATACAAAATAATGCGGTTGGTTGTCACAAAGACACTATAAAATTTCTTTGAGCACGAAAGTCTGGTTCTAGTCCTAAACTTCACAGTTTCCATTGGTTGTAAGACATCTTCAATTCCCATTTGTGATTTAATTCGTCATTCGACTATTCCGTATTTATGGTATACAGCTTCAAGTATTTTACCAAACGAGATCACTAATATGAATGAGCTTAAATTCTATAAGATAATATTATCAGCGTACAAAAGGAATCCCTATAATTGAAGACGTCTCATCTCCACTAATATAAGAAAATTCTATTTGATCCCAATAAATTACATCAACGCTTAAATTCTGATTCTACGGAATATTCGACATTGTCTCCAATTCATCTAATCATGCAAATACCGGGGGGATTTGAGTGGGTCATTATAGCAGTTATCATCGTTGTCCTTTTCTTCGGCATAAAAAAGATTCCAGAACTGGCCAAGTCATTTGGTAAAGCTACTGCAGAATACGAAAAAGCTAGAATTGAGGCAAAAAGAGAATTACAAATACTTAAAAACAATGATAAAGTTGGCAGAGAAAAACTAGAAGAGATAGCAGAAACACTAGGAATTGACTATACAAACAAGAATGACGACGATCTGAGAAAAGCTATAGATTATGCGGTAAATAAGGATGCGGTAAATAAGGACAAGGAAAAATAAGTGACCTCAACTAAATAATCGTAACGAAATTTATTGTCGAAAAATTTGAAACCTATTTTGTAATGTAGCAAGAGATTTATAATGAAATAAACCGTCCCAGCATGACTATGATAGGTAAAGAAATTTCGACCATAATTAACAAATATGATCTAAAGAATATCACGGTCGCTGTATTGGGGAGTCACTCCGCCTTAGAAATTATGGATGGAGCCAAGGACGAAAATCTGAGGACAATCTGTATTTGTCAAAAGGGAAGAGAGTTACCATATTTAAGATTTAAACGCCTTTCGGACGAAATAATTCTTTTAGACAAATTTTCTGACTTATCATTTAACGAAAACTTAGAAAAGCTTCGTAACCAAAATGCCATTATTATTCCTCATCGAGCATTAACGGCATACTTGGGATATGATGTGGTTGAGAACAAATTATCTGTGCCCTTATTTGGAAATAGATTTCTCCTTAGGGCGGAAGAAAGGAATGTGGAGAAAAACCAGTATTATTTGTTAGAAAAGGCAGGAATCCGCCATCCAACAATATACAAAGATCCTTCATTAATTGAGGGGCTTGCCATGGTGAAAGTTCAGGAAGCAGAAAGAAAACTAGAAAGAGCTTTCTTTATGGTGACTTCAAAAAATGATTATTTTGAGAAATCCGCTTTGAAGGTAAAACAGGGGATAATAAATGAGGTCGAGCTCAGGAGTGCTATTATAGAAGAATATATAATTGGAACTTATTTTAACTTCAATTTCTTTTTCTCTCCTATTAATAATGAAACAGAATTTCTCGGTATTGAACGCAGACTACAAACAAATCTAAATGACTTGAATTCGATGCCAGCAAGGCAACAGATGGAATTTGAAACAGAAGTTAAACATATTGAAATTGGTCATACTCCTGCGAGCATTCGTGAATCTATGCTTGAGCGGGTTTTTGAGATAGGAGACAAATTTACAGCTGCCGTAAGAAACGAATATCCACCTGGGATTATAGGTCCATTTTCATTACAGAGTGTGGTTACAACTGATTTTGATATCATCGTGTATGATGTGTCTCTTAGAGTACCCGGAAATCCGATAATGGCTACTACTAGCCCTTATACAAAGTATTCATATGGACACACGCTTGGTGTGGGAAGGAGAATTGCAATGGAGCTAAATAAATCAATCTCCAAAAATTCACTTGAAATTGTGGTAACATGAGTTAACGTTCTATCGTCTCTTCAAATAATTCTCGCCGTATTTTAATTGGGACGTCGAAAAATGCTGCAAGTGCTATTGAATCAGAAGCCCTATAATTCGTCAAGGTTATGACGTCTTTTCTGGTTTTGAAATATAGATTCGATCTTAATACAGAACCGGTACGGTAAATTCTTACTTCAATGAGCAGCAAATCTTGCAATACTGATATTTCTTCGATTAAATTGTATATTGTTGGAATCGTTGTCTTATCCCCATCCCTGAATCTCGAAATGTGCTTGGCAACTTCGCCGGAGAAGGCTCTAATTGGAAATTCATCTCCCTGCAAATTCTTTAATACAACCATACCCTCCAAACCGAATTGATCTATAAATCCTACATAACTTATATCCACAGGAATAAATTCATCTTGCGAATCTCCTTCCGGCATGATATCTATGAACCCTTCCTAGATTTAGACTTTAAGGAAGGTTCATTCATAGTTGATAAACGTAATTCTTGAAATAGATTTTGAATATCAATAAATAAATTTGTCTCTCTAATATACAAAATCGTTGCCAAGTGAATATCTGGCGGTACGAAGGAGTGGTATTAGGATTGTTAGTATCGCGATATTTTCGATAATTTTGACTTTTCTCTTTTATTCACTAAACACTTCGCCAAATGAGTCAACTAACGTTATTTCACGTCTCTATCCTTTGGCTCAGGCAGTCCTTATCTTGACCTTCCTGTCATTGGGATTTGCCGGATATGGTGCATATCTAATTATCCATTCTGAGTCAATGAGTGAGACACCAGAAAGCATTCTCAAATTAATTGCCAAAATTTTTGAAAATTCTTACTATCAAAAAATATTCATCATCGCATCTTTATCATATGGTATTTTCTTCAGTTTCATATCGCAAATTATTATGTACCATCCAAATGTAACCAATATGGATGACCATTTCCCATCTCTAACTTTAACCGTTTGTTGCAATTTTCCAGGTTATGTTCCCATGGTAACAATACAATTAAATCCAGAATTTTCCATTTTGATAATACCTATAAACGTAATATTGGCCATAATAGTCTCCGTACTGGTCGGGATTAATGCCACATTAAATATATATGCACTTAAAGTACTAGTTTCAAAATCACAACGAAAGATCTCCACAATGTCGACCGTAGGTGCATTCACCGGTCTTTTTGTAGGCTGTCCCACATGTGCTGGGAGTATTTTTTCTGCCTTCCTTGGCTTCAGTGCTGGAACAGCTATTTCCGTATTATCTCCTTTCCAATCTATATTCATAGCCATTAGCATACCTATTCTGATTTTAACTCCGTACTTTATGATTAAGACAATCACCAAAGGGCAGACTTGTAAATTGCGATAGCAATGAGGCATGGGTAGTAACCGTTGTACAAATCAAGAATCATTGGTGGGATCTTTTAGTTTTTACTCTAAGCGTGAAAAACTACCTGACTTTTCGAGTAATTTGCCAAATTGAGCGATATCAATATTCTTAAATGATTGAATTTTTTGTTGAAGTGGCGGTTCATCTTCGTTTTTCAGAATCTCTCTCTTTAATAGCTCCGATTTTATCCTGTCTCTGGTTTTCGGGTCACACATGGTACCATGATATATACATCCCATAACTGCTAGGAGCATCTCATCAATATGCTCACCGCCCTTCTCCTCGTGAAAATGAGGATTTCGAGTTTCAATCTGCATTACCTCTATTCCCTTTTCTATTGCCTCTTCGTAGTCTGATGGCATCGGCATGATGCCGCCAAACAATTCTAGAAGATTGACTATTTCGTATGGTTCAACCGAAAAACCAGACGAGTATGTTAAAAGCTCTGCTAACTTCATGGACATACAATGTTCCCCTGAATTTGCAGTGCGTATTACTTCTGTCTCAAACCCTGTATAATAGGATATTAGAGAATTTAAGAAATAATTAGTTATCTCCGAGACTCGGCCCAGCTTTGAAAAATGCACCACACTGTCAGAAACCTTTGGCTTGTATATCCAAGATATTCTTACCATCGAATATGGAGTAGATGACATCGCTATACCAGAAGCAAATATTTTTACATATTCGTTCACCGCACCAGGAACGTAATTGTCTGCATCTATGAATCCTACATATTCTTTGCCAGACAATTTTGCCAGGAGCATTCCAATTATCATACCTTCTGCTTTTCCTCCGCGAACAGTATCATCTTCATCAAGTAACTCAGAGTATCCGACATCTTTGAGTGCCGTTCCAAGTGCCTTGTCTTTTTGATGAATTATGAGAGATTTTTTTTCGGTAAACGTGTTAAATTGTTCCAAAACCTCTTTCTCGAGCTTGAACCTATCAACGGGTTGTCTTGGGCTGTTGGATACAATGATAATCAAACAGTTATGGGGTATCCCACTCAAAACACCCTCTAGAAGCTTTAGACGCTCCCCCCGAATAGGAATTACAATAGCCATTTTGGACTCGATTTGTGCAATGGTTTTATTATCAACTGTTCGTATGATTTCGGATTTATGAGATGCTCCATCATACCCAGAATCTAATTCATAAACACGCTGTACTCCGTGTATTCTGATACTCCCAAACCTTTCAGTGAATCTGGGCAAGTCAAGTTTCATAACACTGAGTTATGAAAAGTCATATTTATTATCAGTGCGTCATGAATTATCAATATGCGAAGATCTTTTTTATAAATTTTCTAATATTTTTGAAATAATATTTTCATAATTGGGAGAATTATCCATTGAAACACAAAGATAACGATCTTTTCTAGATGTGATTGGAATTGTCAACAACCTAACTCGCTCAAATTCGGTCAGCTGAAAATGTAGCTCTCCCAAATGCGATTCAAATTGCTTTTTGATTGATACTGTCAGATGGCCAGCATAAAATGAGCTGGAAGACATATCCTTTGTGGAGCTTGAAGCGATCAGCGGTTTCTGGATATTTTTACGATATTTTGCAACCAACAATTTACCTTCATTGTCCATAATGCCTGCAAATCTGATATTTTTATCCGTACCTAAAACTGCAATACAGATCTCCAAAAGAAAATCGTGTTCTTCCAAAACTTACATCAGTCAAGTCAAATTCCCATATATAAATAGATGGAAAGTTATCCAACTTCCTAAATCGATTTTGCTCTTATTTCGTTGGTAGTTGATCATTCTATAATTCAAGTAATACCGTATCCTTCTCCACTATCACGTTGTAAGTCTCCTCTGGTTTCAGCTTTTGTGGAAACCAGGCTAAATTACCATTAGTGACATCCCACTTTGCGCCATGCCAGGGACATATAAGATTATTTCCTTCCAGTTTCCCTTCGTGAAGCTCGGCGCCAGCATGGTTGCAAATATTATTCATAGCATAATATCTATCTCCAATTTTCGTGGTTACAATCTCCTTACCACCAGCAGTAACATGGATCAGCTTTCCCTCTTCATAGTCTGATATTTTTCCTATAACCAATTTAGTCATTGCTAAAAACATGATGGCGCACTATTTTAATTTCACCTTGCTTGATTAAGTGTCTCCTAAATTAAGTGAATCTATAGCCCAGAAATTATTTTAAAAGCATTTAGAGCAACTTACTCTCCAGATACTTGGCATATATAAGATACAGGAATAACCCATTTGATTTTAAGAAAGGGAAAATATTGGGTTTAGATGATATGGGTAAGGGTAAGAAGAGATACCTAAAGTTGAAACATAGAAAAAATAAACATCCAAATGCAGAAGTTCAAAATTAATTGATGATAGTTGGGAATTACATAGTTATAGGTTATTTGAATAGTCTGCCTACATAATTATCAAACTAACTAAATTAGTTGATGCTATAGCATTTCAGACTAAGCCTAAGTGCGTCTAAAAGGTCATCGTAGGAAGTCGCTTCCTTATCCAATGAATACTCATTGACGACAGCAGTCTTTAAAGATAAGATTAACTTTTCAATTTTCTCAGGTATTGCCATATGCTCCTCATTGAATAACATTGCCAAATGTGAAATCATCTTCTTGTGCTCACTTGCAAAGTTAACTGGTATTATTTTATTAGCATGTGGTGATACATTTCTACTCATTCATAATTGGGATTTTCATTAAATGCAATCTATTAAGGTAATCCTACAATGTGATTAACGCAGCAATAGCCATTTGTTCTTAAATGTTTCTTGTTTATGTTCATCCTTATCCCAATACCAAAAGGACTTATGCACTAAGATATCTATTTATTATCACTAGTTTGTAACTTTGATAACTGTAATTTTAAATCCTTAAAGATCATTTGTTACTATATATTGTTACTCTCAATTTAATAAATCATCTTTTTACCTGATTTAGTAGCAGATAATCTTCTAAAACGTATAATATTTTGTACATTGCTCAATAAATATTGAATAAACAAACACTAACTATAAACTTTACAATAACAGTAACATTAGCGGTAATTTTTGTAACTGCCTTAACTACTACAAATCGGGCATGGGCTGATAACATCTCATGTCCTAATGCACCTCCGGTTTACAACTTCAAAGTATGCTTCGGAACGAACGATTCAGATAATAAGAAAGGTACCGCAAGTGAAGACCATGTAAATAGGACACCTGTTAAAGACCATGTGGATACATTCTCAGATAATGACCTAATATTTGGCGATAGACATGATAATACTATTGGAGGTGGTTCTGGAAATGACGATATGATCGAATTGGTTGGTAATGACAATATCACTGGAACTTCTGGTGACGATTTAATAGTTGGGAGTGGTGGCGCTGATACGATTGAAGGTGCTTCTGGAAATGACGTAATCTATCAAGCCGAGGTAAGTGGGGCCACAGATCCTGATGGATTCAAAGATGAATTGCATTGCGGTCCAGGAAAAGATAAAGTGTGGATAAACAAGGTAGATGGAGACACTGCAGATAATAGTTGTGAGACCGTACATACTAATTAAACCAGAAGAACAGAAACCCTCTTTCTTTTTTTAATTTAGTAATTTTAAGTCCTTAACGGTCATTGTTCGCTTAGTTTTATTGTTTCTAGCACTTTTGAATGATAATTTTATTGCTGATTATTCATTAGTCTTGATTAGTAATTTTAATATGTAACATAATTCAGTAATTTGTGATGAATACAAGATTCCTAAGTATAGTTGCAGTTGTTTTCATTGCAGTAGCAACAGCAACAATAATGACAACCCAAGCAGTAAGTGCCTTATCTAATGTCATATCATCCAACAGTCGTCCCAATTTCCTCCTGGTGGAAGTAATCAACTTCAGTTTCGCTAAAATAACACAAAACGGAGTAACTACACCTGTAAAATTAACGGTAACCCCTGCTAATTTTCCTTCTTTTATTTTTTTATCACTATATGGAACACTAAAATAATTTAGTCCTGTAAAAATTACTTCTCTACTCTTTAAAAAATCAACTTTTATTGCATGTAAAAGCAAGATTTAGCGATTTTGACAGTATTTGTATTCATTAGCAGGTGTTGTAGGAATTTCAGAGTATTATATGATCTATTCAGTACAAGGTGCTCAAAAGGTGGAACCATACTCCAGTGAATGTTTAGAGCATCAAATCTAGACAGGGACTACCAATATTCAAGCCTACAATAGAACAAAATACTGAATAATGCCTTTGTTTATAAATACACAATCTTGGACAATAACTTTAATATGGATCATATTTCTGTAGTGTAGTAATGGATACAAAATTCCTAGGAATTACTGCAGTTGTTTTCATTGCAAATTATGACAGTAGTAGTTCTTGCACAAAAGCGATGAATGTTGTATCCATTCCTTTTTTTTATCTACAGGGACACGAATAATTTAGTTCCAGAGAATGAGTCCCTACACTAAAAAATAAGATTTTTTAAAATAACCTACTGTTTATCTTCCTAAAAGTAGAACATAGAAGCATCCTTAAATGCCAAAATTGACAAGTGCAGAGAGAACCGCAGTTAAATCTATTGTAGCGTCTCTAACTATAAAAACAGACCAACATTTGGCGCAATAACCGTTGAAGAATTTTCATTTGATTATTTTAATAAATTAATTTTTTACAAATGTGGCCAAAATACTGGCAAAAACAAGAGTTCTAAAATTACTAAAAAAATTGAGGATATTATCTCTATAATGGTCAGTTACTATTCAGATGAAGTTAAGCACATATTAGATGTCAATGATCCAAGTGCAATTAAAGGTCTGAATACTCATGAAGATTTGATCGTAAAATTCCCTTTAATATCCGTTGAATACTTGTTGCTTAAATGATAACAGGATAGGTGCTGAGACCATTAGTTTACTGGATTCTTTATTTTCTATGTTTAAGGTTTCTCCGGATCGTTTTGAGAAACAAATTGAGGCTGCAAAAGACGATTTAGTAAAATGGAGTAGTCCTGGGCTGTACAAAGGCTATGAATCCTACTGTGATAACTTGGACTACGTCATAAAAAATTATGAGATCCAAAATAGAACGATTCAATAAATATATAAAAACAATTTCAAACTCAGATTAGTTTGTTTATGGTAAATAATTTGATTGAAATGATTAACGAATGATTTAAGATAAATATCTAAATAATACCACTGGTCAATAAATTAATTACTTATAAAATGTAGATTCTATCGTTCCCATTATACTCCGTAATCTTCACCAATTATACATATTTTGTAGGTTTGTAAACTAAATTATTTTCGAACTGGCAATAATTATTTGAGTACACTCTATGAGAGAATCATGAGAAATACCATTTGGAACCACGACCATCGCATGAATCATGATAATCTTAATATACACTATCACAATGCCTTTAGTGATTAAGGAAAACGAAAATGAAATTCGATGACTAAAAATGTATCACCAGTTACATTGGATTCCATAACCAATAATGGTCTAGTGTGGATTGATATTAAAAAACCAACCAGAGAAAAGATGAATATTCTACAAGAAAGATTTTCGTTTCATGAATTAAACCTTGAGGACTGCTTATCGAAAATACAGATACCAAAGATAGACAAATACAATGATCATATTTTCATTATCCTGCATTTCCCTACTGTCGATAAGGAAAAGAGTGTTCCTAGGTCCACACAACTAGCAATTTTCATCGGCTTTAATTATCTCGTAACTGTACAACAGGGTGAATTGAAACCATTAATCGAAATGTTTGGTCTCTGTAAAAATAACGAGGGACAGCGAGAATCTTTTATGGGCACTTCATCAGGGTATCTTTTTCACAGTATAATTGACTTACTTGTTGATGATTTGCTTCATATATTAATGAAATTAGAGGGAAATCTAGATGACATAGAAGACATTGTGTTTGATGAAAAGGTTGCAATTGCGCGAGAAATTTCATCGCTAAGGAGAGAAATTACTACGCTTAGGAGGGTGGTAATCCCTTTACGAAGGTTAATGTTAGATCTTAATAAAGACATTCAAAAATTTTCAGGAGAGGATTTAAGTCTTTACTTTGATGATGTTAAGGATCATATAGACAAGGTAATAGAAGCTCTCGAAGAATCAAAGGAAACTATAGAAATATTCAAGGACACAGATTTCATGTTAAGTACGGAAAAGTCAAACAAAATATTGGCGATTCTTACTATTCTATTTACTCTATCCATACCTGCGACTATTATAGGAGCGTATTACGGTATGAATATAAATTTGCCCGGAGGAATTCAAACTGGTCCTGCAACTTTCTTTGGTCCATTCACTTCTTTTATAATCCTTGGTATTGTTGCCATCGTTCCTGCTTTGAGTATGATATTATATTTCAGATATTTGGGCTGGTTTGGTGCGTAGTTAAACAAATACCTATTAATTGTGGATGACACGGATACAAAATCGATACTAGTCTACTTTCTAATGAACATGTCGGAAAGTTCTATGTCAAAAAAGGTCCGTAATATTCCTAAGTAAGATTCGACCGGAGGCGGAATTTGATCCTCACAGGTAACTTTCATATTCCATGCGTTGATCCAAATTATCATGCTGAAGAGAATGTTTAGAAATCGCTTATATTGTGAAGGCCCGGCCTGTAGACTTTCAATGTAGCGTTCCGCCAACATCCACGAGGCAGTATAATCAATGCATTTTTGCCCGTACATCGAATATATTTGATCCTCCACATTTTTTGCGTATTTGAACGGCAAAGTTGAAACAAAAAATGGAAAATCTGTTTTATCTGGTTTTATAAGATCTGGAGGAGACCAGACCGAAACGATGCGTGCTCCTGGTCGAACCTCTTCTCTAAACCTCTTTACCATTTTTTTGACTATTGCAGTTTCGTAAAACCAAAATAAGTATACTGTTCCTTTTGCAAGGGATGTGTTCCTTACATCTTGATGAACAATTAATGCGTTATTTATCCCTTTGATTTTTTTGTTGGCTTTATCTATTAATCTTTTCTTCGATTCTATTCCAATTGCCTTTTTTACATTGTATTCTTTGGCAGCAATATACACTGCGTTGCCTTCACCGCACCCCAAATCATAAAATACATCATTCCCGCCAAGATTAACCAAATTAAAAATCCTTCTAATCGTATTATCAGGTAATTGTACGTTATTCCCCGCAATGATGTCTTTTGGAAGGGTAGATATAAACTCACTCATTTTCAAAATGTATTACAATCACGTTTTGGAATGTATGTATTAATATTTTTAGCTAAATCCATTTTAAATAGAGATCAAGTAATTTGGAATATTAGTTATTATACAATTGTCTGAGCAATAAAACCTGGTAATAATTTAATAAACTGTTAAGAGACAAAAAATATCTCCTAAATGGCCCATCGGAAGACATGCCGTTGGTGAATAAAATCTGTAAATTGAAAATTTTTAAATTAACTTGTAAGTTACATCTCTTCAATTCGGCTTGCTGCAGAGCATTGGGTCAAAACCAGTCATTTCTTGTATTTTCTTTTCTTTACTGACTATTTCTACCACTAATCTTAAAAACTCATTCGGAACGTAAAAGAATCTTATATTGCCAATTGCATTATGTTATTTACGTGATTAATGTATTAGACATAAATTGATATCATCGTTTTTGCGGTTAAGAAATACATGACGATTCTTGAATGGAAATATAAATTTCAAAGTGTAGATAAGTCATAACGTCTGCACACCTGATATGACTAGTAATGTACTTAATTAAAATGATGCTTGTGTTTTAAGAAATTCTGCATGAAAGTGCAAGTTACAAAGAATAAGAACTTGTCACTTTTCGCGTAAAATACTAGGTTAACTAAAATAGGCGAAATAACCGATTTAAAGCCATGAATTGCGCGAACTGTCATCATATCCACATGGCACATGATCTCAAAAATGACGGGCTTAATACTGATTCTTTATTATCTATAGGAAGATGTCTAATCCTTGGTTGTAACTGTATCAAATACGTCGAAAATATCGAGCCCATAGATGAAGATTTATTATAGTAATCAAAAATAGCATTGGCTGAATTCTTTAAACAATTGCTAATTTGCCCAAATCGGATAGTGACAATATAGTGATAGCTTTCACGATGATATTTGTTTCCCTAGCACTAGTTTACAGTACTATGCTACTAGGCGTGTTCGTCACATCATCACATCTTGGACTTTCGTGCCCTAATTGGCCGCTTTGTCCCAACAATTTTTCGTTGCCATCAGACGATCATATTTTCGAGTATGTTCATCGAGTTATTGGCATGTTTACCGCCATATTTCTTGCTCTTGCGACTTTTTTTTCTCGAAAGTCACAGGTTTTGACAAGAAGCATGTCCCTTGCTCTACTTTTTATTGTAATCCAAATTGTACTTGGTATGTTTGTCGTGACTACCAAGTTAGATCCAATAATCGTGGCCATTCATCTCTCCAATGGCGTTTTGGTGTTTGCCTTTACTTTTATTAGTCTTCGTAACTCATATGCTATTGCTAACTCTGTTCGAAATAATAGGATTGACGATAACAAATTCAATGCTTGAAAATCAATATTGAGTTTAACTTGAGAATTTGAATTCATCTTGAACAAATATTTCATTTTTTTCGATGTGGGACAAACTTTAGTTAATGAGCAGAATTTTTTCTCATATTTTGATAAAATAATGATCGATGTATTGGCCGGATATGGTACTAAAATTGACGTAAGAAATTTACAAGCTATAAAACATAACGTTATTAAAAATAGACTCCTTGGAAATGGAGGGTTAAACGAATTGATATTAGAAATGTGTAAACTAATAACTCCAGAAAACTATGGACCATTTATACTTAGAAAATTGGAAAAGGAAATCTTATTTGGAAAGAACCACTTTCTGAAGTTATATGATGACACAATTTATACTCTAACCAAACTTTCAGAAAATAATAATAAATTAGGTATTATTTCAAATCAGGAAAGAGGCGGAATAAATATTTTGGAGAGTAATCATCTTGAACGATACTTTGAAGTTGCAATTTATTCGTCAGACGTAAAATTAAAAAAGAGCAATTTGAACTTCTTCAGATATGCCATCGATCGGGCAAACAAAATTCCATCTGAGTGTATCATGGTGGGAGATCGATTAGATTTGGACATTTTTCCGGCTAATAGCTTGGGAATGAAGACAATTAGAGTAACAGACTCTCTCTTTGAGTTACAACAACCTATAAACGACCTCGAAATTCCAAATTTCACAGTACATAATCTTGCACAAATACCAGCAATCGTTACTGAGCTGGAAACTAATTGCCAAGAAAGACTAAAATAAACTGTCTTTAATTTTCTGAAAAATTTCATTTAAATTTCTGTCAGTGCTACCGCTACGAAAGCACGAGTGAATGGGACCTCCACCGTCGCCCATCTTCCGTGGAACAACATGAATATGTAAATGAGGTATTTCTTGACCTGCTTCTTTTCCATTGTGAATAGCAATTAAAGTACTATTAGCCTGAGCCCCATTTTCAACTGCGCTTGTGACTTTGGACAATAAATTGACAAGTGAGACCAATTCATTTTGATTCAAATCCTGTACTTTCTCACAATGTTTTTTGCTCAAAATGAGGGTATGACCAGATACTAGAGGGAAGGCATCAAGAACTGCCAGTGCATGTTCATTCTCGGTGATAATCAGTCCATCAGCTTTTCCACTGACGATATCGCAAAATATGCATCTTGTTAACATTGCTGAAATTAAATTATCCTGGTTAAAATATCTATATTAAATAAGACATTAGTTATTGATGAGCACAGGGACTTTACGACATTATAATTTGTTATTTTGATTGATTGATTGATTGATTGATTGATAGTTTAATTGGTAATTAACTAACTTAAGAAGGATAATCTTCTTTGATACAGAATAATTATTACAAATGTCCGAAATGTCGTAATATTAAATACACTTTGGAGCAAGTACAAGATCTCAAGATCATTATAGTGTTATACCTTTTCCACATGACGAATTTACCAATGAACCCATAAAGTTAACTGATGAGCAAAGAAAAGAGATTGTAAGACAGTTTAATGAAGATAGACGTAAACGCAAAATTAATTTATTTTGATAATCGATAATAATTGATAATAAGAAAGACTGTGGCTAATAAATCAAGAATTCTAGTGGCAGCAGAAACCAATTTAATTCGTAAGATGCTCGAACAGAATTTAGAATTAGGTTTAACCCATGAAGACATTATCCAAAAATTAAACATTAGTCGACCTACGTGAGTTTAGCACAGTACAGTAGTAGGTACAGTACAGTACAGGATACAGTACAGGTACAGGTACAGTACAGTACAGGTACAGGGCTACAAGATTAATCCAACGATTAGAAGAATGCAGTACTTAAGTTATTAGATAAATATTATTATTATTATTATCTTAGGAATATAATAATTTACAACTTCTTTTCTAGTTGCTCAATCCTGCTAACTAAATCATCAATCCTTGACATCTTCTGTTCATCAATCTGGTTCTTGTTAACAGTTTCCATATAGGAATCATATGATAATACCATCCTGCACTTGGCACAAAACTTTGAATCTATTTTGTTTAATTCGTTACAGTTAGGACATTGCCTTGGT
The DNA here is from genome assembly GCA_963703885.1 of uncultured Nitrososphaerales archaeon. Taxonomy (GTDB): domain Archaea; phylum Thermoproteota; class Nitrososphaeria; order Nitrososphaerales; family Nitrososphaeraceae; genus TA-21. Next base: position 69,388 of record CAVPGE010000028.1, read on the forward strand.
TTCATCTTATCAATCTCTTCAAATTTAGGTTTCAGCCCATATGCTTCTAAGATGGATTCATTTGATTCATTTCCAAAGTAATGTATGTATTTTAAATGCATGTTAGATCCCATAGACCAACCTGCATATTGTCTTAAAGTATGTTTCTTCAGTAATTGTGATTTCTCTGTTAAAGCGGTGTGACTTGTAATATAGGGATTCCATGGTTTCTTTATAATTCCTTGATCTTGACTTTATCTTCAGGTGATACAGAGGGATCTAATAATAACTTGGGAAAAAATGCCTTATTGTAGTCGGCATATATTCTATGTATTCCTTTGTTAGTCAGTCCGTTACCGTAACTCTTACCCTTTCCAAAAATAAGATATGCGTTTGGATTAGTTCTCTGAGGGCGAACGTCAATCCAATCCTTCGCATATGGTATTGAATTAATCAAAGGTACAATCTGGAACTAGTCTTCCCATTTACTAACACTTCAGCATATTGTCGATCTCCGGCCATTTTGAACACAACATCTCTAACTCTTAATCCCAGTATTTCATGTGGTCTACATCCGGTATCTCTTGAAATTGTATGATAACATCTCTCCCTTACAGAAGGACAATATTTTAAGAATAGTTATCATCGTCTTGAGTCCATAAATCAGTTGGTTTATAGATTGATTTTTCCTTTCTTTTCAGTTGTGTAAAATTATCTATTACAGCAGGTTTTTTTGTTTCTCTCTTTTGCAGCTAAATCAGGATAATACAGCCATTCGAAGAATTTGCACATCTTTATTAGATAACTGTTGTAAGTGCCAACCCATTTATGCAAAGGATCAATGGGTTCAGGCTTTCTAAAACTGTTCAAATAATCCTGCAGATCATCACGAGTCATTTCCGAAAATGGTTTGTTAATATAAAACTTGGATAAACTAGTTAGATTAGTTATCAAATTTCTTCGATAGTGATCTGACAAATTGATTTCGATCTTCGTTGCTATGATGAATCTAGCAATAATTAGCGCATTATCGATTTCTGAGTCTCAAAATCCTTTTTTTAAAACCTTTAGTTAGGCCTTTGGTGGCTTCTTCAATCTCCCATGGGATTGAGAATTCTTCGCGCTGCTTTAGCTAATTTCCTTTAATTTTCCCTTGTCGTTGCTTCTTCCCCCAGCACTAAAATTAGTCCAAAATACTGTTAAATTGAGACTAATAAACACGAATTATATACGACTTTAGTTATTACTGATATCAAATTTATTGATTATATGCTTTGCCGCGACATATTTTGATATATTTCTGCCGATCCTTACACCAGGAGTACCCTTTGCAGTTATGCGTCCTATTTTTGTAGGCCTAAAATTATGCTTCCTGAGATCCTCGAGTATTAATTCAGCTACACTATCGCTTGATACAATCAAGTGACAGCCATTAGTAGACGCCGTTGCATTTGAGACTAAATACTCGTTTGTTGCAAATATTGCCATATCTTCGTGCTTCATAGGGATCTCATCTATTACCATTTGTACTTGCGATACTTCAGACAAATTCAATAATGCAATGACTCCATCAGTAGTAACTGGAAAAACCGAAATTATATGTGATCCTGTATCAAAAGAATTGCCAAATTCAGGACAGTATTTTGAAATAATTTTTCCGAGTGAAAACCTGGGTTGACTTAATGATTTAATTATTTCACCTTTCACGGCCTCGTCTGCAAATTCCATGTTCAAAACTACATTCGAATCAATTTGCTTCAATACATTAATACTCAGTGGGGTAAGCGAGCCAAAATGGTCGGACAGGATAACAGCCATTCCTGGCTCGATCAAATCATATTTTACCGGCAACTCATTTGTTGAATGAGCGTACGTTGTAGCACCGTAAAAAAGACTTCCAAGTTTAAGCGAGCTGTAGTCATCTATCGCAATATTGTATTTTGATGAAAATGTATCGTTATTGATTCGTATTCGATCAAGAAGTTCATCATCTGGTGCATCATAAATTGGAATAATCTTAAACCCAGTGGTACAACCCAGTAGTAGTAAGTTCTCTAGGGCTAATGTGAATGCAATCTCGACATTTACTTCAGAATCAGGTTTTTGTAAAGGATCCAGGATTCTTGCTGATGAAGTATTTACAGCTGTATAGCCAATTTTATCTCCCCTATGTACGTCTATGTGATCAATCAAACCAAATTGCGATTCTTTATTTGACGAGGTAGTTGATATTGCTAACTTTTTTAACGGAAATTTGTTATGATCCTTCGAAAAAAAATCGCTCAACACCTGTGACAAGGAGGAGCTATCACTAACCTTCTCAGAATCAACTCTCAACAATGCTACAATTCGTTTGTTTATGATTTCTTTTGGCTCATTCCCGCCTAAACCATATATCCTTCTCGTAAATTCAGGATTTTTTCCTGAATAAAAAAAGGCATCATACCAGGAAAGGTCAACCCAAGAGCTCGATTTCTTTGTATCTTTGATACTTTCATTCATCGTAAAGTAATCAATTTCGCTGGAATTATTAGAAATCCATCCAACCGGATTAAGTCCTAAATTCTGATATTCAATGATCCTTTGCCAAAATTCGCTGCTCAATAAGACATCATTCCTTGAATTTCATTTATATATTTCTCATCTGGGTAAGTAAATTTTGCTATAATCTACATAAAAATGTGAGCCAACGTTGTGGAAGAGAAGACGAAAGACTAATAATTGTAATTTTCTTATCTTTATTAGTAGATGGAGTTACCAAATCTTGATAAAATACTCTCATTAAAGTCGAATCCCAAAGAATTCACAACCATCTCTGCCCAAATGGAATTGATGTCCACAAAGGATATAGTCAAGTGGGCACTGAATACCTTCGATACAAGTATTGCATTAGCGTCAAGTTTTGGAGCCGAAGATGTGGTTATTATTGATATGATGTGTGAATATTAAGGGAAAAAAATCCAAGGTTTTTACCCTAGATACTGGTAGATTGAATCAAGAGACCTACGATCTAATTGAAAAAATTAAGGAAAGATATGAGATTGAAATTATTTTTCTATTCCCAAATAAAGATGAAGTTGAAGCAATGTTGAAAGAAAGTGGCCCTAATTTGATGTATAAGAATGTAGAAAATAGAAAATATTGTTGTCAAGTTAGAAAGGTTGAGCCATTAGGTAGGGCTCTGCTAGATCTTAATTGCTGGATAACAGGATTGCGTCGAGAACAATCTGTCTCTAGAAGCAACACTAAAAAAATTGAGATCGATACTGCGAATAATGATATTTTAAAACTGAATCCACTGGCTGATTGGACTAACGAGCAAGTTTGGGAATATATAAAGACTAATGAAGTACCATATAACAAATTGCATGACTTGGGTTATCCAAGTATAGGATGTGAACCATGTACCAGGGCAGTCGGTCCAAATGATGACCCACGGTCTGGACGATGGTGGTGGGAGGAATCCACTGTTAAAGAATGTGGGCTACACTGGGTTACAGCTGGGAAAGCACGAGATAAAAAATGACTTCACGAGCAATTTCCGTGCAGGCGCACGGAGGCAAATTAGTAGACCGAAAATCTTTGAATAAAATTCCTGACGATATCAAAACTTTTGAAGTTAAGGATGAAATTAGAAATGATATAGAGAATATATCAGAGGGTATTTTCAGTCCAATTGAAGGATTTCTATGTAAAGCCGATTTTGATAGTGTGGTAAGAGAGGGAAGACTGTCTAATCAAATTCCGTGGACGATTCCAATTATTTTGGATGTCAACTATAGTACCGCGAAGGAGATGAGTGATTTAAAGGATATTATTTTGTCGACCAATGGCTCGAAATTTTGTGTGTTGCATGTGGAAGAAGTGTACGGATACAAAAAATTAGACGTTGCAAGTATGATATTTAACACAACTGATACTAGCCACCCGGGTGTTAAAAAAATTACTCAGATGAACGAGGCCTTGATAGGTGGCAAGATTGAGGTATATGCAAGAGAAAATCACGAGAATATAAGGAAATTCAGGATGACACCATCTGATGTACGCGGGGAAATAAATAAGAGAGGTTGGAAGACTATTGTGGGTTTTCAGACTCGAAATGTCCCACACATTGCGCATGAAATGCTACAGAAAGCTGCTCTCAATATTTACGACGGACTTTTCATTAACCCACTTATAGGAAAAAAGAAAACCGGGGATTTTACTGATTCGTTAATTATTGAAGCATATGATACCTTGATAAAGAATTATTATGCTCTAGAACGCATACTTTTTGCAACTCTGCACACAGAAATGAGATATGCCGGACCAAGGGAAGCAATCCATCACGCTATAATGCGAAAAAACTTTGGTTGCACTCATTTCATAGTAGGTAGAGACCATGCTGGAGTCGGAAACTATTATTCCCCTTATGCTGCCCATAAAATATTTGACGAATACCCAGACCTTGGAATCGAACCAATCTTTTTTCCTTCCTTCTATTATTGTAAGAGGTGTGGATCATATGCCAACGAAAAAATTTGTCCACACGATGTTGAATTTAGAGACGAGTTGAGCGGTACGGCGATCCGAAAAATGGTTCAAACTGGAAAAAAACCTGCAAATCACCTTATGCGACCTGAAATAGCGAATCTTATACTTAATTCAAAAAACCCCTTCGTAGGAGAGGAATAAAAACGCTGCTGCGGAGAACCAAAGCCAATTGAACTCCAGTAAACTGGTCAAATATGTAATGTTTTCTTCTTTAATTCTATTTGCCTTTATTTTTGTCGAGGTAAAAGCCCAGGCTGCAATATCTCCCAAAAATATTGTCAAAACTAAAAATAGCGAGGAATTTGTTTATACTTTTCAAGCATCTAATGTTGACAGGCGACATCCGTTGGAATATTCTTTCTCAAATCCCATCAAGACAAATTGGCAACTAACGATTCAAAATAATCTATCGTATTATAATTCAAATGATTCAAAAACGGTGATACGACTTAAGGAACCCCCGCCAAGCGAGAAGTTTATAGAACTTGTTATGTTTAGCGAAAATACAAAAAAGTTCTGGGCTGCTGTAAATACCAACGAATCGGGGTACATAAAGGTGTACGAACGTGATAGTGATGGATGGTCAAGAGAAGAGCCAATATTTGTAAGTCACGCTAATAATCAGGGATTGACCATAACAAACGGCAAGCGAATTATTATTGATAAACTTTCAATAAATGATTTTACAATAGGATCAATTTCAATTTATGGGAAGGATTCAGCCAACGATTCAAATACTACCTACAGTGGAGAAATATCATTTAGCCTGATATTTGGAAATCCTGCTGATTCTCCTTTGTATTATCTGCCTTTGATAATGTTAGTCGGAATAGGTGGGACACTTGTTATTTTGCTAATTGTAAAGAAAAGGGAATAGTTAGTGATTAACATATTTATAATATTTACATATTCTTCTGAGTGAACATATCCCGCAGGCAGGATTGATGGGTAAGCATATGTTTTGTCCATATTTGACAAAAGTTTCGTTTATTTTAAACCAATCTTTTTCTTTTGCGATTTTTTCCAAAGCTTTTTCCGTTTCCTCTGGTTTTTTGGTAACGACTATTCCCAAGCGATTGGAGATTCTATGTACATGAATATCCACTGGAATAGCCGGCTTGTTGAAGGCATAAACGAGGACGCAATTGGCGGTTTTTCTGCCAACACCCGGTAACTCTAATAGCTCTTCGATAGTGCTTGGAACTCTACCATCGAATTTTTCTATCAAAATTTGAGCTACTCTCTTAATTCTGCTAGCTTTTACGTTGTAAAACCCTATGCTATGAATGATATCCTTTAATCTTTCTAGGTTCGCATTGGCCAAATCTTCAATATTTTTGTATTCAAAAAATAGCTTCTCAATCACTCGAGTTGTATTTTCGTCTCTACTTCTTGCAGACAATATGGTCGCAATCAATATTTTGAAAGGATTATGCTCTTGCTGCTCTTGTAATTTTTTTAACGCGGTAGAGCGCGATAAAGAATTATTTTCAAGACTGGATTGCATTAATTTTATGACGTAATTTAAGTTAGTTCTCAAGATCGATTTGGATCGTGCTATCTGAAATCCAGGTTGAAAAAATCATCTTTGCTTGATTCTTCCTCTTCCTGTTTTTCTTGGGGCGATTATACCCACCTTTCTCCCAGGAGGAGTAGTTCTACCTACTGAAGATTGCCTACCGACATGCTGATGTCTGCCTCCTCCATGAGGATGATATACTGCCGCCTGTGCTATACCTCTGACTGTAGGGTATAGCCGTCCGTGAGCTAACATGTATTTGGCACGTGTTCCTGCTTTTAGAAACGGCTTGTCCTTTCTGCCAGCCCCGGATATACTTCCGATCATCGCTTTACATCGAGGGTTTACTGTCAGGAATTTACCGGATGGCATCTTCAACGTAACACCTTGAGTAGTATGCGAAAATACAATTGCGGATGAGCCAGCCGCTTTAATAAGCTTACCTCCATCTCCTATGTTTTTCTCTACATTGCAGATAAGAGTTCCATCAGGAATTAATCGTAATGGTAAAATGTTAAGAGGTTTTGCTGAAATATTGGTGCCTACTTGAACCTGATTTCCAACTGAAATTCCGTGTGGAGCAGGTATGTAACTAAATTTATTATCATCAAATTTTAATTTTGCAAGTGGTGCGTCTCTGCCTCTTTCATGTACAATATCTACAACTGAACCAGTATGGTCTGTATCAGTGTAGCTTGGATACCTAGATGGAGATATCTTGCCCGTCTTAACGGCTCTAAACTGCATACCCCCGTGACCTCTTCTTCTTACCAGCGTTCTTTTACCCAAAAATATCAGATTAACTAGAAGGAGAATGGTGATTTTAAGCTTTTGATGTTGCTATGCTTAAAAGATCGAAATAGTGTCATTGATATGTAATCCAAAATTGAAAATGAAGTTATAATTTTTTCTTTCTGTAGTTCAGGACTAGTCTAATAGTTAAAATGCATATAGAATCACGCCAAAAAAAACTAGGTTTAAAATTCCGGCCTCTAATTTTTTCTGAAATCGTTGTAACAAAGGTATAAAGATAGGGAAAGCAGTAATTGATAACGTGAGTCAGAATACTCTGAATCTGAAGGTTCTTGAGGCTTACACTAGAGATGTAGGTCGTGGTGTAGCAAGAATTGATTATGATTCCATGGACTCTCTAAGTGCTTCTACAGGCGATGTAATTGAAATAAGGGGGAAAAGAAGAACTGTCGCTAAATGTCTACCTTTGTATCCGTCAGACGAAGGAAAGGGGATTGTCAGAGTTGACGGACTGGTCAGAAATAACGCAGGTGTGGCTATTGGAGATACAGTCATTGTAAAAAAGATTAAAGCAGTTCCTGCGGAAAAGGTTATAGTAGCACCTCTTGAAGCAATACCACCGATTGATGAGAGATATTTGGCAGATGCATTAGAAAGTGTTCCGTTAATTAAGGGTGACAATGTAATGGTTCCTTATTTTGGTGGACGACTAACATTCCAAGTAATTGGCGTTACTCCAGCTTCCGATGCAGTTTTGGTAACGCAAAAAACCATATTCCATATAGCAGAAAAAGGAGAAACCCTACGGGGAGTACCTCAGGTTACTTACGAGGATATAGGAGGCTTGAAAGAGGAGATTCAAAAAGTCCGCGAAATGATTCGAGCTCCCGTTAAGACATCCAGAGATATTTGAAAAACTCGGAATTGAGGCCCCAAAAGGAGTTTTACTGTACGGTCCACCAGGAACAGGTAAAACCTTACTTGCTAAGGCAGTTGCAAACGAAAGCAATGCTCACTTTATCAGTATTTCCGGTCCAGAAATAATGAGCAAATTTTATGGTGAATCTGAAGCAAGATTGAGAGAGATCTTCAAAGAGGCAAAGGAAAAAGCACCTTCGATAATATTTATTGATGAAATTGACTCAATCGCACCAAAAAGGGAAGAAGTTACGGGAGAAGTAGAAAGAAGAGTTGTATCTCAGTTATTGTCCCTCATGGACGGTCTTGAAGCTAGAGGTAAAGTTATAGTCATTGCAGCCACAAATAGACCAAATGCCATAGATCCTGCATTAAGGAGACCAGGCAGATTCGACAGAGAAATTGAAATAAAAGTACCAGATAAACGCGGCAGGCTGGAGATTCTACAAATACATACACGAAATATGCCACTTGATTCAGATGTGGAACAAGATCGCATAGCGGCTGTCACTCATGGATTTGTTGGTGCTGATCTTGAATATTTGTGTAAGGAGGCCGCCATGAAATGCCTGAGAAGACTATTGCCAGAACTAAATCTAGAAGACGAAAAGCTTTCTCCCGAAGTACTGAATAAACTTATAGTTACAATGAATGATTTTGAAAATGCCGTTAAGGAGGTTATGCCCTCTGCAATGAGAGAAGTTTATTTAGAATCGCCTGACGTTCCATGGTCATTTATCGGTGGCTTAGACGATATCAAACGTGAATTGCAAGAAGCAGTTGAATGGCCCTTGCGTTATCCTGAATTGTATACAAAGCTTGGTCATGCAATGCCGAAGGGCCTCTTAATGCATGGGCCGTCTGGCACTGGCAAGACTCTTTTGGCAAAGGCAGTAGCTACTGAATCTGAGGCAAATTTCATCAGTGTCAGAGGTCCAGAGCTGCTAAGTAAGTGGGTTGGCGAGTCAGAGCGGGGAATACGGGAAATATTTAGAAGGGCTAGGCAAGCGGCACCATGTGTGGTATTTTTTGATGAGATAGATTCTATAGCTCCAACTAGAGGTATGGGAGGTGATAGCATGGTCACTGAGAGAGTTGTCTCACAGTTACTGACCGAGCTCGATGGAATCCAAGCCCTGTCAGGAGTAGTTGTTTTAGCTGCTACAAACAGAGCTGACATAATTGATCCAGCTTTATTGAGGCCTGGAAGGTTTGACAAGATAGTATTTGTACCTTTGCCTGATAAGATAGCAAGACAAAAGATATTGGAAATTCATTCCAAAGACAAACCCTTAGGGTCTGATGTGAACCTTTCCCGTATTGCAGAACTTACTGAGGGATTCAGTGGAGCGGATACCAGTTCCGTATCTAACACTGCTGTGTCATTAGTACTGCATGAATATTTGGCTAAATATCCAACACCAGAGGAAGCTGCTAAGCATGTATCTGAGGCGCACGTAATGATGAGACATTTTGAAGAAGGAGTGAAAAAAATCAAAGCTCAAAGAGAGGGCAAGCCTGGAGAGAAAGTTACGGTTCCATACTACCGTTGAAACGCGGTACCCCAGTTTTCTAGCGTTTCAACTTATTTTCTATTTTGTTGCTTCTTATTCCTATCTAAGAGTCTTCTAATGCTTTCATAAGCCTTTGCTGCGTCACTCACAGCTAAAATTAGAACAATTTCGTTTTGTGAATAAAACGCATTGTATAATTGAATTTGATTATCATACAAGATTGAGGATACGACCAGAAAAAAATCATGCAAGTCATGCATGGAGGACGAACTCCTTATGGTAATTTTTGAAAGGCCTTGTTTTATTTGTCCTTGAGATATTTTCGCAGATTGAATCCTACTTCTAATTTCACTGGCATCTTCTGTAAATAATCTGATTTGCTCGTTAGTTCTGAAAACATTGTAGACTGTCTTCATATTCGTCAACTCGTCTATAACATTCAATAAGTCACTTGATAAAGGGCTGAAACCTATATCTAATATGCTTCCAGTTAAGGACATTCTAACATCGTCAAATGTCGATGAATTTATTTCAGGCTGAGAATTATCTAGGTTATCTGCGAATCTTTTTATAGCTACGACCAAAGTATTAATATTCACCGAAGTTTTTGTTAATTCTTCAACATCTGCTTTAATTTTATGTGCAAGAGCAGTATAATTGGCGATACCATTCTTAAGTGCATGGAAGAACAAGGTGTTGGATCCTATCACTTGTCTTACTGCCTGCGGAATTGAAGCAGTCTCAAAATACATTATATGATATTAGGTTATTTAGTAATTAAGTTTTAGGAAAACGTATTATTGTTTCACCTTGTATTATTTATTACATGTAGTAATTTTTAATAGCCTGACGAATAAATTCAAGTCTGATTAAAGATTTCAGATATTTCAGAATTTTATGCCAAATTATTTATTTGATTTGTTGTTTCACATAGGCCGTGAAAAGTATAAGTTTGGAAGATACTACTTACAAAAGACTTTCCACCATTATGTTTGAATTAATGAATGAGAGGAAGAAGAATTTGGATTATAATGAGGTTATAAATGAACTTATAGACATGTACCAAGAAAATACTTGGGGTAATTTTGGTGCCGAATCTGCTGGAGGATAGAGCAATTTCACAACAATTTTAATTTTGTATGGTAAGCAATTATAAACTGCCTTATCAAATTTGGGTCTGATCTCAGTCTATAATTTCGTTTAGAGTAAAAACAAATCTGGAACCTTCAAATTCACTAGTTCCTACTCTTTGCCAATTGATCTTATACTTGTGATCGATCTGCTTACCCTTAATGCTTATCAAATTAGGGAGATCGGTGAATAATCTTTCCACTTTCACTGAATCTCTAGTCATCAATACAGATCTACGCCGTTTCATGAGATATTTTACCGCTACATTTTTGTGCGCATGACCCTCGGTAAGAATTTGCTCCGAACCCGTGTCAATAGTAAATTCACGTTTTGCCAATAAGATTGATGGTTGAGTTAGCTAAAAAGGATCTATTGTGAAATAGATTTACAATCAACATAAGAATTTTAAAAGCTACCCATAAGAAATTATCCATGCACATACTTAAAGTGACTATAGTGAAGAGTCGTGTTACATCTGAACTATTCGACGAAAATCTAAAATCTCTTGACCTTGCAGAATTCGTTGATTTACCTTCGCTCAATTTCTATATACAAACGTTTCCAAAAAGATATAATGATTCCAAAATTCTTCTTATAATCTATTATAAAGATGAATGTAGAATGAAATTGATAATGTCAACTAGTGATAATTCATTATTTGTATGATTAAACCAGCATAACGGAATGTTGCCCCTCTCTAAACCATTTAGTAGGCCCTGACATAGTTTCTTATTGCTACAGCAACTTTTATACAAGTATGACATTTCGGACAATCAGCCCAATTCCGATTTCCTCTATATTCCCATTCATACAAGCATTTGACATACGTACATTTCAATTTTCTAGGCTTTTTTTGGTAATTAATTTTTCTCCCAAAAGGCTTTCTCGTTCTTCTTGCAGCTCGAGGCAACCTCTTAGATATATTCATTGAGTATCAATAAATACAATATCCATCTATTTATTCTAAGTAATGAACTTTAAGTTTGCTGGTTATGTGATACAGATTTCAGATTGACAATTGTAGTATGGTATTTATAAGTATTATAGATGAATTTAATACCGCAGAGAATTGCTATGTACTGTGTTTGGTGTCCGTGATTGAAATATCCCATTAAGAATATTATTCTTGACAAAATTAGGGATTCTAGAAATATAAACGACGTTGAGCTAGTAAATAGTCTTGAAAAAGATGGAGTCCAAATTTCTGAATCAGACTTAAACAAAGTCTTGTTAGATCTCGAGATTCTTGGTTTAATAAAAGTGAGTTGGGTAACAAAAGATAAAAGAAGGATCGAATTAGTTACAACTAATTGACAATATCCATCAAGAGCATTTTACACCCAGTTTCAAAATAGTGAAATCCTGGTGAAGTATTTCCTTTACGATTCTCATATACATCTAAGCGACCCTGAATATGAACCTTATTTGCAACATCTTATGGTAACTATGAGGGCTCTTAGCATAAAGGCGTGCTCTGTATCAGCAAGTGTTTTTTCTTCATCACAAGCGATTTCACTTTTCAAAAATTATCGTGACATAATATACAATTTTATAGGGATCCACCCCGAGTTTGCAAATCTTGAACTAGATGAATTCGAAAATATTTTTAGTGAAAATAACGATCTTATTGATGGGATAGGTGAAATAGGAATTGACCCATCATATTCAAATAAAAATCCTAAAAACTCAATTGAGACACAAATAACAGTTTTTAAACGAATGTTGGAACTGGCAGAGAAATTCGACAAACCAATTTCCATCCATTCGCGAAATTCAGTAGATCTTTTATTAGAGATTTTGAGCACATATACTCTTCGTAAAGTTTGTTTTCATTGGTTTGATGGATCAGAAGAGCAATTGTTTAAATCGATGGACAAAGGCTATTATGTTTCATTTAGTCCATCGATTTTTCATTCAAGTAATAAAAAGAATCTTTTGAAACTAGCCGTTAAGAACAAATTTCTCGTCGAAACCGACGGTCCTGTCAGATACCGTGGATGCTTTAGAGACGTCGTGACTTTACCCACTTCTATCTTGGTAAGCCTAGTTTATTTCGTATCAGAAGTCTTGGGATCTACCTTTGAAGATACTGCCAATCAAATATGTCGAAATTCACAATCATTTTTTGAGAAATGAGGCCTACTAACAAAAATGAATAACTATAAAATAACGTCAAGGTAATAGTTTCTTAATGAATCGTGTAAGGAAGATATCTGAGGAACTTCTTGAAAAATATCCAAATAAATTCAGCGGAGAATTTGATGCTAATAAAAAGGCGATTCTCGAATTGGCAAAAATAACGTCTAAGGAGTTACGAAATCAAATTGCAGGAAGCATAACATCTAAACTCAATAGAGATTCAAGGGTCCAAAAAGATAAAATCAATTACGAGAAAGAATCAGATTCTGAAATTGAGGAAATATAAACTGTATTGATCCTGGTCAAGCTTTTAGGGAGTATAAAAAAATCATGCGGTGCCAGTCTTGTCCCTATAGAAAAACAAGAGCTACCTTTAACTAATTTATTCCCAATTCTTAAGAAAATTGCAAAAAATCCAGAAGAAATTACCGAAGACAACCTGATGATTCTTATCAATAATGTGGAAGCTTCAGCGCTTCAAGAACACAATAAGATACTGAAGTCTGGAGATATAGTTACCGTAGTAAGTATAATCCATGGTGGATAATTAGTATTTGAATAGTGTTTTTCATGAATTCCAAAGATAGGATCGAAAAAATAGATTCGTTTTACTTTTCTATTTTGTCTGTAAATAGGACCACTGTTAATTTAGACTTTATTATAAAATTATTGAGGAGTACTTTTCCTCAGCTGTTGCTCCAGGGCATTAATTGTGAAATCGTCTATGGAAAGTCACATCTCAAAGAAATACTGAAGATAGTATTTGAGCTTCACAGGCGAAAAATAGGATTAGCACTCAAGATTGAGATCGAAATATTAATGAGGCTTACCTTAAGTGACCAAGTTACAAAAGCCATTAAAATTGGCGGATTAAAAAATAATTGTCCGATGTGTTTTTTGTTGGTTTCTGACGACAGATTTTATTTGTTAAAATCAATTCAATATATAGAAAATGTTTTTGGCAAACATCATGACAGGTTCATAATGCCCAGTAAAAAAAAATTCCGATTCATATGCAATCTACATAACTTAAAATTAGCTAACTACAATTTGAAGGAGTTTGAAAGACTATTGATCGAAAAGTCTGCCTTGGTAGGTCTATGAGAAGTCTCTCTTTTCCTTAACAGCACTAAAGATCTGATCTGGCTTCATTATAGATATTCCTGACCATTTTCCAATTATTTCAATTAATATAATCCAATCGGGGTTAGACAAATTAACATCATTAGAAACACCTCTTGCAAGATTCGATATAATATCAGAAGTTCTCAAATGACAAAATCTCTTTACAATTTGAATTTTGTATGTGTCCGAAGAGGAAATTTTTGTTCGCAATGAATCGATAGTCTTCTTAAATTCATAGAGATTTGATAAACAATTCTTCTCCAACGGGATTATCCTAAGGATATACCTGAACTGCCACGGCTCTGCGATTACAAGAGACTTACTCCTTGCTACAATTACGAACGGGTCGATTTTACTATAACAAAGTATTACACCTGATGCTGTAGTTGTTTCAATTATAAATTCCTTGTCGCCAAGAAAGGAAATTAAGTTAGACAATTCTACGATCGCATCATTTTCTCTATTTCTAAAAGTGGTTACTATAAGATTGAATTTCATAATTTCACCATGTTACCAATATTTAATACAACAATATGAATATAAATTGCATATGCTTAATATTCGTAAAATACAATACCATAAATTTAATGTCTGAAATTAGGCCCTTACCAAATACTGGTGCTCTTATTGTCAACTTTAAAGAAATAAATAAGAAATTGATAGTTGTGTCTGATTTGCATCTTGGTTTAGAATATCGCACGCATAACGATATAGTAATCGAAGATCCTCGGTTTGTCCAATTTGAAAATGAATTATCTAATCTAATCACATCCAATAAGGCAAATTATCTTGTATTGCTTGGAGACGTAAAGAATAACATTTTCAATATTAGCAATTCTGACTGGAAATATCTGCTAAATTTTTTCAATGTGCTATCTAATATTTGTGAAGTATATTTCATACCTGGAAATCACGACTCAAAAATCAGCTCTGTTATTGCAGATTCAATAAATCTTGTAGGATCAGGAGGAATGATAATTGATGATGTGTTATTCACTCATGGTCATACGTTACCAAAATTACAACCTAGTGTAAGAACAATTATTATGGGTCATATTCACCCCGTTTTTTTTAAAACTGGTAGTATCTTAAATGGGCAAAGAGTGTGGATTTTTCTAAAATTTAAGAAAAAATTACTTTGCCCTGAGAGTACTGGTCTGATTGATTTAATTTTAATGCCTTCATTTAACAGATATACCTCATATGCAGAAAAGAAAAACGAGAGAAAAAAAATGTCATCGCCTTTGCTTCGAAAGCTAATAACGAATAAGGCGGTGGAAAGTAGTTTAATCGTAGGTATCGACGGTTCTATTCTTGGGGATATATCTAATTTAAATGATATTCTGTGATCAATTAATTGAATACGCAGCTAGCGAATTAATTGTTGGTTTATTTGTTTTTCTCCACTCCAAACTTCGTACAAACGACATCGCTGCTTCTATTGTCGTCAAGACTGGAATTCCCCTCTCAACGGCTTTACGTCGTATTTGATATTCATCAAAAAGCATGCCGACATATTTCTCCATAGTCGATGTAGAAGGGATGTTAATAATGAAGTCAATATTGCGATTGTAAAGTAATTCCGAGATATTTGGTCTCCTTGAAGGTTCACTTATCTTGTAGACTTCTTGAACCTTGGCTTGTGTATTCTCCTTGATGAATTCGGCCGTGTGTTCGGTTGCAAATATTTTGTATCCCATCGAATCTATCAAACAAATAAGGGGAAGCAATTTTTCCTTATTTTTTTGACCACCCACCGTCAACAATGCTGAACCCTCTAGTGGAAGTTGATATCCAGCTGCCTCATATGCTTTTGATAATGCATCATAAAAGCTCTCACCGGTACAAGCTACTTCGCCTGTAGATTGCATTTCAACTCCTAATACTATGTCTGATCCTTCCAGTTGCATGAATGAGAATTGTGGAACTTTTATACCGAATCCTGAAACATTTAGCCATAAATTGCTCAGGTTTTTTGGTAGGGCCTTGTTCATTATTACTTTGGCAGCTAGCGACATAAGATTGACTCCTGTGACTTTTGAAACAAAGGGCATAGTTCTAGAAGCCCTCACATTGGCCTCTATTACATATAATTCATCGTTTTTCACAAGATATTGGATGTTTAAAGGTCCCTTTACCTTCAATGATCTTGATATAATAGTGGAACATTCCACAATATTATTCATTGTCTGCCTATTTAGTCTCCATGGAGGTATACACATCATCGCATCACCAGAATGAATACCTGCATTATCAATATGCTCAATCAAAGCGCCAATGATAACATCTCTTCCATTGGTTATGATATCTACTTCTACTTCAGCTGCATCTTGGAAAAACTTGCTTATTACTATTGGATGTTCGGGACTAACTTGTGCCGCTTCCTTCAAATAATTCTCAAGTTGACCTTCATTCCATACTACTTTCATGGCTGCCCCGCTCAACACGTACGAAGGTCTTACTAGTACCGGATATTCTACCGACCTAGAAAATTCTTCAGCTTCAGGCATATTTGTAAATTTCTTCCATGATGGCTGCTTTATTTCTAAAGAATCGAGTAGTTTTCCAAATTTCTCTCTATCTTCTGCCATGTCGATATTAGTACTATCAGTACCCAATAGTCTGATTCGGAGATCCCCTAACTTTGGTACAAGATTATTTGCTGTTTGCCCACCAACGCAGGTAACAATCCCAATAGGATCTTCTTTCTCATAAATGTCTAGAATCCTTTCAAGCGTCAACTCTTCAAAATATAATCTATCTGATATATCATAGTCTGTGGAGACGGTTTCAGGATTGCAATTAATCATTGAAACCGACTTCATTCCATTTTTCTTAAGACCCAATACCATATTTACTGTGCTCCAGTCAAATTCGACACTACTTCCGATTCTATATGGACCCGCACCCAAAACTATTGCTCCCTTACTTTTAGATTTGAAACTTATGTCATCATCCTTACCCCAATATGTCGTGTAAAGATAATTAGTTTTTGCAGGCCATTCTGCTGCTAAGGTATCTACTTGCTTTACTACCGGGATTATATTGTATTGTTTTCTCAATTTTCTTGTGGTTATTTCATCAAATCCGGTGCATCTTCCTATCTGATAATCTGAAAAGCCTAGTTTCTTGGCTTTTAACATCAAATCTCTTGATAGCTCAGATGTTCGCAACCTTTCTTCTATATTTATTATATTCTTTATCTTCATCAAAAACCATGGGTCCACCACCGAAAGCTTACTTATCCGTTCTACCGGCAAACCCAGTTTCATGGCTTTTACTATGGTAAATAGGATTTCATCATTAGGGTACAATAATTCCTGCTCGATTAATTCTACATCTTGCACAATCTTGTCCTCGCCGTTGCAAACTATTCCATTATTCCCATTATCTACCATCCTGACAGCTTTTTGTATTACTTCTTCAAATGATCTACCGATGGCCATCACTTCACCCACAGATTTCATACTGCTTCCTAGTTTTCTATTGACCATTTCGAATTTTCTAAAATCCCATCTTGGTATTTTGAGAACAATGTAATCCAATGATGGCTCAAAGCATGCGGTTGTCGTCTTAGTGATACTATTTACTAATTCTGTCAGAGTATAGCCTAAACCAATTTTGGCAGCCATATATGCTAACGGGTAACCAGTTGCTTTGCTTGCCAATGCTGACGACCTTGATAACCGGGCATTAATTTCGATCGCACAATATGAATCCGAGTCAGGATCCAAACCAAATTGTATATTACACTCGCCTATTATCCTACAATATTCAACAGCCCTAATTGCAGCTGATCTTAACATATGATATTCTTGATTGTTAAGAGTCTGGGATGGTGCAACTACTATGTTGTCTCCTGTGTGGACTCGCATAGCAAGCACATTTTCCATATTGCAAACCGTAATGATATTCCCTGTAGAATCACGCATCATTTCGTATTCTATTTGTTTCCAACTTCCCACGTATTTTTCTATCAAAACTTGATGTACAATACTTAACGATATTCCACGCTGTACTATTTCTTGTAATTCGTACTCATTATATGCGACACCTCCGCCCCTTCCTCCTAGTGTATATGCGACACGTATTATTACTGGATAGCCAATTCTTATTGCTATTTCTAAGGCTTGTTCTACGTTGTTGGCTGATGAACTATTTAATATAGGAACGTTACTTTTTATCATTGCATTTTTGAATTGCTCTCTATCCTCAGTCATTTTTATTCCAGCGATTGATGTACCTAATACCTCGATCCCATATTTCTGAATAATGCCTCTATCATGAAGCCCGACCCCGCAATTTAATGCAGTTTGTCCACCAAACCCTAGCATTATGGAGTCTGGTCTTTCTTGCTCAATTACCTTCTGTACGTAATCACTATTGACTGGTAACAAGTATACTTTGTTTGCGAATCTTGTATCTGTCTGTATTGTAGCTATATTTGGATTTATAAGTACACTCTGTATTCCTTCCTCAGCCAGGGCTTTAAGACATTGAGAACCGGAGTAATCAAATTAGCGGTCAGAGCATCTGACTTTCGCCTGCTTCTCCGATCTTGATAGCACCACTGCCGAGCAGTAATACTTTCTTTATGGATTCCTTTCTTGGTACGCTTATCTCCACCCCCTAGCCATTTTCTGAGTCACTAAATTTATTTCCATCTTTTTTATTCCCATCTACTAATTGCTTGAATTTTTCAAATATGTAGACGCAGTCGTACGGTCCAGGTGAGGCCTCTGGGTGAAATTGAACAGCAATAATAGGTTTTGACCTATGCTTTATTCCTTCTACTGTGCCATCGTCAGCATTTACAAACCATTTTTCAAATTCTGTTCTTTCTAGACTTTTTGGATCTATGCCATAGCCGTGATTTTGGCTTGTAATGTAAGTTCTATTTGTACTTGTTTCTGTACATGCCTTATTTTGGCCCCTGTGACCGAATTTAAGCTTATATGTATCGGCTCCACCTGCCAGCGCTACGATTTGATTTCCTAGACATATACCCAGTGTTGGTATCGACGCATCTATCAAACTAACGGCTGTCTCTATCGTAAGTTTGCAAATCTTAGGGTCTCCAGGACCATTACTTATTACTACTCCTGCGGGAGAATAAGAGAGGATACGATCGATTGTAATATCCCACGGAACACAGATAACTCTATAACGTAAATTCAAAAGATTTCGTATTATGCTATACTTGGCACCCGTGTCAATTAGTACTATTGGTGGGTCGGTAGCATCTCCATAATAAGTTGATTCATTTACAGATACCTCAGGCATAAAATTGAAATCATTATAATTCACTGACTTTGCTAGTTTGAGGACCCGAGCTCGATTTATGGTCTGATTAGATACAGATAGTGCTGCTCTCATAACTCCTTTCGACCTCAATTTCTTTGTCAGACTGCGTGTATCGACACCACTAATCCCAGGAATCCCTTCCTCATAAAGCCATTCTGCTAAGCTCTTTACACAATCCTTGTGACTACCATTAACCGAAACTTCATTTACTATTAGTCCCAATATTTGAATTTGTTTGGATTCAAAAAACTTGGGTATGCCAAATTCATCCAATCTTTCTCGGCTTGGAATCCCATAGTTTCCAACAAGCGGATAAGTCAGACAGAGTAATTGCCCCCTATATGAAGGGTCAGTCAAAGTTTCGGTATATCCAACCATGCCTGTATTGAATACTATCTCTCCCGCTGCCGAACCGGTATATCCGAAACCTTCCCCAAAAAAAGTGGTACCGTCTTCAAATACCAAAGTGGCATTGAGACTATTTTCTATATTCTGGATTAATGAAATTTTAAACCCTCTAATTGGTTTAGAATTTCGGAATTTAAATTTTCCTAAATTCACTTATGTGTGTGAAGCTCGATTCTGACATCGTAAGAGTCCAATATCATCTAAATTAAGTAGTTTCAGCCATAAAGCTTAGCCTATTCAGCTATTTCAGCCAATCTATTGGGATATCCTGATATAGTCCGTTAGGGAGCGTTCTCCTAATAGATATCGGTAATATCTTTGCTTCTAACTCTGAAACTGCTATGGACACTGTGTCTACTGGTTCAGTTTCTAAATTGATCAAAGGAGGTGCTCCAAGAGACAATTGAAGTGATCTGGCGCCAGTGATTCTTGCACGCTCGAATCTTGTAAGCCTTTTTGGACCGATAACAACTTCCTTATCATCAAATGCCACCTCTCTTAATTGAAAATCCATATCTGGATAAATTACCACCTCATCTGGAGCCCGACGATTCTTATCTTGATCTTGAACCTCGGGAGCTTTTTCTTGCTTCTTTACTTTTTCTTGCTTCTTTACTTTTTCTTGCTTCTTTACTTTTTCTTGCTTCTTTACTTTTTCTTGCTTCTTTACTTTTTCTTGCTTCTTTACCTTCTTATTAATTGACTTTTCAGTTGAAGAACGCTTTAAAATCAAGAATAAGTGCAAAAACAGATCATATATAATTAAATGTTGCTAATATATTATATTATTAATAGTATGGAGACGGATTCAAAACCTACATTTCATTCAGTATCACGAATACCACTTTTTCTTGAGATTCCTAGAAAGGGACAAACTCCATGTGAATTTTTTCGACATTTGTCTCCACTTACTATCTCGGCAATACTTAAAAGACTGCCGATATCTGGTCTTACGCACAGATTTAAAACTTCTATGATATATTTTGAGACTGGCTTGAATGTCGGTGCAGAGAAACAAAAGAATAATTTCAAAAGGGGAGATTTGACATTTATGGTTGCTAATGGAGCTATCTGCATTATCCAAGAAAGTATACATGGTTTTCCGATGAATGCATTGGGACACTTGGATAATATGGATCTATTGAATTCAATTTCAGCAGGGGATTCCCTAATTCTCAAAAAGGGCCAATGAACGAATGGCTATTTATTGACTTGTAAGTGATTACATGATATCAAGTACTAAATCTAAACCACGCAAAGTTCCTACTTCCTTAATATCTCTGAAATGTCATTTTTTCTGTCCAAGCTCACGAATAATTTGGACTGTAGTAAGCAAGAACAATGAATATTGGATCGATCTAGATTTGAATTATTGTTCGTGTAGTGATTATTTTTTCCGTACCCTTTCGAACAATAAGATATGTTATCATTTACGGGATGCAAAAAAATTCTATATTATGAATAAATATCAAATATATCAATTTACAGACGAAAACTATGCCGGTTTAATTCGCTCAATTGTTAACGATATTTCACTTTCTCTTAGACCTTATATAGCTGATAAAAAATTCTTGTCAGGATAAGTTTTTAGTATAGAATTTTGAGAATAGAATCCGTTGGTTCAACATGAAAATATATTGATAATTGGCTCTGGCGGAAGAGAACACTCCTTAGGATGGAAAATTTCCCAAAATCCCTTAATAAAAAATATTTTTTATGCTCCTGGAAATGGTGGAACAAAAAGTAATAAAAATATTTCAATCGATGATTTTGAAAATTTGAAGACGTTTGCAAGGAAAAATTCATGTCTCACGATTGTTGGACCAGAAAAACCACTTTCAATTGGGATCGTGGATTCCTTTGAAGAAGAGGGTTTGCCAATATTCGGGCCGAATATGGAAGCAGCAAAGTTGGAATCAAGTAAAGTCTTTGCAAAGAAATTTATGAAAAAATATAGTATTCCTACACCCACGTATTCTGTATTCTCAGAGCTAAGGGAAGCAAAAGAATATGTCAAATCCTCTGGAGGGCAACTAGTGATCAAAGTCGATGGATTAGCCTCTGGAAAAGGCGTTTTTGTATGTAATAACAAAGAGCAATCAATGATTGCGATTGATTTGATCTTAGGAGACAAGCATTTTGGAGATGCAGGTAGACAGATTGTGATAGAAGAAAAAGTTGAAGGAACCGAAATTTCCTTTATCGTGTTATCAGACAGTGAATCAATAGTTCCTATGGCATCATGTCAGGATCACAAGAATATTTTTGATAATGATCTGGGTCCGAATACTGGTGGTATGGGTAGCTATTCTCCTGTTCCATTTATTACTGATGAACTATCAGAAGAAATACAAAGTAAAATAATCAAACCAACTTTCAATGGCCTCAAAGAACTTGGCATCTCCTACAAGGGATTCTTGTATGCGGGCTTGATGCTTGAAAAGGAATCAAATGAACCACGAGTCCTAGAATTCAACACAAGAATGGGTGACCCGGAATGTCAATCTCTAATGGTTCGAATGAGTTCTGATCTATTGACATATATTGATGCCACAGTAAACCGTTCGCTTAACTGCTTGGAAAATATTGAATGGAAAAAACAACATTCACTATGCGTAGTCATGGCTTCAAAAGGATATCCAGCCAGTTACGCTATAGGCAACCATATACATGGACTAGATTCTAAGTTTGACGATGACGTATACATTTTTCATTCAGGGACATCCATAAATGCTGGGGGCAAAATTGTTACTAACGGGGGTAGGGTACTATCAGTTACTGCGTTAGGAGATGATCTCAAACAAGCAATTTATAAGGCGTATTCGGCTGTCGGATTGATACATTGGGGTAATGACGAGCAATATTACAGGAAGGACATTGGAAGTAAAGCACTTAAGTCCTAACAGTATATGATTCTGTTCTCTGTAATTATCATGTCCAACTTTTGATCATGAGGCATTATCGGGATTGTAAAATCAACAACTTGCAATTCATACCCCAAACCCATGGATTTAGAATAGTTCTTCCTACTTAGGTATTTGTCATAATATCCGTGACCATATCCGATTCGATATCCTCGCAAGTCAAAGACTATCCCTGGAACAATCAACAAATCAAAGAAATCAATCATACTTTTACCATCATATGAAGGCTCAAGGATGTTATATCGATTTTTTTCAAACTTCATTTTACCGAAATCATTCTTTTCTATTGCAAAAAAATTAATACTGTCACCAACGATTCTTGGATAAGCCAACTTTTTATTAGAGCTGAGCACATTTTCCATTATAAGATTGGTCTCTACCTCAGAACCGATATGGCTATAAATTCCCACTGTATTTGCATCCAAAAACGCCGATGTTCTGATAACTTTCTGTTGAATCATTGCGCTTTTTTTACATATATCGAGTTCAACCAAAAAATCCCTCTTGTGGAGTATTGCCTTTCTAATTCCTTCTTTATCCTTCTTCACAAAAGTTGTCAATCCTGTTTACTGTTTTTTATCATTTCCGCCGCAATAACTGTGTTTTTCAGCAGCATAGTAATTGTCATTGGTCCGACTCCGCCAGGAACTGGTGTTATATAAGAGGCCATTTTTTTGACCGACTCAAAATCAACATCACCACTAATTCTTCCTTGATTTCTAGTAATTCCCACATCAATTATTATGGAATTCTTCTTTACCATCGACCCTGTCAAAACAAACTTATCGCGGTTACCTATAGCAGTAATAATGCAATCAGCATTGCCTAATTTCTTCGACAAATTCTTGGACTTTGAATGGCATATTGTAACTGTAGCGTCTCTTTGTACTAGCATCATCGAGAGTGGTTTACCTACTAAATTACTCCTATTTACAATAACCACATCCATTCCTTTCATATCAATTCCATAAAAATCAATTATCTCTAAAATCCCTGAAGGGGTACAAGGCTTAAGTGTAGCTTCAGAACCAAATAGGAGACCTAAATTAAATGGATTTAACCCGTCTACATCCTTTAAGTGATTTATAGAATTAACTACCTTCTGTTGATTAATTTTTGTGGGCAAAGGGATTTGCACCAAAATTCCATGAATATCTTTGTCAGAGTTCAAATTTTCTATAAGATCTATTAGTTCAGTTTCGGAAGTTGATTCCTCTAGTTTATAGTCCCTAGTGGAAATTCCAAGTTTTGCAGCCGCAATATGTTTATTTTTCACATATGTAGCAGACGCCTGATTGTCACCTACTAAAATAGTTGCAAGACATGGTCGTATCCCCGTAGCACAAAGAAAATTAATTTGTTCTTCTATTTTTTTCCTGATTTCGTTTGCAACTAAATTGCCATCCATGATTATAGCTTCCAAATAATTTGCAAGAACACTTAGTGCTTATTTTGTTTTCCGTTAATATTTATCAAGCCCTGATCGCAAAAAAAACATAATGCGGTTTTTATTGCATGATTTTCACTACTCTATTACAAATTTTTATTCTCCCATCGCAGAATAACTTTACACA
Organism: uncultured Nitrososphaerales archaeon; assembly: GCA_963703885.1. GTDB lineage: Archaea > Thermoproteota > Nitrososphaeria > Nitrososphaerales > Nitrososphaeraceae > TA-21. The sequence continues at coordinate 93,209 of CAVPGE010000028.1, forward strand.
ATTAGGATATAAGATATGTTCTTGATGCAAAATTCTTTTGGAGAGAGATTCCACGCTGTCATCCTCGTGTATAGGCACAGCAATTTGAGCGATTATTGGACCTGAGTCTACTCCCTCATCTACGAAATGTACGGTACAACCTGATAACTTCACTCCATGTTCAATTGCCTGCCTCTGAGGGTGAAGTCCTGGGAATGACGGTAAGAGAGAAGGGTGTATATTTAATATTTTCATTCCATATACCCTTACAAACTGCGTACTCAGAATTTTCATGTATCCTGCTAAGCATAAAAGACCTTCTTCCGGAGTAACACCATATTCGTAAAGTATTTTTATAATGTTCTTATCAAACTCCCAATCTTTTTGAACTGTCGTCACAGCCATAGTAGGTACTCCGTAATCCTCGGCTTTTTTCAAGCCAGGAGCATCAGCCCTGTTTGAAATTACAATTTTAGGACATACATTTCTTATCCGACCTTTCTTTATACTTTCAAGTATTGATGCCATGTTGCTTCCTCTGCCTGAAATAAGTATTCCTAGATTAATCAATTTTCTATGCAAGATAGTTTGGGTAAATTATTGGCTTCAATTGATATACCTTCAGAGATACTAGACTTATCCACAAATCGAGGAACCAAATTCTTTAATCTAAAATCAGAGGACTATTCTTTTTATTATTAACGATTTAATATTTGAATGAACCTTATGTGGTAAAATAGTCAATTTATTTACTCTTGCCAGATACTAGTTTATTTGTGCTATTAAATCTGTATTTATCGATCTTAATCAACTCATGATATGAACCAAATTGATCCTGGTCAACGGTATCCAATGGTGACGCAATTTCAGAGTCTTTATTCGATATAGGGTTGAGTATTCTATATGTTGACGTACGTTGGGTTGGAATCTTGCCAGAATCTATTATTATTCTGTGTATTTCCTTTGGTCGCATAAATTGGCCATGGCCAGACCCTGCAGAGGTAGAGATACTCTCATTGATTAATGTTCCCCCAAAATCGTTGACCCCCGCAGAGAGAAGGATCTGTGACATTCTCTCCCCCTCCTTTACCCACGATACTTGAATATTTTTTATGTAATTATTTAACATTATTCTAGAGATTGAATGCATTTTTATAATATCGGTCCCACTGGGGCCAGGGGAAATTCCGTGTATGATATTTTTATTATACATGGGTGCCTCATTATGTACAAAGCTCAAAGGAACAAATTCTGTGAACCCTCTAGTCTCCCTTTGGAGACTCCGAATCAATTCCATATGTTTTGATCTGTGTAAGTAATTCTCAACATGTCCGTACATAATTGTGGATGTCGACGGTATGCCCATCATATGTGCACTTTTTATTACTTTTAACCATTCCACCACTGAGATTCTACCTGGAGCGATCTTGTCTCTTATCTCTTGGTCCAAAATTTCTGCAGAAGTACCGGGAACACTTCCTAGTCCAGCTTCCTTAAGTCTCTTCAAATATTCTTCTATGGACACATTAGATCTAAAAGCTCCGTACTTTATTTCTTCTGGAGAAAAAGCATGTATGTGAATATTTGGCAATTCTTTTTTTATGGCCCTGCAAATGTCTACGTATAGATTTCCATCCATTTTCGGAGGTAGTCCAGCCTGAATGCAAACCTCGGTAGCACCTAGATTCCAAGCTTCCTTTGCTCGTTTGACAATTTCGCTAATTGGAAGGAAGTATCCCTCCTCGTTTCTAAAATCCCTACTAAACGCACAGAACCCACACTGCTTAATGCAGACATTAGTGAAATTAATATTCCTATTAATTACGTACGTCACATTGTCCCCTACTGCTCTTTTTCTAAGGATATCTGCCACAAATACGATTAAATTAACCTCCATGCTTTGTGACTTGAATAACTCTACTGATTCATTCACTGAAATTTCCTTAGAATCTAATGCCTTATCTAGTATTGAAGCAACCTCGGGGTCGATATTTTTCATTGCTGCCTCAATATTCAATTAAGGTGTCCCTCCCTAAGAAATCCATTATTTTCAATAAGTGGAACTATATATTTCCACATATTTTCTTCAATAAATTCCCTCTTATGCATTATGTACTCTGGGTATATTGGTAATCTTGCGCCTAGCAAGTATCCCTCCGCTTGCGTAACATTTTTCAGGGTAACGACATTTGGCCATGGTGATTCAGGATTAACATGATCTATTGTAACTGGTGAAATTCCGCCCCAATCATTTATCCCAGCCCTTATATACATAGAAAAGTTATTAGGATTTAGATTTGGTGGTACTTGAATATTCATTTCTGGAAGGATGATCCTTGCTGCACAAACTGCCCTAACAAAATAATCCATGGGCGGAGGGAGCTTCTTTCCCATGGGTGTGTTAAATTTCGGTACAAAATTTTGAATTATGATTTCCTGAATATGACCATATTTCCTATTCATGTCCCTAATTATAAAAAGTGAATCAATAATCTCATCCATAGTTTCACCTATGCCTATAAGGAGACCGGTAGTTATCGGTAATTGCAACTTTCCCGCATTTTCGAGCACTTTTAATCTTGCCCTTGGGTTCTTACTAGGCGCAAATTCATGGGGCATGCCATTCTCCATCAATCTTTCACTACCCGATTCTAACATGCATCCTATGCTTACGTTTGTTTTTTTCAGCAATGATAGTTCTTTAAATGTTAAGTTTCCTGCATTTGTATGAGGCAGTAGTCCTGTTTCCTTCAAAATCATTGAACTTATCTCATCGATATAATGAATTGTGGAATTATGTCCCTGTTTATTTAGCCATTCCCTTACTTTATCGTATTTTTGTTCTGGTCTCTCTCCTGTCACTATCAGTGCTTCCGTACATCGCAATTTCTTGCCTTGTTCAGCCAATCTCAATACATGAGACTTATCAAGCATGGATACCATCCTATCAGATGGTTCTTTTTTATAGGTGCAGTAAGAGCATACATCCCTACATAAATTTATCAAATTGATAAAAACTTTTCTAGAATATGAAATTGTTTGTCCTTTGCATATATCTCTTAGATTACCCGAGACCTCACACACTTGCCTTATGTCCGAATTTTTTATTAGGTCATGAATATCGCAATCGGGGATCTCTTGATTTAGTATCCTATAAGATAATTCAATACGCTGATGATTCATCGTGTGCAATGTTGCATATGATAATTGTATCTTTAACTAATAAACACTTACATATTTGAAGGTAATTCTTCAAGTTTGAACCAAAACTAGTTTATCAATTAGCTTAATAATATACAGTCGAGCTTTGTGCATGAAATAATATGTAGAAGTTTGTTTTCTATGAGTGTAAGCCAATCTACCGTAATAGACGAAAAACATTATTTGTCAAATGCTCTTCCGAAATTAGGGGATAAATCAATTAGTATTCAAAACATATTAGTACCCAGAGTGTATTTTAGAACAGCGCCATACTATAAATATCGATAATTTGAATTTGTCAAGTGAATGAAGTAACTTTGGGGTGGGCCACATTCAAGTTTGGCGATTTATTATAGGGCGCAGTTTTAATATTTTGCACTAAACACAGACGCCCTCTGTTGTTACCAAAACATTTATCAAAAATGGATGCCATTTATTGTGAATTAGATTCTGTTTAGAGGAACTCAAACCATATTTGTGCTAAAGGGTGATTACGAAGTTTGCAAATTTTGCACATTTTCAAAGTATCACTATTTAACTATTAATCATGGTACAATCTGTAGATGATATTTTCTATGTTTTAGTTTTAAATGGTTTTTGTCCACTACAAATTAAGTATTCTCTATTCCTCCAGTTCACTTTTCCAGTGTTTAAAGCATTGAGTATTGAGTTAAGAAAACTGAATGTGATTACTGTGCACCCTAGCGGAAAACCAAATCCATATAAACTCTTTTGGAAAAGGCCAAACTTGCACTGGATAATGCAGCAGGCAGCTATCAACAATATACAGGAGCTATTTACCACCATCAATAAACTGGTGAACATTGATGTTATTTGAATTAAGATGATAATTGATGCAATCAAAAAGGGTTCGAACAGGATGAAGAAAATTCCTATTGTTAGTAGAATTGTTGAACGTGTCTCACTCTTAAACAGCGGTACTATCAATCTATTCAAAGCATGCCAAAGTCCGACAGGATTCCGAGCCCACAATGCGTCAACATAATGTTCGGCTCTGATTATTTTTACGCGAAATCTCATTGCCTTTGCTTTTCGACCTAGTGCGCCATCTTCAACTAGCTCCTGTTTTACACTCTTATGGGTTCCAATACGTTCATAAACATCTCTAGAAATTAAATAAAAACTGCCAAAAAAATAGCCTACATTGTTTTTCGGATTATTAACCCGAAGTGGAGAATATCGAGAATGGAGAAACACTGACAAGACCGGCAATGTTACTTTAGTAATAATATCTTTGCAGATTAGTCGAGGCATCAGACTAATTGCGTCGAGCTGTTCATACTTAATCGCATTGACTGCTGATGTTAATACATCACGTGCATGTACTGTATCGGCATCAGTAAAAAGGATAAATTCTCCTGAAGATTTGAGGTATCCTTGGTAACATGCCCAGTTCTTACCCACCCAATCTTGTGGCTTTGGTAGGGAGTCTACGACAATTAGTCTTTTATACTTTTTAGTCATAGACTGCATAATTTGAAGCGTATTATCTGTAGATGAATCATTTACAGCTATTATCTCATAATTATGATAATCTTGTTGGAGTAGGCTTTCCAAACACGCCAATATGGACTCTTTTTCATTCCTGGCCGGCACAATAATGCTAACATATGGACGTTCTGCTTCATGCATCTTATCATACCACTTCAATTGTGGTGAACTTATGATTGAACGAATTATAGATATGGCAAAATAAACCCAGCAGCATAATATTGCTAGGTTTATCGTAGAGAGCAATCCCCATGCTATTTCAGTATACTGCAAAATCAACAGCTTGTCTTTAATTGCTAATATAGACTAACCGATAATAATTCCAATTTAGACAAAGTATGAACTAACCGATAATAATTCCAATTTACACAAAGTATATACATCTCTTATACGCCCAAAATTTGCTTCAGTAGGGCACGATAATCAACATTTTCCTTAGAACTACCTGGGGAAGGTAATTCAAATATAAGCGGAATAGGCCTCTTTGCTCTGATATTCGTGAGTTGCGATCTAATTTCTTTAGTGATGTCGTCACTAAGAAGGACAAGACCAATGTCGTTATGATTTCCTAGTTCGTTTATTAATTTTAAAGCCTCCATCGAAGTCTCTACTTTTATGCCTTCTACCCCAGCTAACTGGAAACTAGTTACGAATACCCTACTTCCCATCGCGATAACTCGCATTTTTTCAACTTTGATTTTGTCATAACCTCTTTTAACTCTTTTGAAGTTGATCTAAAACTGATAGTGCGGATGACTTGATGGTCGATGCACTACAGATAAATCCGGGAAATATACTTGTTATCTTGTGTCAGGGACAAGAAATCTCCGAATCCTTTACGTCTTGCTAGATGGTATAGGTGATTTACCCAATCCTGATTTGAATGGATTCACTCCCTTGGAGGCGGCTAGGACGCCTAATATAGATCTAATAGCAAAAAATGGCCGTATGGGTAATGTTATTAGTGTGGGTAAAGGAATAGCCCCACAATCTGACATTGCTGTTTTCAATATGCTTGGTTATCAATTTAATGGTGATTACGTAGGCAGGGGAATTATAGAAACAATTGGCTGCGATATGAACTTCTCTACGGGAGACCTTGCACTTAGAGGTAATTTCGCCACAATTGGTGTTCATGACAAGATATTGGACAGAAGGGCAGGCAGGGATATAAGCAAAAATGAATCTGAGGAAATGTGTAATTTCCTCGAAAAGAACATAATATTCAATGATCCCAACCTAGCAGTAAAAATAGTTCCTACAATTTCCCATAGATTGAATGTCTTATTCACACATCGAAATGTGAAACTCTCTGACAAGATTACTAATACCGATCCAGCCTACGAAAAACTACATGGGATTGGAATCGCAAAAAGAAACCAGTCTGATATAAAATTACTTCGCTCTATTCCGGAGGATAACTCAGATAACGCATTATTCTCGGCTAAAATCGTAAATGAATTCACCGAACAGTGTAGAGCGCTGATGAAAAACCATCCAATTAATCTCAACCGTACTCGTCGTGGCACAAGCCCCATGAATATCATTCTATTACGCGATCCAGGTAACACAATGCCCTCCTTAGAAAAGATTGATATTAAATATGGTATTAAAACTGCTTGCATAGTAGATATGCCAGTTGAGATTGGAATTTCAAAGGTAATAGGAATGAAAGCGTACATATCCGAGAAAACATCCGACTATGTTTCAAAAGCTAAATTGGCGTCTAAAATCTTGAATGAATTCAATCTCGTGTATGTTCACATTAAGGGTCCCGATGAGTTCGGACATGATGGCGATGCAAATGGAAAAAAGTTGAATATCGAACAGATAGACAAGGATTTTTTTGGCGTGTTTTTGAAAAATTGCGATGCGTATCAGAATGTTGTGGTAATTACTGGAGATCATTCCACCCCTTGCACTATGAAAGCGCATACTGATGATCCAATTCCACTGCTAATATCAGGAAAAACCATTCAAAGCGACGGCACAACGAGATTCACGGAGCAATGCGCCTCTAAAGGTTCACTAGGAACTATTCTGGGAGTAAACGTAATTTCGACCGTGTTAAGTAGTTGTCGTTTGGAATAGCTTGAATCTATTGGTCTATGCCAGTTAAAATTATTTTACATTGATCACATACTTCTTGGTCAATGTTACCTTCCAAAGTATGATGAACATCGCAGATTATCAATGAATATCTTATGAAATTACAAAGAGCGGAAAATTTTGAAAGGGTCGAGGCAGTATAGGCCCTAGTCACAGACAAATCATCACTAATATCTTCAATCATGCGCATTATTTCTTGCTGAGATGTCAGCTTTGATATGAGATCACTGTCTCCACGTGTACCTCTAATATAATTACTGACTGCAGCTTGAGTAATTCCTAATACCTTCGCTACTTCCTCCTCTCTGAAGTTCTTTTCCTCTACTAGTTTTTTGGCAAGAATAGATCTAATTGCAGGGATTAAGGACTTTGCTTCAATTTCTGATGGAAGTAACATTCAGTATTCTAGTTTCGTTCTAATTCTTATTTAAAGGTTATTTTCATAAGGTTAAAAAATATTTTGTAATTCATAGAATCATGAATAATTTTTTCTACTTAAATCTAAATTGTTATAAAATTCTATATAAATGAAAATTACATTTATTAATAAATGATATATATTATTAACACGATTTGCAAAGATTCGATGAATTAGATATGAAAATATTATCGGAATTGTCAAAAAATGCCTCTATTTCAATACCCCGGTTGAGTAAGAAGCTCTCGATTAATACGTCCGTTCTATACAGTAGAATTAAGCGATTGTCGAAACGAAACTTGATTCAAAAATACACAATAATAGTTAACCAAACTCTCTTGGGACTTAATGTTAAAGCAATTGTAGGAATTAACAGGGATCCAAAATTAAAGGAGTCAATACACTTAGCAATTCTCAAGATTCCAGAAGTAAATACGATTTCTGAAGTTACAGGAAGATTTGACATGATGGTCACGCTTAGTGCACATACTTTGGAGGAACTTCATAATGTTGTTATCGGACAAATAGGCAAAATCGAGGGTATCCAAAATACAGAAACATTTGTGGAGATGCAAAAAACTGAAAAAGACCCACTTTTCGAAACTAAAACGCAACCATAAGGCTCGCCAAGTTATCTCATTGTCAATTTATTTTTACGAGGTTTGCAACGTTAAGTTCAAATTACCATTCCCAAAAAAATAAGTGACAGTTTTGTCAATTATAGAGCGGAAAGTGGTAGAAATAATACAGACCTTAAAACTAGCTAAGAAAACTAGCAAAGATGATTATATGACGCATTTACGACTCGTTTTGTTGGGGTTAGGTGCAGTTGGAGGCATAGCATTCGTTATTAAACTGATTGCTGAATTCCTGACTTTTTCAAGCAAGAGATAATTAATTCTTCTGATGCTGGCATGGCGTGAAATTAGTCTAGCAATTGACGCTGCTATGAGTGACTTTTGTAATTTTGGTTAAAATCAAGTAGGTTCCATTGGTTTAATAATAAAGTGTCTGGAATGATATCCGTGGGTATCACCATCTCTACTCTTGGTTCTCATTGTTCGCTGCAGGTCTTAAAGGGAGCAAAAGACGAAGGATTCAATACATTGTTAATTTGTGAAAAGAAAAGGTACAATCTTTACAAGAGATTCTCATTCATTGACAAGATATTGCTGGTTGATACCTATCATGATATAATAAATCAAGAATTTCAGAATCAACTTAGCGAATTAAATTGTGTTTTAATCCCACATGGTACGTTGATTTCTTACCTGAAACCAGATCAAATTGAAAGCATCAAAATACCAATTTTTGGTAATAAGTACATATTGAGATGGGAAGCTGATAGGTTTTTGAAACAAAAGTTGATGATAAATGCAAAGCTTAACACACCAAAATCGATCGATGACAAATTCGGAATAGATAAACTTTGTATTGCAAAGTTGCACGGCGCTGCAGGAGGAAAGGGATATTTCTTAGCTCATGACAGGACGAGCTTTGAACAAGCCTCGCGTAAGTTAATAAACGAACGTATTATATCGGATGAAAGTGATCTTTATCTTCAAGAATATGTTATAGGCGTACCGGTCTTCATACACTATTTTTTTTCACCACTGTCAAACGATATTGAATTAATGGGCGCCGACCGCAGATATGAGTCCGACATAGATGGAATAGGTAGAATTCCTTCACAGCAACAAAATAATATCACTATAGAACCAACATATAATGTAATTGGTAACATTCCAATTGTATTAAGGGAATCTTTACTAACTGAAATTTACGAAATGGGAGACAACTTTGTTGAAGCCTCTAAGAATTTGGTCTCTCCTGGGATAGTTGGACCATTTTGTTTGGAGGGAGTATATACTAGTGATGCAAAGTTTATCACCTTTGAATTCTCCGCTAGAATTGTGGCTGGAACCAATCTTTACGTTAATGGCTCCCAATATTCAAATCTGTTTTTTGATAAGGAAATGAGCATGGGAAAAAGAATTGCAACAGAGATAAATCGTGCCATAATTAATGGGAAGCTGGACAAAGTATTGACTTAATTTTATCCAAAAATTCAACTTTTGTAACGAGTAATAATAATTTCACTTTATATTTTTGTGCTATTGGATGCTATGTCTTCAATCGAAGTTACAAGACCAAATATGGGCTTGCCTAAGAAATGTGACGCTGTTTCTCCGTTTTTAAATGCAATCTTAATAATTTTTTCATTTATGATAGAAACTAATATCGGTACATCCTCCCATTCTAATACTCCATTTGTAATCACATCTGCCACACCACTAAAATATGACGTGTTGTTACTTCCTTTGAAGACTCCATATTCCTTTGAGTTTGTCACGAAATTAGATGCTTTCTCTAAGGTTGGAATGAATGTAATAATATGAAAATGAATGTCGCTGCCATGTATATTAATCATTGTTAAATTAGATTTAAAATAGGTGACCCGACCATTAAGTACATCTAATCTCCATTTTCCTCCTAGAAGATATTCAATTGTCATGGTATTGTGATCTATTTTCTCGGAATTTGTAATAATTTTTTCAGGTGTAATCAAAGTATTAATTGTACCCTCTAAATTACGTGAATTACTTTTAATCTGAATATTCTCAAAGCTATTTGATATTGATATCGGGGGATGGTCACTCGTCGACAAACCTTGTACACGTGATCCGGAACTGCCAAAACATATAAAGAGTACAATCAAGAGCGGAAATAAATACAATTGCCACCTGCGACTAGGAATCAACAACAATCCTGAGAATTCCAATCAAACTTAAACTTACCTGAACCAACGTATGAGGAGGGCTATCATTTCTAGAAAAATGATCTGATCCGTTTCACTATAAAATAGTAGATACTTACATATCATTTCATTTTCCAGTGAATTAATGTTAATATAATAAATAGTAAAATCAAAATTCAGAAATGATATCTGAAGTATCTTATAAATTTGGTATAAATGTCATTCATGATAATAAACGAATATGTTTAGATCCAACAAAGGAGATCCATTGCGATTTGATATTTGTGTCGCACGCACATACTGACCATTTACACCAAACAACGAAATTATGTGCTAAGCCAAAAATCATTACTTCAAATGTCACTTCTAGAATCGCAAAGCACAGAGGATACGTCCTGGGAACTCATTTTAAAGATCACAATTTTCATTTGTTAGATTCTGGACATATTCTTGGTTCAAAAGCATTGTTAATCGAAGATGAGTTGTATTATACAGGAGATATTTCAATTAGGTCAAGAGCTTTCATGAAACCAGCTGCGATCCCTAAAGCAAAGATACTAGTAATCGAATCAACGTTTGGCATTCCGGATTACATCTTTCCCAAAATAGGAGATATAATTCATGAAGCAAACTATATAATCTCTAAAATGTATAACGAGGGAATACCGGTGGTGTTAACTGGATATGCACTAGGTAAGGCGCAGATATTATCCTATATTTTTAAGCATTGGGAACCTATTTATGTTCATGACTCAATTCGTGAATACAACAAGATATATTCTAAATTTGGGGTAGATATACAGAATTACAAGTCCTTTTATCAGGCCGAAACCGAAGGGTTACTGTCCCCTAATAGACCCTGGCTACTCATAGCCCCGCAGTCGTCGTCAAGGAAAGGATTTTTGTATTATGTCAAGGAGAAGTACAACCCCATTATAATAGGCTTTAGTGGGTGGGCAGTTAGGTCCAATTATAAATATATTTTGGGTTTGGATTATTGTTTGCCTCTAAGTGATCACTGTGATTATACCGAATTACTCACTGTAGTGAAAAAATGCGACCCAGATATGATTTATACTTTCCATGGGTTTGCAGATCAATTTGCATTCTCTCTTACGAAAATGGGCTACAACGCCGCCTCAATTAATAGAAAAAAACGATCTACATAATAAACTGCTTATTTTTCACGCTCTCTGAAATATGGAATTACTTTCTTGCCAAATAACTCTATGTTTTTGAAATAACCTTCGCCCCAGAATCGTATTATAAAATGATTAGTACCCGCAGCTATAAATCTATCCAACATTTCAATAACATCGTCAGGTCTCCCTACCCCTATCGCACTTCTTGCCACATCGTCTGGAATCTGCGTTGACGCCTTCTTCATTTCTTCCATCAATTCCGGTTTATTCATAGCATATTCAGTAAAATATCTGCGGAAATCAAATTCAGATTTTTGTTGGATATTATGTACTTTCAGAAGTTCAGGTTTGTAAAGACTAACCTTGACCGCATTTTTCATTTTATTCCATGCCTCTTCTCCGTCATCTGTGAAATAAACATCGACATCATTAGCAAATTGAAAATCATCCATTTTTCTTCCCGTCTTCTTTGAGTGTCCCTTTATTATGTCCGCATGAAATTTGAATAATTCAGGGGTATATCCAATTGGTATCCACCCGTCACCATAGGTAGCACACAATTCTAATGTTTTAGGTGCGCCAGCAGCGATATATATAGGGGGTCTGGGCTTTCTGATGCTTTTCGCTTGTAGACAAGCATTATGGAGCTTGTAGTAGGTGCCGTCATAATTAACGTGATTATCTGGATCAGACTCAAATAGTCTTTGAATGACTTCAAGTTGCTCTTTGAATTTTGTAACAGGTTTTTCAAATTCAATTCCAAAATCAACTACATTTTGAGCTTCCCCTGCTCCAATGCCTAACATTCCTCTACCATTAGTAATTCTATCTAACGTTATTGTGGATAATGCTATTGCAGACGGGTGCCTTCTGATCGCATCGGTCACACAGGTACCTAACTCGACATTCCTTGTTACTGCACCAATCGCGGCAAGTAGAAGCCATGCATCATTGACAACGGCATTTTTCCATTGCGGTACATTTGAATGATCCATTGCCCAAATCGAATCGTAATCCATTCTATCGGCTATCTGACAGGATGTCATGATTTGCGTTTCATCAAGACCTAGCCTCGCAACATTTAATCCCTGGGTAAAACCAAATTTTATTCTCATGTTGTGTATTATTACGATGTATTAATTATTAGTATATATACTTGTAATCGCTAAAAGGTGTTTCCGACTTAATTTTACATTCTAAACATAAAAAAATTATATCGGATTGATAATTCTGATTACATGAACCCAGAAAACAAACCCGCAGGCAAACTTTCAATCTGTGCACATATTATCATCAAGGGAAAAGTACAAGGCGTTTATTTTAGGCATAATTTGAAGAAAATAGCCACTGAAAACGACGTAAGAGGTTGGGTTCAAAATCTTGAAAATGGAAGCGTGGAGTCCCACTTGGAAGGGACACCTGCTGGTGTCAAAAAAGTAATCGAATGGAGCAGGAAGGGGCCTGAAGGTGCAGATGTCAAAGAGGTAATAATTCAGTACGAAGAATATGGAATGAATTACCAAGAGTTTGAGATAACAGGCTAAATCGTATTGTATCAGGAAAACAATATAGTGAGTCATATCTTGCGAATAATGAGCCAGCTTACTGCATACCTCCATGTTTTGAGACAAATTTCAATTATCGCATATATGACAGGGATCTTGTGGCTTAGGAGAAATCCAATTTCTTTATTGTTTTCAGCCATCAGTCCTTTCTCATTGTTGTTTGTGTTATTTGTGGTGAGTAACGGTCAGTATGCACAATTTGCTATAGTTGGCAGTCTCGTAATGGCATTGGTTGGATATGGACTTTCCCTTGGTCAAGATATTTCTCTTTACAAAACGGAATATAAAATTCAAGACATGTTTGTGTCATCGCCTGTATCTCCAATTACATATATGGTTGGTCTGGCACTCTCTCAGATATTGTTTGGGTTGCCAGCGTTGGCAATACTTATCTATCTGGCAGTCTCCTTTATGGCGTCAATTGTATATATCCCTTTATTGCTCTCTACTGTTTTTTTAATTTGGGCATCAATGTCTTCCATGGGTTTTTTTCTTTCATCTCATATGTTACATATGCGCAACGCGACGCAAGTAATTTCATTCGTGAATGTGATTTTGGCAATAGTCCCCCCGGTATTTTATTCAATAGATAAGTTACCTATTGAAGCCCAGTACCTGTCATACCTGGTCCCGACAACACACGCATCACTAATTCTTCAATTTACGATGGGTATGGATACTCCAAAAGAATGGTCGATAAGTCTCGCATTTGTTGTTCTATTCAGCTACCTCATTGGATTTCTAATTCTAGCTAAATTCAAGGCTTTATGGAGGGAAAATTGAATTAATTTATTTTTTTGTATTCCTGACTGTATTAGATCATTAAAGCCATTCTTTATTATACTTCACTTTTCCAAAGGGATAAATCATGTTAAAGGTTTTTCTATGCTGCCTTGGCAACTGAGCAACTATTTGTTAATGTAGTCATTATACTGGTTGCTGCACGACTGCTAGGAGAAGTTTTCCAAAGGTTCAACCTTCCGTCTCTGGTAGGTGAGCTATTGGCAGGTATTATAATTGGACCTTCTGTACTATCTTTGGTAAAGCCGAACGAGAGTCTTACAGTTTTGTCCGATCTTGGCGTGTTCTTCCTAATGTTTCTTGCAGGTCTTGAGATGGATCCACGTGAAATAAGAAAAGCAGGTATACGTGCGGGTATACTGTCTTGCATCGCATTTTCCCTTCCATTCATCAGTGGATTTGCCGCATCTCAATTGGCAGGATTGAATATGATTGAATCATTGTTCATGGGATTACTTCTTTCCATTACTGCTGTTCCTGTTACTGCTATTGTTCTGATGGAATTTGGAATTATAAAGACCAAACTGGGAAGTACCATCATTACAGCTGCAGTTATAAATGACATATTGTCGCTAATAATATTATCAGTAATTCTTCAGTTAAGCGAGTCAGGAGGAACCGGAACTATTGATATTAATCAAATCCTTGATTCATTGATCAAAATTGCCACATTTATCGGAGGCATATTCTTGGTTGATATTCTCTTGAGAAAAACAAGTCACTGGCTACCTAGCAGGATGTCTCCTTTATTTGCAAGACTACAAACTAAGGAAGCCGCATTTGGTATACTACTAATTTCTACAATTCTACTTTCGCTTACAGCACAAGAACTCATAGGCCTGCATTTTATTATAGGGACATTTTTTTCAGGATTGATCGTGTATAAAGAAATTATTCGAAAGCAGAATTTTGAAAGGGTTTATGGGATAATCTCTGCAATTACCTTTGGATTCTTTGCACCCATATTTTTTGCAATAGTTGGCATAAACGTACAGATTGATCTAATCGTGAAAGTTATTCCTTTATTTTTGTTATTGACTGCGGTTGCAATTCTATCGAAAGTCGGGGCTAGTTATCTAGGCTCACGCTTGGCTAGATTCTCTAAGGATGAGAGCTTTGCAATTGCATTTCTGATGAATGGAAGAGGTATGGTGGAATTAGTCATTGCTACTATAGGATTTGGGTTAGGTCTGATAGACATTACATTATTTTCGATAGCTGTATTGATCGGATTCATAACTACAATTATGGCTCCTGTATTTTCTAGGCCATATGTAACAAAAATAAAATCGAAAACTTTAGCAACTTGAATTTAGAATCTAAAGTAATCAACCACGTTTCATTTGTCATCTATACCTAGCCAGCCATAACCTTTTGACTCAAGTTCTTCAGCAAGCTCCTTTCCACCAGATTTAATTATTTTACCTTTTGCCATAACATGTACAAAGTCAATCTTGGACAAATACCTAAGAATCCGTGCGTAGTGAGTAATTACAATTACTCCTGCCCCAGTACCTATTAATAAATTAATTGCTTCCGCTACCGACTTCACGGAATCGATGTCTAGACCCGAATCAGGTTCATCCAAGATAGCCATCTCCGGCTTCAAGACCAACATTTGCATTACTTCTGATCTTTTTTTCTCACCTCCTGAAAACCCTTCGTTTAAATATCTACTCAAAAATGAGGGATCCAACCCTACATTATCAAGATTCTTTTTTATATATTCATGAAATTCCCGGACTGTAAGAAATACTTCTCGATCCTTCTGTGCTGTTCTCAAACTTTTATCAAGCGTGTTATAAGCATTTCTTAGAAAATGGCTATAGCCAACCCCAGATACTTCTGTTGGGTATTGAAATCCCAAAAAAAGTCCCTTCTTGGCTCTTTCGTCTGTCTTCAAATTTAATATACTCTCATTTGAAACTAAAATCCTACCAGATGTGACTGTGTACTTCGGATGACCCATAATAATATTGGCAAAAGTGCTTTTTCCTGAACCATTGGGACCCATAATCGCATGAACTTCTCCCTTCTCGATCGAAATGGTCAAGTTATTTAGAATTTCTTTACCATCTATATTGGCACACAGTTCATGAACTTCCAAGAAGGCCATTTAATTAGTTGTAGTGAGTAGATAATATAAAGTATTTAGTCTTGCGAGAAATATTTCAAGATTTAAATTGTCCATTCAATTATAAAAGGCCGTTTGACAAGGGGATTGTTTATCGGTAGATTTCAACCTTATCACCTTGGTCATAAAATGATGATTGACTTCGCTTTAAACAATACAGATGATCTCATAATTGTCATAGGTAGCTCGCAATCCTGCTATGAACTTAGAAACCCATTCACTTGCGGCGAAAGAATTTTAATGATAAAAGAATCGCTCAATGCAAACAAAAAGATAGACCAAAAGAGAATTCTTATTATTCCTGTGCCCGATACAAATGTTCATTACATCTGGACTCATCAGGTTGATATGATGGTTCCTAAATATGACTATGTATTTACGAACGATCCATATACTTATCTCTTATTTAGGGAAAGAAACATCAGGGTACTTTCAAAAGAACTTTACCGGCGAAGATATCTTTCCTCTACCGAAATTAGACGTAGAATGACAAATAATGCGAGATGGGAACATCTAACAAGCAAAGAAACAGTCAAGGTAATCAAAGATATTGGAGGCGTAGAGAGAATGAAGGAATTATCTCAGAAACTTGATGGTATGGGACATAGGTGAGCGGAATTAATCACAATATTGATTAAAAATAAAATTCGGGTATACCCAATTTGATAGTCAATTTTTTGTCAAGAAAGGAAATAAGTGAAATAACAATTAATATTAATGCAAACTGGCCCCAAATAGCTGTCCCTAAAATAAAAAAAATGAAAGCTTGTGAAATAGGCGATAAAGGACGCATACTAATTGGAGACAATATTGTTGCGGTTGAGTTGTCCAACCATGCAATTATTCCACATCTCTCCCAGGAAAATATTCTGAGATATTTTCCACACATTACAGTAGACATGGGCGCAGTGAAATTTGTGTGCAATGGGGCAGATATAATGAGACCTGGAATTGTCGATTTTAGTCCATTCAAGGAATCCTCTATTGTAATTATTAGAGATCAAATTCACGAAAAAGCCTTGGCAATTGGACTATCAAAAATAGACTACAGTCAGGCAATAAAGATGGAAAAAGGAGTTATTTTTAGCAATTTACATCATGTAGGTGATTTGTATTGGGAAGTAAAAAAAGAAATAAAATATTGAAAATCGGACAGACCACTTAGCAACATCAAAATAACATAAAACATGACATTATCAATTTGCTTGTACGAGTAAATGAAAGAGCACTTAGCCATACATGGCATGCTTAATACGTATATACTTACTCGTATACAATAGAAACGCCTAAATCTGGCTATTTTTCTCTGAAAATATATGGCGTTTCAGTTTATGCCCGGAGCAACTGCTTTGGGATTAACTTATAATGGAGGTGTAATACTTGCTGCTGAAAAAAGGATTTCGTATGGAAATTTTGTCGTCAATAAGAATACCAAAAAAATTTTTCCGGTAACTGATAGGGTAGCTGCAGCTTGCGCGGGTATGGTGGCCGATATGCAAGTGTTAATAAGACAAGTAACAGCGCTTGCAAAAATAAGAAAATTGGAAACTAGACGTGAAGTAGCAACAAATTCTATCGCCAAGCTCATGTCAGTTATCATGTTCGAAAGGAGATATTTTCCACTGTTAACTCAGGTCATAGTAGGCGGGATCGATTCTAAACCGCAAGTCTATACCTTGGATCCATTGGGATCTCTACTCCCAGATATTTACGCAGCTGTGGGCACTGGTGCGGAGATGGCCCTAGGAGTTTTGGATGCAGATTATAGAGAAGGTATGACTGAAGATGAAGCTAAGAATCTTGCTATAAAAGCTATAAAATCTTCAATTCAGAGAGATTCGGCTAGTGGAGATGGAATTGACCTGTTGTTAATTTCAAATAATGGGATACTTCAAAATACGTTACCTGCCTCTTGACAACCATTTCAACATAGGAACTACTCCAAAGAATCTATATATCTGGCAAAGCAACACATATTTCTTGTCAACATAGGAATTAGAAAATATCTATAAGCTCTTTGAAACAAATTTATCATGAAGTCTGATCGCCTCGGATATGAGTCGATTCTGCAGCTCTAATGCTTCTTTGCCTTCGGGGAATCGTGTTTCCGCTACGGCTTGTGCGACAATGTTCATTATGTGACGTAAAAGGAATTCATCTCCCCTTGCCGATTCCGCCTTATAAGTTGGATTTGCCTTATTCACGAACACAACATTTTCGTTTATAAAACTATACCTAGAATCAGAATCATCATCATATGGAATTACTTTATACCCAACCCTCTTAAGGGCAAAAGTTTTTTTCAATATGGGTCTTCTTATTTTTGAATTTTTATTCTCTCCTCCAATAGAATCCAAACTAGTTGTGTTGAACGCAATGTTTCCAGAAGAATCTTTTACGTTATAGTCTTCCAAGCCGTCAGTTGAACCGACTGGATCAAGGCGATCTGTTCTATCCCTAAGTACGTTTTGCATTTCCGAATATTCATTTTGAATTTCAATTATTTGATTAGGTGGATTTTCTTCAGTTAATGTAAATGAGGTACTCTTAGAATTGACAGGGGAATCCCCGGTATCAACTATTTCGTAACCTTCGATTTCTTCATGTGCTTCTAGGGTTTGGACTACCGCCTGTCCTAACACCTTGTCGATTTGCTTATATATTTTAGATTCCTCTCGCGTGATGAGGACGTCTTCATATTCAGCTAGACTTGGTATGACTATTTCAAGTATAAATTTCTTCATATTAACATTAAAGTCTTCAAACTTCTCATCTTCTATTATTGCAGACTTATCGGCAAACCTGGAAGTTAATTCATCACAACGTATAAATCCGGTAACTCTAGCAAGCTTGGGATCAAACCCAAAGAGGGTTCTCATAACTATGTGATTTCCAATCATTACAGCAATTCCTTTCTCATCTTCAGAAAGAGGTCTTTTTGCAATTACAATCTCGCCAACGATCTTGTTTTGATTAATATTTACAGGAATTTTGTGCCCTTGTATATCTGGTACTTTTATTATTTGAGCAGCTGAAAAATCCCATTCCCTGAAGTCCTCTGATTTCTTAATGAACACTTCAAACAATGGTTGTCGTAAGATTGCCAATTTTTTTAATTCCTTAATTAGCCGAATTTCGTCAATTTGAAAGTTACTTCCACTTATGGTTAACTCTGTTCCATCTCTTTTAAGCTCCTTTTCGTTTAACTCTTCTAGTTCAGAGTCTCCACTAGATAAATTATCTAAGGATTTGTAATCTATGATGAAAGATTTGCTAAAATTTCCCCGCTTAGTCCTTATCTTCATCCTTTCAAACGTCGTTAAAAAAGATAGTCTGCCTGTACCATATCTTCCTGTTCGCAATCGTTTTAACCTAGGAGATATGGAATCTAACGTTTTATGTGGTGAACCAAGAATCAAAAATTTTTGAATAGCTTCATTATCCATACCGGCGTCATCTTCTATCGATATGGAATTATTGCTCGTTATTGTTATCAATACCTTGGTGGCGTCTTCGTCAAATGCATTTTCAACCAATTCCTTGATTATCTCAGAAGGAGAAACCCACGTCTTAGTAGCGAATTCTCTAAAAAATGATGGATGTACCCTTAAAGTTGTAGTCATCTTTGTATATACAATTTCATGTAACAACCTTTATTTATTGCTTGAAACTCAACGCGAATGTTACACATGCCACCTTAAAAAGGAATTATCGATCTTGACAAATCAAGTAGGCATTGAATTGAATAAGTATGAAATTATTCCATATATCATATGTGGTTTAGGTGTGGTCGTGAGCATAATCATAACTGCCGGAACTGCAGCGCATGTAATTATGGTAAGAATAATAAGCCAAAAGGCCGTCATTTTTGCAACCATACATTTACCGCAATTAATCATGATATATAAATTTTAATCCTAGCTGCATCCCGCTCAGGTTTTTGATTGAAATAGGATTATAAATAGCCAATTTAGATCCAACCTCTTATTAGATGAGACTCTTAGAATATCAGGGAAAGGAACTATTTTCGAAATATGGGATAATGGTTCCTGCTGCTAGTCTTACCGAAACTGTGTCGCAAGCCATCAAAGCTTCTAAGGAATTAAGTTTTCCATTAGTAATAAAATCACAGTTGACCGTAGGGGGACGTGGAAAGGCAGGAGCAGTTTTAAAGTGCTATAATGAACAGGAGTTAATCAGCAATTTTAATACCCTTCTTAACAAGCAAATTAACGGAGAATATCCGCAAGGGATCCTAATTGAGAAAATGGTAGATATTACTAAGGAATTATACTTGTCAATTTTTCTTAACAGGGGAAAAAGATGTTATTCTATAATCGCTTCAAGCGAAGGAGGTATGGATATCGAGACCGTAGATAAAAGAATAGTACTTGATGCCCCACTTAGTGGCATATCAACGGCACTAGCCGAAGACATCACCAATGAATTGAAGCTTGACAAAAATGTATCCAGGTCATTCATTGATTTCATCGTTAAACTTTCTAAACTAGTCATAGAAGAGGAGGCGGAATTAGCAGAAATCAATCCTGTTGCAATATTACCTAATGGATGCTGTTTAGCACTCGATTCCAAGGTAATAATCGACGACAACAGTATCTTCAGGCATCCTGAGTTAAAAAAATATCAAAAACTTTCAGAACTACAGGCTCAAGCAGAAAAGAATGGCTTTTCCTTTGTAGAATTGGACGGCGACATTGCGATAATTGGAAATGGAGCTGGTTTAGTTATGTCCACTCTCGATATAGTAAATGATCATGGAGGCAAACCCGGAGCATTTCTCGATTTTGGTGGAAGAGCCACTACGCAGACTATTTACCGCGCTCTAGAAGTAATTAGTAAATTGACTAGGATAAAAGCAATATTAGTTAACTTATTTGGCGGCATAGTGCGCACTGATCTGGTAGCACAGGCAATTCTTGATGCCTATAATAATGGTCTTATTGAAGTACCAATATACGCTCGCATTTCTGGAGCTGAATCTGAGCGAGCCAAGCAAATGCTATATGGTAGCAGGGCAAAACTGTATAACACAGTGGACGACGCTATAGTGTCACTCACCGCTAAACCAAAACTGGAGAATCGAAAATGACAATATTAGATGAATATGATATATTTGATTTATTGATAGGGAGTTCTTCAAGCAACGATTTCGGAAAAAAGCCAGTATTGATCCAAGGGATGACTGGTAATTTTGGATCCACACATACGAGACTAATGAAAGCATATGGTACAAATATAGTTGCTGGTGTGACGCCTGGAAAGGGTGGAAAGATTTTTGAGGGCATTCCAGTCTTTGATTCTGTCGCCGCGGCATGCGAGAATGTTGACATCAAGATCTCGGGAATATTCGTACCTGCACCATTCTTCCTTTCTGCAGCTAAAGAAGCAATAGACCACGGAATAAAACTGATAATCGCAATACCTGAACATGTACCAATAAGAGACTCTATTGAAGCAATAGAATACGGCAGATCTAAGGGGGCAAAAATTATAGGTCCAAATACTCCAGGAGTCATAATCCCAGACATATCGAAAATTGGCATTATGCCTTATCAGCCATTCAAATCTGGAAAAACTGCAGTTTTTTCACGTAGTGGCACATTAATGTATGAGGTTTCCTTCCATCTTACGAAAGCAAATTTAGGTCAAAAAATTGCGCTAGGTATAGGAGGAGATCCAATAAATGGGACCAACTTAATAGAAGCATTCGATTTAATTAGGAACCGCCAAGATGTGGATTCTGTAGTTGTTGTAGGCGAGATTGGCGGCGATGCAGAGGAAGAGCTTTGCAAATACATCGAAAAGTCCAGTTTCAAAAAACCGGTAGTAGCTTATATCGCAGGACGATCAGCCCCAAAGGAAACTACGATGGGTCACGCTGGTGCAATTATATATGGTAGTTATGGGTCTGCTGAATCTAAGATATCAGCTTTTGCACAAGTTGATATCCCTGTTGCCAAAAAGCCGACTGAAATTCCAGAATTGTTGATAAAAAAATTGAAAAAATGAATTTTTTTGTCTGTCCTTTAGGTCTTATTTTATGAAGTAATTTGACAACTGGATTACTATGTAATTTAATATCGAATTTAAAAAAAGAATATGTAAAAAATGATAAGTCCAAAAATTTTATACGTGAATTTATTCCGATATCAAACTCAACCTTTCCAATATCAAATCATTTCCTGGAGGGTATGCATGAATTTATGGAAAACAATAAGATTTATCATACAAAATATGAAGTGGAACTATTAGGTATCCCGTGTATTTCTTATGAAGGAGATATTAATAATTATTGGTTGAGCTCAAAAAAATATGATACAAATTATCAACCATTTTATCCTACATGGATGATTTCCTCATACTTATTGGCGCTAGCCACGACCGAGATGGGGTTCACGGATCTTATTGATATCGGTTCGGGAGATGGGAGGTTGAATTATTGTGCCCAACTTCTAGGATTACGGTCAATTAGCGTAGAAATTGATACTAATCTTTGTTCTCTGCAAGAGGAAATTAAACGCAGGGCTAATGTAATTTACGAACTAATCCAAGAAAATGCTAATTGCATAGATCTTACGAAATTGAAGCTATCTCATCCAATGATTTTTATCTCAGCACAACCAGAATTGGGCGAAATGTTGGCAAATGCGTTAATGAAACAGATTCCATCAATCAGCAATAGGTGCAGCCTTGTGGGTGTAAATTTAATGGGTACATCTCAACCGAGGATTTATGATAGAGACCATAGCCTCTTCGGCTGGGGTAGATTCATTAATGACTATAAGTTGAGCTTGTTGCAAGTCATGACGTTACCAACCACCTGGACTGTAGATCAAGATAGCGACACGCCCTATTTATTTACCTTAGTAAAGTAGATCGAAATTATTTACTTTGCTCTACCTTTTCCAGTTATGTTTTCCATGTTCAGCCAAATAATATTATGTAACATAGCTCACTAATCAAAGTATGCATCGTTTCATGATTTACTTTAAGAACTATAATCATACGCCTGAGGATGCGTATGAATTGTTGTTGAAAGCAAGAAAATTGGTTGAATCTATAAAAATTTCTATACGTGATCTTAGAATTTCTACTAAACATATAGAAATTGATGTAAGTGTACCACTTATGTCAGATTTAGAGAATGTGAAATCTAGACTAATTTCACTTGGCGAATTTATCGAAGTGGATGAGGTATGTGAGAGAAATTTAACTAAAGAAAATGCATTATTATTATCCAAGGAATTATTTAATGGTGAAAAGTATTGGAGTACACATGAGGTCCTCGAGGGACTCTGGAAAATTTCTACTGGAGGAGAAAAAGATTTGTTAAACGGTATTATTCTCGTTGCCGCAGCGATGGTTCATTTTCAAAAGAACGAGATCGGAATAGGAATTTCAATTCTTAAAAGAGCAATGGTTAAGCTATCTAAGTCAAAATCCTCATATTATGATTTTGATATGGACCTGTTAAAAAAAAATATAACTTACTTAATTAATACATCTCGTATTCACATATTTACAATTTGATTCGGTCCAATAATCTTATTCAAAAAGTTAACGTTGTTTCATGTTTATGTATCCCTGCGCCGACGTAAAATTAGTGCCACAATTACTAATCCTATAAGAATTGAAATCAGAATGAAAAAGGTATTTTCATTCCTGACTGTTCCAGGTGGTAGAATTGATTGTATCAATTGATCAAATATTTCACGCATTTACTTTTCTGCCATTTAATTATTAAAAAGCGTTTAGCTTCGATAAAACTTATGATATGGGTCAATATAATGAATCATTGAATATTATGTCGGTGGATTATTCCAAGTTTGGAACTTTAAGGGTTGGACTTGAGATACATCAACAACTAGCTACCAAAAATAAGCTGTTTTGCAATTGCAAAATCAGAGATTCGCACGATTTTGATTTGATATTTGAGCGGAAATTGCATCCTAGAAGTAGTGAAATGGGAACCTTGGATGCAGCCGCGGAGTTCGAATCAAAAATTGCCAAAATAGTAAAATACCAAACTTCCGACGATTTTGCTTGTCTCGTGGAAGCAGATGAAGAGCCGCCACACCCACTAAATCGAGAAGCACTCGAGATTGTAATTTCAGTAGCCCTAGCATTGAATTGTAAAATTGTAGATAATTTGTATGTGATGCGAAAAATTGTAATAGACGGTTCAAATACGACTGGATTTCAAAGGACAATATTGGTTGCTAGAAACGGAAATTTAGAGATTGATAAAAACAAAATTGGGATATATAGCATTTGTCTGGAGGAAGATGCTGCTAGAATAACAAAAGATGAAGAAAATAATAGAAACTATTCATTGGATAGATTGGGAGTTCCGTTAATCGAGATCACTACGGAACCAATATTAGGACCGCCAGAATTTATATCAAAAGTAGCCTTAGAAATTGGAAGATTGCTTCGGTCTACAAAGAAAGTGATAAGAGGAATCGGGAGTATCAGACAGGACGTTAATGTCTCGATAAATGATGGGCAGGTAGTAGAAGTTAAGGGCGTGCAACAATTGTCGAACTTACAAAAAATAATTGAATATGAGATGATCAGACAGAAAGGCCTTACTCAAATTGCATCAAAATTAGCTAGCAAAAAATTGGATAGTGAATTACTCAAATCAGTAAACATTTCTGATATATTTACTAATTCCTCTTCGAATATTA
The DNA here is from genome assembly GCA_963703885.1 of uncultured Nitrososphaerales archaeon. Taxonomy (GTDB): domain Archaea; phylum Thermoproteota; class Nitrososphaeria; order Nitrososphaerales; family Nitrososphaeraceae; genus TA-21. The sequence goes on from CAVPGE010000028.1 coordinate 117,539, forward strand.
TTAATAAGATTCTTGAAACCAAAGGGCATACATTGATTGGTATACCATTAAAAGGATTCAAAGGCATGCTAGGATTTGAACCTTATCCAGGAATTCGTCTAGGCAAGGAATTGGGAGAACTTGTAAAGCTTTATAGTATAGGGGGAATTTTTCATTCCGATGAATTACCAAATTATGGTATAACTGATAGTAACATCAAAGAAATATTTAACAAACTAGAAATAGATTCGCGTACTGATGCATTTATTCTGATTGGAGGCAATTGCGAAATATTGCCTATTGTTGCAAGGGGACTAATAAAGAGAATCGAACAATCATTAAGGGGTGTGGTAGCAGAAACACGGGCCGCCACCATGCAAGCCAAGACTTTGTTCATCCGGCCGAGAGCAGGATCTGCAAGAATGTATCCTGAAACTGACATTCCACCAATTGAAATGAACGATTATTTGCTTGAGAAAATAAAACACTCAATTCCGTTATCATGGAACAAAATTGTTGATAGTGTTTCCAAAAAATATAATATTAACACAACGCTCGCAGAAAATATTTATGACTCTAGATATTATGACATATTTGAAAAAATATCAAATACAACTTCTCTGCCTCACAGCTTTATAGCTTCTAAACTTACTGAGGATATGACCAACTTTGAAAGACAGGGATATGACTTAGCAAAATTAAATGATTCAACAATTGTAGAAATATTTCAAAGGGTACATACTGCGACACTGGCAAAAGAATCAGTTCCGATTATATTTGAAAAAATTCTCAGAGGAGAATCTGACAATGTCAATCATGCTATTACTCTTCTGGGTATCAAGCCTTTAAATGATAGTCAAATAGAGCAAGCTATAAACGAGATAATTTTAGAAAATCGAGTATTAGTTACTGAAAAGGGAGATCGTGCAATGGGATTACTAATGGGAAGATGCATGTCAGTATTTAGAGGCAAAGTTGACGGAGCAAAGATCAATTCTATCCTCGAAAAGAAGCTAAATAAGTTTAATCTTGAACAAAAAAATGATTCAACCAAAAGCAAGTAATAAAGTTTCTAAAGTTATTGAACTTTATACCTGTATTTGATCTTTTTAACAATTGATGTTATTACGCCTATTATGGAAATTACAATGCCTAGAAGTACTAAAATCACGCCTAGGGAAATGGTATTTATCCCAGACAAGTTTGGCTCTCCATTTTTGTTGAATAATGTCGCACTCCCTAGAATGGCATTGACAAATACACTATTGCTTTGCAAATTTGTTACTCTGGCACTATAATTTCCTTTTGATAACGTCAAAAAAGAAGAAAAAAAAACTTGTGAAAAATTATTATTTAATATATTTTCTTCATGTGGGTTGAATACTTTTATATTTAGTAAGGATGGATTCTGAGAAGAAACAAATAATGACAAGTTTCTTTTACTAGGGGCTTGTAAAGTCAAGTTTACAGATTTTCCTTTATCCACTGTCCCTTCTAGCCTTGTATTGATGGTATGCAACGGGTCATTAATTGAAATTGATAGAATGCCTAAGATAAGGATTCCTACTACTATTGTAGCCAGCCCGATAACTAATATGTAGTATTTCAATACGAATAGACCTTCAAATTGCATTCATAAATATTACTCAAATAAATCTTTGAAGTTTTATTGGATTGAGAAAAATTCACAATGTATATAAAAAGCTGGGTCTTAAAATTGCTTGACTTGAATTCTTGGAAACTTAACTTTTTTTATTATTCGGCCTTACCGATTTTTATGTTTGCCTTAATTAACGTATATTCTAATGAAACTTCGGGCCAACAATTAGGCGATGCTGCGTTAAACGGAGTAGTCATGAAAGGGGCATATGCAAATATTAAACAGAATGACATGGATCCGCCGTCTCCTCCCGCAAATTACGTTAATGATAGCCTTACAAAAATATCTCAAGCGGGTCTGAATCATATACGGTTTTTGTTCTATTGGGAATCATACGAAAAGAATCCTCAGAAATTCATGCAAGAACTAGAATCGGTAGCTAATACGGCAGATAGATTGGGCATAAAAGTTGTGTATGACAATCATCAATGGCATACTTCATCCTGGCTTGAATCAAAAGGTACAGGTTTTCCATATTTTTTCTTTACCAATAATTCAAAGTATCTGAAAGGTGGTGGAGGTAACACTCCCGATGCCTCAGCAAAGTTATTTTGGGGCGATTGGTGGGACAGGTTAGTCAAAACCAATCAGGGACAAGATGGTTGGGTGGCAATGTCGAATTTCCTAAGCAAAATCGTCAGACTTGTGGATAATCATACTAGCACTTTGGGATATGAAATATTGAGTGAACCTCATGTTGATAATGTAAATCAATGGTCAAAGATAGGCAAATTTAATTCTTACATGGTTGATCAGTTGAGGAATGCGACCCAGAAAACTCTCATTTACAGTATGAACGTTCCAATAGATCTCAAGGGATCGATTGATTTGAACCCTGACAACTTAGCGAAGATGGCTCCTGCAAAGGATCAAAATGTGGCATTTAAGATCAGCGTGTACGGAGTCCCTGATAGAGATGCTTATCAAAAAGAAAGATTTGATTTATTTTTGAAAACAAGGGAGTTGACAGGTATACCTCTATATATTGGGGAATGGAATAACGTGGTAAGAACTCAAGAAGGCGGTATATTCAAAATTAACCCCGCAGCAAGCGATCTGACTGAGGATAACGCCGAGAAAATACTTGAAACGTTGAACAATGCTAAAGTTTGGGCGACAGCTTTTTGGAAATGGGACTACAGGGACGCAGATACACCAAACTTCAACCTTGTATTAAATAATAACGGAACACTTACACCGACTAAGTATTACAATGTTTTGAAGAATTCTGTAGCCGTAGTTTTTGGAAATAGCACTAATGGGAACAATTAGTTTAGAGCAGATTCGATTTCTTACCAATAAGTTGTATAAAGACATCGTCAAGTGTAATTGGTGAAGCTGTAAAAAACAGGTTCTTATTAATAGCGATTGCTGATAGTTCGCGGAAATTCGATGCATAAGTGAATACCCGTATGGTTTTACCACCTGTGTCCACAACAGAACCGAAAGATCTCAAAGTTTCCAAGTCTATACCTTTGGAAATATCCACTCTTATGTTCTCTGGAATTATTTTTCGTAGGCTTGAAATTGTGCCTTGCTGGAGTATTGTTCCATTATTTATAATTATTATATAGTCAGATAGAACCTCAGCTTCGTCCATGTAATGAGTAGTCAGAAAAATAGTTTTTCCCTCCTCTTTTCTTGATTTTATTATCTTCCAAACTTGACGCCTTGAAACTGGATCGAGGCCTATGGTTGGCTCATCTAGAAAAAGCAGTTGCGCGTCAGTGCACATTGCCATACCAACCAAGATTTTTTGTTTCATACCACCAGAAAGATTCATAGCAAGAATATTTCTATAGTCGTATAATTCTAAATTATGAAGAATCTCGTATGTCCTTGACTTAGCCTCATTCTTATTGATTCCACGGATTCTTAACCAGTAAAAAATATGATCCCATGCTGTTAGGGATCTCAATGGTCTCCCCTCTTGCGGGACTACTGAAATCATGTTTCTAATTTTATTCGCTTCATTTATGACATCATAATCGAAAACCTTGATACTGCCTGAGGATGGTAATAATTGTGTAGCGCATATTCTGACAAATGTTGTCTTTCCGGCACCGTTTCTTCCAAGAAGGGTACAAATTTTACCAGATTTGACCTTAAGTGAAATTTCATTTAGAGCAATAGAGGTTGAATCTCGGTACACTTTTGTAATCTTTTCAGCCTCTATTGCAAACATAGTTGCGATTAATTACTTTATTAGAGATTTAAATCATAGTTAGGGTAACAATTTGTAACATTTGAACTGCTCGTATTGAAGTTTGATTTCAATAATGAATTAATCGGATCGTCAATCTACGCTTACAGCAACCCCATACTCTTTTGGATTTTTTGTGTTGAAAGTGACTTCCAAAATGCCATTCTTATACGTAGATTTCCCAGTTGTTGGATCGATTTGATATGGTAAATCTATTTTTTTATGATATCTTCTCTCACCAGATATTGACTCTATTGTTACACTGTCCTCACTGGCAGTCACTCTGAGGTCTTCCTTGTTTACCCCAGGAATTTCAGCAACAACTCTAATTCGGTCACTGTCTTTTATGATATCTACAATAGGCTCTCTTTGATCACTTACCGAAAAAGTACCTCCAAGAGGTCCTGGAAAGGCGTTAAGGTTACCAAACTTCCTGACGACAGGTTTTCCGTCCTCGCCAATTTTGACAGAGTATCCATAGACAATGGGCCCTGTTTCCCTTACTACAGTTCCGTCATCTAGTCTACGTTCTTTTACCAAATGCTTTGGGACCTGCTGTTCCATATTCTTTAATGCATCTTCCATCAACTTTTCCATCTCTTTCATCATCGAATCTAGATCCGGAAACCAAGAACTTGCGCGTCTTCGTCCAAATAATTCATCAAATGGTGATGACATAACTAACACCAAATATGGTAATGATTCAGTATATTAAACAATCTCAGATTAGTTAAAGATTCGAATCGTGAAGCTCTTTTACCAACCATTTTTGACGTTCAGATAGTTTTGTTGGGATAACCAAGTTAATTTTTATAATTTGATCACCTCGGTCGCGGCGCCCGTAATGAGGCAAACCCTTTCCTCGCAATCTGAATACCGAATCAATTTGGGTTCCTTGGGGGACTTTTATTTTTTCATCTCCGTGTAGAGTAGGAACTTTGACTTCTGTGCCTATAACTAAATCGGTATAATTTAGATCAACATTGTAAAGTATGTGGCCATCTTCTAACCTTTCAAATATTTTGTGTGGTTTTATATGAATTGTTACCAATAAATCACCGGGCAAATTAGATTGTGACGATATTCCTGCTCCATGAACTTGTAGAGTCATTCCATCCACAACACCAGAAGGTATATCAATTTGAATATTTTTCTTTGTTTTTATCTTTCCTGATGCATGACAAACTGTACAAGGCTTTTCTATTATTTGACCTCTTCCACCACAAGCTCTGCAAGCTTCAACTGTTACAAAGGTTGAAAATCTATTTTCGCTATAGACCCGCTTTGTTTGACCTTGACCATTACACCTACTGCACGTCTTCATGCTCGTTCCGGGAAAACATCCAGTTCCTTTGCAGGTTATGCAATTTTCTAAAACGGGCACTTCAATATTTTCTCTTCTACCATTGACTACATCTTCGAGGGACAGGTCAAGATCATATAATATATCTTGGCCTTTACGTTCGTTTCCAAATCCAAAACCAAAAGGGTTCCTCCTACCGGATCCCGAAAAACCTCCACCAAAAAAATGCTCAAAGATATCGCTGAATCCCCCAAACCCAATGTCTTTAAAGATTTCCTCAAAATTTGATTCAGATCCTCTAAATACTTCATCTTCTCCAACATGCCCATATCTGTCATATGTCTTCCTTTTTTGATCATCCGATAATACAGCATAAGCTTCTGAAATTTCTTTGAATTTTTCTTCCGCACCTGGATCTTTATTTCGATCTGGATGGAATTGTAAGGCTAGTTTCCTATATTTTCCCTTTATCTCTTCCTTACTTGCTTGTCTCTCCACGCCTAAAATTTGATAATAATCTCTCTTTGAACTCATTTCTTATTTCATACAGATTAGAATTATTAGGGAGAACCTACTTTTGGTTCAGCTTCTCCTGGAGTGTTTTGTTGGTTTGAAGATGTGCTCTCTTGTTGTGGTGGTGCCTGGGAGGCTGCATTTCGGTATACTTCAGTACTAATTTCTCCAATTGTCTTTTTCAGTTCTTCTGTTTTTGATTTTATGCTGTCAAGATTATTCGAAGAAAGTGCATCTCTTAACTCCTTTATGGAGTTACTCACCTTTTCTGATTGTTCCTGTTTGATTTTGTCCTTGAGATCTTGATTGATTAGCTTTTCAGCAGAATAAATCATGTTGTCAGCTTCATTCTTTAATTCGGCTTCTTCTTTCTTCTTCTTATCCTCTTCCGCAAATTGCTCCGACTCCTTTCTGAGTTTTTCTATTTCATCTTTGGATAATTTAGAATTAGCTGCGATTGTTATTTTAGCTTCTTTAGAAGTTGCCAAATCTTTTGCAGTAACATTAAGGATGCCATTTGCATCTATATCAAAAATGACTTCTACCTGTGGTACCCCTCTTGGCGCAGGTGGTATGCCCGACAAATTAAACATACCAAGAGAGACACAATCAGACGCCATTGTCCTTTCACCTTGGACTATGTGAATGGTTACTGCAGTTTGGTAATCGGCAGCAGTAGTAAATACTTTACTCTTTTTAGTAGGAATCGTGGTATTTCTTTCAATCAATGGTTCTCTTAGCCCACCGAGCACTTCCACTCCTAATGTCAGAGGAGTTACATCTACAAGAAGTATGTCCGTAGCTACATCTCCAGTAATTATGGCACCTTGAATTGCGGCACCCATTGCGACAGCTTCCATCGGATCAACGCCCCTTTCAGGCTCTTTTCCCATGACGCTTGCAACAAATTGCCTAACCATCGGCATACGTGTAGGACCTCCAATCAATATTATTTTGTCAACATCATTTGGATTTAATTTCGCATCAGAAATGGCTTGCATCATTGGCGATCTGCATCTTTCGACAATTGGCCTAAGTAACTCCTCCAATTTTGATCGCGTTATCGGAAGGACAAAATTTTTTGGCCCACTATTTGGATCGTATGCCAAAAAAGGTAAATTTATTTCCGTAGTTATCACGTTAGATAACTCAATCTTTGCCTTCTCTGCTGCCTCCATAATCCTCATCATGCCTGGCTTGTCAGGGCGAATATCAATTGTTGACTGTTTCCTAAATTCTTCTGCGATGTAATCAATCAAAGCTTTATCCATATCTGTTCCGCCTAGCTGTGTATCGCCGGAAGTGCTCTTTACTTGAAATACACCTCCTCCCATCTCCATAATTGTGACGTCCAAAGTCCCGCCGCCAAAATCGAATACCATAATTTTGAGATCTTTGTCCGCTTTGTCTAGTCCATAAGCGAGTGATGCAGCTGTAGGCTCATTGATTATTCTCACCACTTGTAACCCTGCAATCTCTCCAGCATCTTTGGTAGCTTGTCTCTGATTATCATTAAAATATGCTGGCACTGTTATTACTGCTCTATCAACCGTTTCACCGATGTAGGCCTCTGAATCTCTCTTTATTTTCTGTAAAATGAAAGCCGAAATTTGCTGGGGCGTGTATTCCTTTCCGTAGACTTTGAATTTGAAATCGGTTCCCATTTTCCTTTTAGCCGCAATAACTGTACCTTCAGGATTGGTAATCATCTGCCTCCTTGCAGGTTCACCAACAAGTAACTGGTTATCGGTCGTAAAAGCAACATACGAAGGAAAGGCTTTTCCGCCGATCGATGTGCCTTCAGCTGCTTGAATGATTGTAGGCTTGCCTCCAACCATAACTGACGCAGCAGAATTACTGGTTCCAAGATCAATACCTATGATTTTTCCCATATTTTTCTACTCCTTCTCAACATAATTTGTATCTTTATTTTTTACTATTTTTTTTGACAATATAACCAAACTCGGTCTTAGGATTTTATCGTTCAACATATATCCCTTTCTTACTACTTCTATTATTGTATTATCTGGTATATCGCTCTCTATTGGCTTGTAGCTAATTGCATCATGAATGTTTGGGTCGAAGTCGGTACCAATGTCCTCAATTTCAGATACGCCCTCCAATTTGAGAAGATTTTCAAAATTTTTTAGCAAACTGTTTAACCCTTCTAAAACAGTTGGTGAGCAATTCCCTTTTTCAATTGTAGGCATGGCCGCAACATACTCATCATATATCTGAATCACCTTAAGGAGTAATTCACTTTTATCAACCTCTCTTTTCATAGTTGCTTGTTTGTCTATTTGTTTTCTATAATTATCAAAATCGGCCAAAAGGTATTTTAATTTATTTTGAAAGTCTTGAGCTTCTTCCTTTGATTTCTTAACCTCTTTTTTCATTTCTTCCAATTCGTTAACTTCTATTACTGTACTACCCTCCACCTCGTCTACAGAATCGCGACTTTCATCGGTAGTTCTTTCATTGGCTTCCATGGTTACGCTAGATATTATTTTCTATAATTAGTAGATATCGTTAAATCGCAGATTGCTAAGTTAAAAATCTAATATATTGCTCAAATTAGACCCCAGAATCAGTTACTAGAGTGTATCTGATGTTCAATTGGCCATTAATAGGAATCTATGATAGAACATTTATGAAATTTGAATAATATTCGTTGCCGAACTTTCCAGTAGTTAATAATTCAAAAACGAATTATCATGCTGGCCATAATTTTCAATCGAATGACCGGGATTACAAATGTAGATCCATTTATTCCGTAATTGTGTAAGAAAAAACAAAAAACTATAAATTGATAAAATTCATCGTATCACCTCGTATTATGGAAATGTTTTCTTGCTATTCATATCTTAAATAGATTCCCACGTAAGAATAGCTTGCGAAGTACTATTCTTGATTTATAATTTTATGCAATTGACATTCATATCAACTGGTGATTCATGATAGGCCATTTGTTAACTGAACTGCATACCTTGTTACAAACATTAAGACTAATAGACAGAAATTTGTACTGTTATTTGGTATTTAAAATCTGGCATCTTTATCAACTCCTGTCTCTGGAGTACGATCGAATTTCTACTAAAAATATTGCTCATTCCATTTGTCTTAAATAATGCTTATTGAAATATTGCAGTATGAACACTAGGATAGAGTACTCTGATAAAATATATCTATACAGTAGCGGTATGTCTGACGACCTAATAAAAAGAAGCATGACGGTGTTAGAGGATCACGGCGTAGACACAAAAGATGTAGTGGTAATTGAAGTTCCTGAGGGCGTTCCTGAAGGTGCAATCATGATTACAATCTGGCCTCATTATTTATCTGTTGCAAAAGTTAAACATGTGAGGGACGGTTCAATTTATGCTCCGCAATTATTTAATATCGATTTATAAATCTTATTAGTTTAATTTTACTTCCGAATTTGATAATTTTGACATTTCGTTCTAAGTAAGCATTACCTCATTATTTCTCATAAAATGACTGCTATTATGTCACTTGATCAATCAACCACGACAAATACTGGGAACTTTACCGTGGGACAGAGTTGGGGCGCGTTACGAAAAGCATGGAAAGGATACAGAATCGCAAAAGTACAGGGAAACAACACGAAAATGTTAGAATATGCAAACAAGATAAGAAAAATTCAAGGAGAATTGAATATTAGTCTGGCATCTTTTCCACAGCTAGGGATTAACTAGTCCCTCAAATCTTTTTATTTAATCAATCGAAGCGCTCAGCTGTATAAATTTGTTAACATAAACAAATTTAAATTATTTTTATACAAGTTTTTTTAAAATATTATAATTCATCAATATGGAATTTTGACCTACACCCTATACATTCGTAAATTTCATCTCCGACCTGTCCGCTTACATTAAATCTTACTATGGTAGTACATTTTGGACAGCGACCTTCTACTGTTTTTCTCCTTTTCTGTGGTTTGGCTGCACTCCTTCTTTTTCCCAATCTGCAATTATCTTGTGTCTTGCTCTTTTATAAACTGCATTGATTTCTAATTTCTAATTTCTAAATTTTCAAATTTAAGATTAATTACTGGAACTGTCATTCTCCTGTCAACGATTAAATTAAACGAAAGAAGATTTAATATGATGGCTGTGAAGATTAACGATTTCATAGAGGTATCAAAACCTCGAATAGTTGTCGTGCTTGTTATCACAGCGATTACAACTGCGTTGGCCGCGACCAGGTTCGATTCTACTCCTGAATCCGCTTGGGACATTGAATTTTCAAAGATTCTATTTTTAGGGATTGCTGGTGCATTGGCCTCAATGGGATCTAGTGCACTTAATCATTATTTTGACCGCGATATAGACATTATAATGACTAGGACTAGGACTCGACCGATCCCCTCAGGAAGATTATCACCTCGAAGCGTGCTAATTTTTGGTATTGTCGTTTGTGGATTTTCACTCATCATATCATGGATAACCTTAAATATAGTAACTACAAGCATGATAGCACTTGGGATTTTCTTCTATGTCATAATTTACACCATTTGGTTGAAGCGCTCAAATGCTTCCAATATAGTAATAGGAGGATTTGCTGGTAGTGCCGCATCAATGGCTGGTTGGTCTACTACAACGGGCTCGATCGATGCCCTTGGTTTTATGATTGGGTGGTTAGTATTTATGTGGACACCGCCGCATTTTTGGTGCCTGGCAATCAAGACGAGGGAGGAATATGCCAGTGTTAACGTACCAATGTTACCGGTATTAATTGGGAATCAAAAGACGGCTACCTATATTCTTGCAAACACAGCTATTTTATTACCGTATTCATTAAGCTTATACTTTATGGGCCTGGGCTTGGTTTATGCTGTGATTGCTGCGATTTCTGGCTCGCTCATGCTCATTTACCATTATAGACTGATGAAAAATCCAACGCCGGAAATGGCATGGAAAGCATATAAGGTCACCGCACCCTATTTAGTAGTAATCTTCATTGCTCTGGCATTCGATTCACTTTTCTACTTCAGGATTTAATTCAGGTAGAAATAAGCGTCGCAGACACAATAGAGCATTATAGCGAATGGAGCAACTTATTCAAAGGGAGAAAATTATTTCATCTTAACCGATTGCCTGCTAACGTTGATTACCTCGATTTCTCCGACTAAATTTATTTTTTTTATCGAATCCTCCAACAAATCCATTTGACCTTCAGAATCCTCCAAGGTAAAATCAGCAACTAAAGCTTTGAGGCCGAATGCAATCGGTTCTTCTGCATGGGCAATCATTTGCATATTGGACGGAAGACTTGTTGTCAAAGAGCCCACGATAGCTTGGGGTTTAACTTCTGCCTCAGATGGGAGGATCTTAATTCTTGCTACTAGTTTGGTCATGACTACGGCCCCTCAAATCCACAGCCTATACATTTGTATTGTCTTGCAAATTGTCGACAGCTCTGACATCGCCATATCAACACGTAACCACATTCAGGGCAATAATATTTCACACACTCATCATTCGCGATAATCGGTCTGCTACAAGAAGTGCACACGGGCAATTGTAATGGCTTTGACATGCGATTGTCTTGAAAATGACCGAATTTATTCCTTGCTTTGCATATCTCCTCTTCATTATTTCCCACCTGATATCGTGCTGTTGTCTTGTCCCACCAATTTTCTAAATTCGTTTGCGAGGAAGCTTTTGGCTATCCAGGGAGCAATCCTCGTCCCAAATAGTAGCGTTAGCGCACTAGAATGAAAGTCAAAGTCACCAGAATTAGCTATTTTATCGATTCTATTTCTTGATAAAGTGCAAAAAATCTCATCTAGCGATTTATTGTCCAACCTTTCGAAAAACATGCGAATTAACTTCATCATATTGAACTCCTTTTGAAATTTCGCACGCCATTCCACGTCGTAACTTCTTAATTCCAAATCGTCATTTAACTTTACTGCCTTACATATAGCGCGACCCGCTAATATCCCAGCAAAACCACCTGTATAGATTCCCCCTGCTGTTGTGGGTTTTGTTTGCCCAGCCGCGTCACCAATTATCAACGTCCTATTGCAAATAAAGGATTCAATTGGGCCTCCTACCCAGATCGGGGCAAATATTTTTCTTACAACGGAATAATTCTTACCTTTGGCATTCATAAACATCCGTAACGTTGATTCACCATTAATATTTCTGCCAGCAACGCCTACTTTGCCTCTTCCATCGCCTGTGGGGATGATCCAGGCAAAATAGCCAGGATACTTGGAATTATCTACGCTTATTTCTATCATGTCGTTTTCTATCCATGGTGCATACACCTCATACTGGGCAGAAGGCAAAATACCCCTAACAAGATCATTTTTTAAGCCGCCAAGCCCCCTGGCATCTACAACATACTCACATGAAATATCTCGATCAGAAGTTTTGATCAAATATTGTTGACTTTGGTCCTTTACAACTGACTTAAAAGTGCATCTTGTTCTGATTTCAGCTCCATGATTGTAAGCAAGTTTTGCTACATGTTTGTCCAGTGAACGACGATCCACTACTGCTACGTTCTGAGATTTGGTGCGTATTTCGAAAAAAGTGGACGGAGAATTAATTCTTGCAATGTTAACAAAATTTTGAAGGATCGTGGAATCAGGAATTATTCCAAGGTTCTTTAGGCCATTAAGACTTACTACTCCACCACAATGTTCAGGTGTTCCAATTTCAGCGTTTTGTTCCAAAACTAAGACTGATAATCCTTTAGAGGCGATCTCCCTTGCACACAACAATCCTGATATGCTTCCCCCAGCAACTATGACATCGTAGCGCTCAACCGTCAACCAAGCAAACAAATATTTCATTCAACTTATTAACTAAACTATAAAGTGAATTTTAAACAAGTAATTGTGGTGCGAAAAGATCTAAAGATGGGGATAGGAAAAACGTCAGCTCAAGCCGCTCACGCAGCAGTATTGGCAGTAGAAGAATGCAAAAGAGTACACTCGTCATGGCTCAGATTGTGGTTTGCTGAAGGACAACCTAAAATTGTGGTAAAGGTAAATACTCTAGATGAATTGCTATTGATCAAAAGAGATGGAGAGAGATCGAATTTACCTGTTGTTACGGTGGAAGATAAGGGTCTTACCCAAATACCTGCTGGAACCTTAACTTGTTTAGGAATTGGTCCAGGTCCGTGTAGTTTGATAGATAAAATAACAAATAAACTTAAATTATTGTGATAATAAATCCTCAGTATAGTTAGCTAGAAATCTAATTCAGGCCTATTTAAACAGATATATATACTGCTATTTATAAAGGCAACTTATGCCACAAACTAAGCCAATTGTCAGTATTGAAAATGTCGTAGCATCAGCAACTGTAAATCAAACGGTTAATCTTAATCTGATCACACAAATGTTCCCTGATGTGGAATATCATCCAGACCAATTCCCTGGCTTAGTATTCAGGTTGAAATCTCCTAAGACAGCTACTTTAATCTTCAGTTCAGGAAAGATGGTTTGTACTGGAGCAAAATCCGAAGATCAAGCAATTAAAGCCGTAAAAAATGTAGTCCAAAAGTTAAAGAAGGGTGGCATCTCTATTGATAATGAACCACAAATAGAAATTCAGAACATAGTGGCTTCAGCAAGTTTGGGTGGCAAGATACATTTAGAGTTGGCTGCTAGAGTACTCCCTCGAAGTATGTATGAGCCAGAACAGTTTCCAGGACTTATACACAGAATGCTGGATCCAAAAACAGTTATTTTACTTTTTGCTAGTGGGAAATTAGTTTGTACAGGCGCAAAAAAAGAGAGCGAGGTTTACAGAGCGGTTCATAATTTGCATACTCTATTGGAAGAAAAGAATTTGATGATATATGAAGGTTAAAGATGCTTTAATTACTGATATTGTACATATTCAGGATCCTTTTAACTTATAAGTGAAATGCCAGAATTATGGCTAAATTATGGGACTACAGATATCGTTTTAGATATTAGGGTTGAGAATCTGCTAAAACTTGAAAATCCAAATTTTCTAATCTTAGAAGATGAAATTATGGAACAAGCAGTGTCCTCAATAGTAATGAAGGAAGACACATCTGTCATTCCTCTTGACTGCTCAAGGACAGTAGTAGATATTCTGAATAGAATTGTCCAATGTTCCAAAAAAAATGGTAGAAAAATTCTAATAGAATCAACGCCTCCGACCAACAAAATACTTTCTAAAATTTTCGGCAATAGTATTGTTCAATCCAGCGGTGATGAAAATTATTTTCTTAAAAAACTTAATACAAAAAATACCCTATTTATTTCAAATGTTACATTAGATCCAATTTTTGGATTTGCAGGTGTGCCAACAAGGATAGCAAGGAAATTACAAGGGACAATGCGAACTTCATACGATTCACGTGACAGAAATACTCCAAACTCCGCTATAAAGGGCACACCCACGAAGATAGCTATTGAATCTTGCGAAAATTCTGAAGCTATGTCAGTTGAAATAATATCTAACAATCAGGGAACATGTCATATCAGTCAAGGTAATGTTAATGACTCTTACGAGGAATCATGCAACAGATTTCAATCGCTCTTATTACCTTCAGGAGATCTCAGTGTTAAGTCAATGATTGTTACTCCAAATGGAGACTCAGCGCCTGATCTAACCCTGTCAAGTTCGCTAAATAATCTTTGGAATTCGATTCACGTATTAAAAGCTAAAGGTAAGGCAATCCTTGTCTCAGAAAGCAAATTAGGTCTAGGAAGTCAGGCCCTTGAAGAGTTCGTAAAGGGCAAACTAACTATTGATTCTTGCTATAACCAGCACACTTACATTGATGGGATGGAGCACATTCTATTTGCTAATGAATTAACAGAAAGATACGGACTCGGAATATTGACAACTTTACCAAGATTCTACCTATCAAAATTAGGTATTTCTGCATTCTCTAAAATTCAGGAAGTACTAGAGAGACTTTTGGAATTTGGTGGCAAACAAAATAAAATTCTAATAATCACCGATCCCAATAGCTCGGCATTTGAGAATCAATAAAAAGTCTGAATAACAGTATTCCTTCAGGTTAGCTAGACATGCAACACGCTTTGCATCAGCCATTAAAAATATGATCCCAACGTTAAAATATTTTTCTTTTGTTAATTTGATTATTTGCAATCAGTCTTGCGAAAATTGGGGGACTATGAGTTTCATAGGTGTGAACAGAGTGATCTCTCTTCGGTAGTAGGGATTAATCTTAATTCATTGCCAGAGCATTATTCAGACTATTTCTTTCAGTCGATCCTTCGGGAACTTCCGGAAGCATTCATAGTTGCGGAATTACAGGAGAAAGTAGTTGGATACGTCATGTGTAAAATTGAATTCGGATTCTCGAATTTTAGAAAATTAGGCTTTGTTAAGAAGGGACACGTCGTTTCAATCGCAGTTTTAGAGCAATATCGTGGTCAATGTGTTGGCCAGATTCTTATGGAAGAAGCGATTAATGGGATTGTATCCAGAAAAAGCGATGAGATTTACTTGGAAGTTAGAACTAGCAATGTTGCTGCCATACATATGTATGAAAAATTAAATTTTAAAATTAGGTCCAAACTCAGATCATATTATCGTGACGGAGAAGATGCTTATTTGATGGCATTAGAGTTATCCTGATTCGGTAGTGAGTTCAATTTGAACAGAACCACCACTAGGGCAGGCGGTATTGCACTTCTTGTATTCTCAATTTGTGGTTTCATTGGCTATGTGTATCTATTATTAGCAACTGATTTAGGGATTATGGTAGTCAAAGTTACGATTCTGTTGGTAATAGGAACTATTATGGCGGTACTGGCTTGGATCGGCTATACTATGACAACCGCACCCACTGACGAATAATCTAAATATTTTAATTTACATTATTGCCACGTCAGATACAACCTGATAAAACTTTGGTCCTACTTCTCTAACCACTCTTATGCCTTTTATAGTGTAATTAAATTTGCTGAAGCACTCCTTGATTTCAACTTCAGCAACCGCTACTGCTGACTTACGATTACTGGCACGAATATGTGAAAAAAAATGGATCAATCCACAACCATTTTTAAGGGCTAAAATTGCAACATCGATGAATTCCTTAGCTCTTTCGGGTAATGGCATAAGCACTCTGTTTGCAACTCCTCTCAATTCATTAGTGATCACGTCAATTGCATCTCCATGAATTGAAAACACCCTGTCTCTTACTTTGTTAATTTCAGAGTTAGCAATACACAGTTCATGCGCAATTATATTAGTGTCAATAGAATAAACTTTGACTGTTTTATTCTTACAAGCAATTAATATCGAGTAAGTGCCAAGACCACCAAACATATTAACCACAATTTCATTTGGTTCGATTAAATTAGCAATTCGTAGTCTCTCCGTAGACAATCTAGGTGAGAAGTACGTTCTTGCAACATCCACTTTAAAAGTACATCCGTGCTCCTTATAAGTGGTAATTACGTTATTTTCACCTGATAAAAATTCTAATTCACGTATCCTGTAGTCCCCTTTGACGCCAGAAGATTGACAAAATACTGATCTGACACTCTTTATCTTTTCGAGGATTGTGTTTGCAATTATTATTCTTCTACCAGCTAATTGAGCTGGAATCTTTATAATTACAATATTTCCGATAATATCAAAGGAAGCAGATAAGTATTTCATCTCATCAGGATTCAAAATGTTTAATAGAACATTTCTTAACATTTTCGTCATAACATATCAATTAAGTTTCTTATAGTAATAATCACCGGAATCCTTCTGTAACCTGTCAAGGCGTCCTCCCATTTTATTAATTCTGGGACGTCCAGTATTTTCATCGCGCCTGTATGTTATTGCGAGCGACTCTAAAAATTCGTTCATCCCCTCCTCCTTATTTATCGGGTTCGTTGCAAAACCCATTTTTCCTGGAGTGCCTGTAAATATCATTAAGGTATCTGAAACTAGATCAATTAACTGCATATCATGATCTATGATAATGGCTGATTTACCTCTTGCTTTTATAAACCTGTGAATGAATTTCGCGAGGAAGATTCTATCTTCTACGTCTAAAAATGCTGATGGTTCATCTAACGCAAATATGTCTGCCGACCTAATTAAGGTTGAACATATTGCAACTTTTTGAAGCTCGCCTCCACTTAAGGTATCAATCCTCTTGTCATACAATTTTTTAATATTCATTGGTTGAATAATTTGGTTCTCAATCATGGAACCCTCAATGGGAGCATCATAAGAATGTGACAACAATGATTTCACATCTCCGGTATACTCCTGTTGTAAGTATTGTGGCTTATATGATATCTTCGCTTGAATGTTAATAGATCCATGATCCGGATTTTCCACTCCCGCTATCATTTTCATGAAAGTAGTTTTGCCCAATGCATTTGCGCCTACTACTCCCAAGATTTCACCTGCTCTTATTTCTCCAGCGGTAACATTAATTGTAAATGCCGGAAAACTTTTGGTCAGCTCCGAATATTTTGCTACTGGTTTCTCTAGAATAAGTTCCTCGTTGTTCCTAGTATTATCGAATTTAAATGGATTCTCCCTAAAACGAACGTTTTCTGATGGGATATAGCCATCCAGAAAATTATTTATTCCTACTCTCGTACTCTGGATTGTAGAGACTATTCCATATGCTGCGGGCTCACCATATAGAATGTATATGTAATCAGAAAGATAATCTAAAAGAGTAAGGTCGTGTTCTACCACCATCACGCTTTTTCCATCATCAGCTAATTGTCTTATTACTTTGGCTATTGCTAAGCGCTGAAAAATATCATTGTATGACGATGGTTCATCAAAAAAGTAATAATCTGCATCCTTGTTAACTGCTACTGCTATAGCTAACCTTTGAAGTTCTCCTCCGCTCAATTTTGAGAGCGGAAGGTCTAGGCAACTCCTGAGCGCTAGCTGGTCGACAAGCCTATCAAAAAGCTTCCTTTCATTATATTTTTCAAGCAAGTCACTCGCTATACCATCAAACGCCTTTGGTATCATGTATACTAATTGCGGTTTGATAGATGCCTTTAGATTGCCTTGCGCTATCTTGTCAAAATGTGGTTTTAGCTCTGTTCCATTAAAATTAGCCATGATATCCTCCCACTTTGGTTCAACATCTAGATTACCAAGATTCGGCTTAATACTGCCAGACAATATGTTAATAATCGTCGATTTGCCCATACCGTTCCTTCCTATCAGTCCTACAACTGACCCTTTCTTAATTACTGGAATGTGATATAACCGGAATGAATTAATTCCATATTGATGAATTTTGTGTTCTCCCAATTCTTTTGCTAGATTGACTATGACAATAGCGTCAAATGGGCATTTCTTTATACAAATGCCACAACCTGTGCATAATTCTTCAGAAATCTCCGCCTTTCCATCATTTGGCCTTTGAATTATGCATTCACCACCTGTTTTATTAACAGGACAATAGATTATGCATTCAAGACCGCATTTCTTTGGTTGGCACATATCTTCATCTAAAACAGCTACTCTATGGGTGGAAGTATGATTGTGCAAGTAACAATGAGTTATCTAGCAACTATTATAATTGTTCACTTTGTTAGGATGCCATAATTAGCAGTTTTATGTGCCAATTTATCAATTAAGGTCGGTAATCGATTAATCGTTCACATAATTAGTTTTATTTAGGGTCCTGTCAACTTATCGGGTTTTTCATCTACCTGTAAACTGTCGGGACATATGAGAGGATTAAATAGCCTTTGTTTTTATTTTTTGGATAATATGTCTGCTCGAGAAGAAGCGTGGAAAAAATGGTTAAGAGAAAATTATCTCACAGAAGCAATTTTCATAGATGCTATTAATGGGACTGTAAATGACATATTTCAGCATTTACCTATAGACCCAAATTTCAGGGATGATGAAGTCACGAACATGAAATTTCAAGTGATAAAAAGAAGGCAAACACAATATGCCGAATTAATGGTCAGTTCCGATGCAATGTTATTCATAGGTGGTATGGCAAGGGCAATATCCGATGTTATATTGACTGAATTACTTCCAAAACCTCAGCCAGAAACTAAGAAGTGTGGTCAGTGTAGCACAATCAATAATAAAATAGCAATGTTTTGCTATCAGTGTGGAAACAAATTCGAAAATAGTTAGTTAGTTTATCTCTCTTAACTTTCGTTGACTGTGACTTTGTAAGTTTTATCATCAATTCTAACTATCTGATTAGGTTTACTTACAATCTCCTGTGCACGTTCAAGCCTTGTATTTTGCAATTGATTCTATATACCTAATAGTAATATACCAATAGTATTATTAATAGTTTACTATCAGTAATAAAGTAGTGCTTATATACTAGCAGGTGTACTAATAAGCATTGGGAGAGGTTACAATCAAAGGCTATCAATGTGAAAGATGCGGTCATATTTGGGCACCAAGAGAGGATGAAACACCTAGAGTATGTCCTAAGTGTAAATCTCCATATTGGGATAGACCACGAAAGATTGAAGGAAAAAAAGTCGATATGGATTTTAAAGATAAAAGGAAACTTAGATAATGACTAAACATACGCTATCTTGTAGAAATTGTAATCATCCATACGACGTATATCTACCCGAAGAGGCAAATGGTATATCATATAAAAAATGTGATAGGCCAGATAATAGAATTCATGGACTAAAACAAAAAACTCAATGTGAAAATTGTGGGGAACCAAATATTATTTACTATTGCACTGACGGACATCCAGCATTAGTATCTAGTCAAAATTAATTTTTACGTAAGTATTTAAATTAATTTCATATTTATCCAATTTCTTTAACACTTTAATTATTTCTAATAATTCTTTATCATCAATATTTTCCATAGTTTTGATCTGTATTGTCTTTTATCAGTCATGCCTTATAGTATATTATTTTCGGTATGTGAGAAGTAATAAAGTCAAATGTCCCGATTGTTTACAGATAGATTATATCCCGATAAGTTGACAGAGCCTTATTTAGTAAGCTTAATTAAACACTAACTGCAGTATGCAAATAAGCCGGCCATAGCGGCAGGGCGCGACCCGGTCCCATTCCGAACCCGGAAGTCAAACCTGTCGTCGCTGTTGTGTTACTGATCTGCGTGAGCGATCGGAAAGCAACAGTGCTGGCGTTGTCTATGGCTACGTACCCATCTTTTCTCCGATATGTACCTGATTTAGAAGCGCCTTAGAATGTTCAGCTATCTTATCTACCATCCCGTAAATTGATATAAATCCGTCTTTGTCCCATACTCTGCTCTCGATAAGAACTCCAAAATCGATGACCCGTACTGATAAGGATCTAGTTTCTTCATTCATTATTGTATTTATAAAATCCCTTGAAATCTGACTGTCTTCTGTTAACCTTTTTGCAAGGATACTGCCACTCCAACCAAAGCTTGTCACTTTTCCATTAACTAGATTGTAGTATGGCATTGAATCTATTAGTCTATGATGGTTGACATCGCTTTCGACCATTTGATGATTTTCTATGATACAGTATATATTATAAAAAGGACCAATTCTGACCACATCCTCTGAGCCAACGTAATCCAAATTGCTATTATGCAATCTGATAAATCCATCTCTATTTCCCAGCCATCGTTCAAAATATGGCCAATAACAACTTGGAATATCGGATTCAACATTCCCTATCCTACTTTCTATCCCGTGTTCTAGGAGTGTATGAACAATCTCTGTCATTCGCAGCAAGGGCATAAATCTTTCATTTATTTATAATAATTAACTTTTTTTGAACAAACTAGAATGTTTGTTCAATAATTAATTGAATTAGAGTTCTGATTCCAAAGCCAGTTGCACCCTTTGGATTATAACTTTTTTCACAAGTTCCATCCTGTGTCCAAGCTGGTCCAGCGATGTCCAAGTGTGCCCACGATGTAGATCCAACAAAATGACTTAGAAAACATGCAGCCGTTATTGCTCCTGCAGGCCTGCCGCCTATATTCTTTATATCCGCGATCGAGCTTTTTAGTTGCTCCTTGTGTTCATCGAATATTGGTAAGCGCCAAATTTTCTCACCAGTTCTAATAGATGCATTGACAATTTTTTCTACTAGTTTGTTATCGTTACCAAAAAGCGCGCCCACATTAGTTCCCAAGGCAATTATTGCTGCACCAGTCAATGTTGCGATATCAAGTATCGCACTTGGAGAATAAGTTTTTAAAGCATAGGCTAATGCATCAGAAAGTATCAATCTGCCCTCAGCATCTGTGTTCAGGACTTCTACAGTCGTACCATCAAACATCTTTATTATATCTCCAGGTCTGTATGCTGTTCCAGAAGCCATATTTTCGACTGAAGGAATGATACCAATGACATTAGCTTTTAGATTGAGCTCAGATATTGCCTTCATTATTCCTATGACGTCACATCCACCGCATTTGTCAAATTTCATCTCGTCCAGCCTGTCTGAAGGCTTGATCGAAATTCCACCAGTATCAAATGTAACTGCCTTACCTACCAAAATAACAGGTTTCTCATCTTTGCCTCCCAGATATTCGATAATTATTAATTTTGGCTCATTTTCGCTCCCATTGCCGACAGATATAATCGCGTTTAGACCCAGATCTTTCATTTGCTCCTTCCCAATTACTCTTATATTGGTAACTTTATCACAGGATTCAACTGCCAATTTTGCCAAATCGCTAGGTGAACAAAAGTTAGGTGGAAGATTACTTATGTCACGGACTAGGTTCACTGCATTAGAAATAATCAAAGCACGATGAATCCATTTGTTCATCTCATTAGGCTCTATCGTGGAAATAACTTGTACTTCAGCTAATTCACATTTATTCAATTCTTGAATTTTCTTGTATTTCGTAAAGGTATAATTTGATAATTGAATGCCTTCCACAATTGAAGATACAGACTCCTCGTCCAAATTAGTAAATGGGATTAGTGCGAATTTGCAGATAGCATGCTCTTTAACTTTAGCTACAATCTTGCCCATTATAATTCTCGTAGATTCATTTGTGAATTCACCCTTCTTTCCGAGGCCCACTATCAAAATACTTTTGATTCTTTGATCATTGTCAATGCGGATCAGATTCATCGAACAGAAATTGCCCTTAAACTCATCCGTTGAAATAATCCTTTGAATCATATTTTCATCCTTTATTCTAATACCTAAATTAGAAATTGAAAAAGAATTCGCGTCTTCTATAAATACCCCAATTACTAGTAACTGAGTATTTAAGGTAGAAATAGTTCTACTTAGTACGTTAACCACGTCAAATTTTTATTTATGAGTTTAATTTAAGTATATTCAGTCATTAATATTATTCAGTAAAAAAGTCCCATTTCAATGTATGAAACAATAATAGCTTAAGAGTAAAAATAACGAAAATGTATATCTATTAAGAATAAGTTTCAGAAAATAATACCTGACGCAGATTAAGATTAATAAAATTGTAAATTTCAGATTATAATTTGAACGCAAGACGTATAAAATATCCATGAATATACAGCACACTAATATGATTAAAAATGGCAACTAAAAGTACAGAATTTACCATGTATGATAAAATTATAGATATTCCACATGAACTTAAGGAATTTGTCAAGAACGAAACTTATTCATTACTTATAAAGGGTAGTACTGGAACTGGCAAGACAACATTAGCACTTACGATTTTACGGACATTGGATACCAAAAACTTTTTCTACATATCTACAAGAAATTCTCCTAAACAACTTTTGAATTATTATCCTTGGTTATCAAAATTTGTAAAGGGAAGTGAGATGAATAGAAACTATTCAAATCAAGACGAACAGTACGAGTATGCTTGCTTCGAAGATGCACGTTTAGATGAACCAGAATCGCTTTTTGAAAGAATTACAAATCAATTAATGGATGTAAAGACACCGATAATAATCGTAGACAGTTGGGATTCTGTAGCATCGCTCATGGACAACGAGGCTCGTCTTAATAATGAACGCGTGTTACAAACATGGAGAGAAAGAGCAGGAGCAAAATTGATTTTTACGACCGAAGGCGTGTATGAATCGAGTTTGCAGTATCTGGTAGACGGTGTCGTAGATTTGAGTTATTTTTATAGTGATGAGGTGCGATTAAGAGAATTAAGATTAATAAAACTTAGAGGAATTAGAATTAAAAGAGCATCATACATATTTTCTTTGGCAGGAGGAATTTTGAGATGTTATGATTCATACCATCCGATTGAGTATAAGTTGTTATGGAATCAATCAAAAATCATAAAAAACTATAGTTTAAAAAATAACCTTATAGAAATTGAACACCCCGATCTTGACATATTACTGTCCGGCTTGGTTAGTGAGGGATTATTGGTAATTGAAAAGGATAATATCCTGACTAGTGATATTATATATTTATTTTTGTTGAAAATAATTTCAAAACTTTTGGCAGAAAACCATGCAATAATAGTCGACTCTTCAATAAGCGAAACGCTAAACTCAAAGTTAAGTATCATTGGGGAAAAGGCGAAGTACAAAATAGGGATCATAAATCTAAGAGGAGATAAGGAAAGTAAACTTGAGCAAACAAGCTTTGTTGACGATCTTTTAAGAGATTTTAAAGAAATGAAATGCAATATTGCGCTTGTGTTAAATAATAAATCGAATGATATTTATGGTAGCTATGACTTTAGCAAATTTCAAAATCAAGGAATCAAAGTAATTATAATTATACGAGAGAAGACAAATTCTAACGTTTACCCAGAAAATGCAGATCTCTACTTAAAATTTGTGCTTCTATCTGGCAGTGTTTTCTTAAAAAGTATCTTTCCTACATCCCATATGTTCGGGATTCGTCTTCGATTACCAGAACGTGAAATTGATTTCGAACTACTGCTTTAGTTGTCAAACTTGTGTGGCCAATTTGTAATATTCTTCGTACCCTTCTTCCAGAAATATTGGCAGTAATTCCATCATTTGATCATAGTATTCCAAAAATGTGTTACCTTTGCTAGTTATCTTGTATACTGTTTTAGTGCCGTTGTATACCTCTTGCATAAGTCCATTGCTGATCAAAGATACTAGATAGGATTTACATTGTTCATTACTTAACATCGCCTTATACATTATCTTGGTTCTCGTCTCCTCCCTGCCTGCTGATTTCAAAATTGCGGCAATTACTTCATATCTACTTCTATTTTTCATACCTCAATCAAAGACTACATTAGATTTATTAGGATTGAAACTATTAAATAGAAACATTAAACTCAAAATTGGATGTAATCTTTAATCATCTCATTTTAATATTAAAATCAATTAGGTGAATAGTAGCAAATAAGCAAATTTGGAATTATTTTATATTATTATTCTATCTAACAAATAGTATGAAAGAATAAGTAATTATATACGAGATTAGGATCTGCATTCTTAGTATTTGGAATCCACTACACGAATTTGAGTACATGCTACTTATAAAAAGACTAATTTTAATTTAATGAAAATTCTACTTTGATCCCATATTTAACAGTAAACATCGATTATATTATCCTGCTCTATTGCATTAGCGACTAACTTACAATCAGCCTAGAGAGATTGTATCGGAAAAGTTCTGAATCACGTTCCTAAATTTCAAAGAAAATTGAAAGATTTATAATTTCCGGAGTCCTAATTTCAAATTATCTTCCTAAGTTGAAAATTTGTATTTGTCAAAGAAAATTTTACAAAGCATTATTTTAGTAACTATTCTATTTCTTTGCCTTTAATTCTCCAGATTATGATGGCTCTGAATTCTAAATAGCATAGGCGGGATCCTAAGTTTTTTATGTATAAAATTGCTCTCAAATCATTTATGATTTTTATATCTTGACACTGTATCATTGCAACTCAATTCTGTGGCAAGTTATTAAATTATACCGAAAATCTAAATTAATCAAAATAAAAATTATTGATATTTGTTCTATAATAATCATGCTCAAATATTTCAACTGACTACCAATTTTAAAAGTTCTATTTCTTCCTTATTCGGACACCAATGTATACATAGTAAACAGTGTCCAGACGATACGATCTATCCCTTATCCTTGCTATTCATAATACAATTAGTGGAGACTGAATTAATTGCTTGAAAATTAATTGATACCTTTGACAAATTAATATTCTTTTTTTTTGAAATAATTTTCTTCATTAGTTGCATATGCTCACTGCATGTTACACCAATAAGATATTCTTCTGTCAACGACTTAATAGATACCAGATACGATGGTGGCAAAATACATCGAACGCCATCGAGACAGATCGAGCAGTTTTTTGGGATCATTCTATAACTGATTCGATATTCTCTGACCAGATATTTAATCGTAATTTTGAAACTAAAAGTCAGAAGGTTACTAGGACAAGAAAAAAATAAGTATCTGTTTTCAAAGCAGTAACGTTGATTTGATCTCCTTGCACCTTTTCCTTAATGACACTGTAGATATATCTGCTACTTGGCAGATTTCTACTTGCCTCAGAAATTCATTGCAGTTCTGAGACGCTAGATATATTACGGCTCCGGCCAATGCACGTGGATTTTTTCCAACCGAAATTCCGCTGTCATGCACAGAAGCATAAATTCTTATAGCTTCCCTTTTTGTCTTTTCAGACAGCTTCAGTCTATTCGATATCAGCGTTACATAGTCTGTTCCATGTAAAACCGGTATTTGCAAAGAAAGCTCTCTCAGAATTAATTTATAATGTGACATGACTTCTTTACTAGAAAGGTTACAAACGTTGGCAATATCTGATATTGTTTTTGGGGTGGCAGTTTCCCTACACGCAACGTAGATAGCGGCGCCAACTAGTCCAAGAGTTGATCGACCCTTAGCCAACTTTTTGGCTGCAGCCTTTCTATAAATATATGCGGCACTTTCCATCACTGCATGACTTAAATAAAGTTTATCTCCAAAATTATTTAGAAACTTAAGCGCTTTTTCTAGATTTCTGGATATGGAATCATTTAATTGAGACCTATTATTCCAAGTCCTCAATCTTTGAATATTAATCTTTTGTATAGGATCAAGAACCTTGCCTCTTGCATCAGTATCATTCATTCCTATTAGCGTTGACAGGCCCTTATTGTGCATCGCCAAAGACTCAGGCATTCCTGTTCGCGACCTATCATTAAAATCTGATATTGTAGACATCATTGTTTCTTCATTATTGTAAAGGTTTTCCGTGGAAACACAGCCGCAGGAACTACAAACATATTCACTCGACATCATGTCAAATATTACAGTACAATTATTACATTGAGTACATTGTATAGAATCATTATCATTTACCCTACCCGGACGCATTTGATCAGCTCCTACAGTAATTTCCATCCTGTAGATCAAGCAAAAGTCTTTTATTATCAATAGTTTTTCTAGAAATTAGATTATTATCTTATCTTTACTGTTTCTTGGGGATATTCTAACTGGCTTCCCTCGGAATTTATTGATAATCTAAATATTTTTTCAAATATTTAATTGTTATATAAAATTTAACAATAATTATATAATAATATTCTATAAAATAGTCATAATGATAAATTAATTGTAAAAATCAAAAATCTAACTTATTAAATTTGCAGATTTAATTTATGATTCCAATGAGCGGAAATGTTCTATTATAACTTACAACCTGTTCTAACCGTCGGGATCTTTAAAATATAGCAAGGTTACCAAAAATCAAATACAGCACAACAATTATACCATATTGGATTATTCTGTCACAAATAGGATTGGCAGATAGTAACGGGTAACGATTATATAATTATGGATATAAAGGTATGGCGTGAAGGATGCAAGGTTACTAAAAATATTGGTAGAAGAAAAGGCGCTAGTAAAATTACTAAAAACGATAGGAGCTGGAAAGGAATATCCTACTAGAGAGCTTTTGACGAAGCTTGGTGCTTATGGGTACGGACACAAGTTGTTACTAAAGGCACAAAAAAGAGGTCTTGTCGATAGGAAAACTGTGAAGAATAAGGTCTTTAACAAGTTAACAAATGACGGAAAGAAAATTATTCAACTAGCTAGAGAAATAGGGGTATAAGAATAGGTCAACCCCCAATTTCATTTCATAGCAGAACCTAATTCCAATATTTTTTTAGACCAAGGGATTGCCTTTACGATTCCACTTGCGACAAGTATGCCATCAACACCAAGATCGAGGGCTTTTTCTACATCAGATTTTTCTACAATGCCAGCACCACATAGGATGCCAGTACGACTTGAATTTTGTTTTGCTACCTTGACTGAATTTACTATAATTGATGGATTGGCTTTAGAAATTGCAATTCCAGTTCCAATAAGCTCGGGGGGTTCTATCGCTACAAAATCGGGGGAAAATCGGGATAACAATTCTATCTCTTCAATGTTCCTTGCACAAACTATCGAGATCATATTTAACCTACGTAATCGGTGAATTAGAAGTTGGGCAGTTGTTATATCTGTCCTATGCTCGCTATGATTTATAAGCGATCCAATGGCGCCACAAGATTTGGCAATTTCTGGAACAATGAAACCAGTGCTAGCACCTGGTGGTGAATTATCTACGTGTTGACATATTAGAGGAATATCACTTTTCATGGACAATGCTAGAAGAGCATTCTGGGGCGGGGCCAAAACTATTTCAATTTTATGATTATCAGCGATGTCTTTTGCTTCGGTGGCGAGTTTTAGAGAATCAGGACCTCCAATTTCTAAATAATTTTTCATATTAATAACTAGGGGTCTGCGAAAAGTAGTCATTAGTAGATCCGTCAATTATCTTTGAATTTTAGACTTAATTTCTGCATCCTAGCCTCATAACCTTTGTTATATTCAAGTTCATCGGGTACTAAGGTAGCAGGATGAATGAATCCCTGGTTACGCATTATCATAGCCCTTTCCGAAGCCCATAATCTTTGAAGGTCCCA
Source organism: uncultured Nitrososphaerales archaeon (assembly GCA_963703885.1). Classification (GTDB taxonomy): domain Archaea; phylum Thermoproteota; class Nitrososphaeria; order Nitrososphaerales; family Nitrososphaeraceae; genus TA-21. The sequence goes on from CAVPGE010000028.1 coordinate 145,077, forward strand.
ATCGACAGTACCAAAGCCGTCATGAGGTCCAACCAATATTCCTTTATGCATACTGAACACAAGACATGAAACGATTGGAATTGCATAATTTATGCTTGCGGGCGAATTAATCTTGACAGGCATCAAAGGCATATGGTGACTCCCTCTCGTATTACCTGCTACATAATGTGGATTATTAAATGCGCTACCAGCTTCTTCAGTAGCGGGAAAATTCTTTTGAGTACGGACGATTGCAATAGGATCATCTTTCCCCACATAAGTTCCAGCAATATTGTGTAATCTATCTGTCGAGGCAGACACGATTTGTTCACCATCTGAGGAGAAAACAGAGTGCACTACATAACGACTGGGATACATCAGTGCCGCTTCCAACTCTGGCTTATCATTCCACATTTTGAGCATAGCAATTTTTCCATTCATCACATCCATTATTGCAAATGTAACTCCCTCAGCTAACTTTTCATTAATCAATAATCCAGTACTACTGCCTGCATCAACAAACATTCTCCAAAACGGAAAATTAAATGCACCAGGCTCAGTTTTGTCTGCAGCAAATACGCAAAAGACTTCGCTCGGCCTTTCCTCCATTTCGATTTCTGCTACACCTGGACCCATTCCTCTGACATTTCCTGAAAATGCATCTTTAAGCAAATCTTGACCTGCACCGTACAATCCCTGTTCCTTGGCAACATCAGTACCTTCCCTGAACGCATCCCACGCTAGTTTATGAACGTCTTGACTATCAGTTCCATGTTTGTGTGTCATAATAATATGAATATCATCACCCGAATATCCAATATAAAAATCGATTAACAAGTTCTTTCCAGTTTCTTCAACACGTTTCTTAACAGTTTCAAGAAGCTCATCGCTTGGTCTAGTGTGACCCCCTATGGCGCCGATGTCAGCTTTAATTGCCGAGAGTGTAACTTTCATTTCACGTTATGAATATATTCCAGGAGCTTAAAATTCTTCTGATTCTATTAATTGTTATTAGCAAGTCCCTAAAAAAATTTCATTTATATAGCCAACACTTGACAAATCCGCCTTCCGTTTCAATATTGGGGGGATCACTCTCACAAATTTGTTTTACGAATTTACATCTGTCAGCAAATCTACATCCTGATTTTATTTTAGACATATCTGGCGGTCTACCATTTAAGAGGCCAAGTTCGCCCTTAGTTTTATCTAATCTTGGTATTGACGAAATAAGGACTTGAGTGTATGGATGTCTTGGATTCAAATACACCTCTCTAGCAGGACCAAATTCAACCAATTGACCTCCATACATTATTGCTATTACTTCAGCTATTTCAGAGATTATCGAGAGATCATGGGAAATAAAAATAATCGACATGTTATAAGCAGTTTTTATTTTTTTTAATAAATTAATTATTTGGGCCTGCACTATAACATCTAATGATGTCGTTGGTTCATCTGCTATCAGTATTCTTGGTTTAAGCAATAAGGCCATCGCAATTACGACTCTCTGTTTCATTCCGCCACTTAATTCGTGTGGGTAGCTTTTTGAAACTTTGGGGTCCAATAAGACTTGTTCTAACACTTCGTTAATCGTAGCGGGGATATTTCCAGTAAAATGATGCTCTATCAAAATTTCTCTCATTTGTTGACCCACTGTATACACTGGGTCCAGTGAATTCAGCGCGCCTTGGAAAATCATTGAAATTTTCTTCCATCGGAATCTTTCATTAAATTCCTTATCAGAGACTTTGGAAATTTCGGTTCCATCATACTTGATATTGCCTTCAATTATCCTTCCTGGGTAGGGAATAGATCTTATAATCGCCGAACCAAGTGTTGATTTCCCGCTGCCAGATTCACCAGCAATTCCCAAAGATTGTCCTTCCAAAATTTTGAAACTCACATCCTCTACCGCCTTGATCTCCCAATTAGCAAAATATGATACTTTCAATCCACTTACCTCAAGTATGTTTTGCATCTCTTAACAAGAGATTAATCTTTCAGCTATCTAAATTTATCAATCAATATCTTAGTAATTTTGATGTTGATTTTTGAATCGGACAAATATATATGATGTTATTTATCTCAATAAGGAGATACACATATGAAAACTCCGATATGTTCATTTGATGCAAAGACAGGTGTTTTATGCTCTCAATGTGAAAATAAATTAAAGAGTGGAATATTACGAGCAACGGATATTGAAGGGGCAATGAAGCTTTCAAAAATCTCTTTGAAACATCATGAGCTAGACAAATTTACTTTAGTGGGGTCTAGAAAAGTTAATGATGAATTTGTATTGATACTAAAAACCACTGATGTAAAATTTCTTAAATCAAATCAGAGCCTTGCCAAGCTCATTCAAAAAGAATTTCAAAGTAAAGTTTGGTTTGTTGAAGCAGACAGTTCTCCTCGTACGTTTTTAGAGAACTTGTTCTCTCCTGCTCGCATTATGAATACTAATATGATTTGGTTACCAGATGGTCACAAAGTTACGCAAGTTACCATGGTTAGTAAGGACTTTGAAGAAATAACTCCGAACATAGAAAAGATCAAGAGTATTGCTTTAGATGTAAGAAATATAGATCTAATGGTTCAAGTATCAAATAAGGGGTAAGAAATTCTCGTGGAGAATATCAATAAGAGAACATTTGCAGCGGAACTCAATTCATCTATGGTCGGCAAAGAAGTTACAATTGCGGGTTGGTTGGAAGATTTGAGAGATATTGGAAAAATAGGTTTTGCCAGTATCAGGGATATGACGGGGACTCTTCAGGCACTGGTGTCCGACGAAACTCTTTCTATCGCAAAAGAAATTCCAAGACAAAGCACATTAATGATACAAGGAAAAGTCCAAAACTCAAGGGCTAAGAATGTTAAAGTAGAAATTAAGGTTACAAAGCTTCTCCTTGTTGGCAAGGCTTTACATCCTTTACCAATAGATCCGACGGGTAGAGTTGAATCATCATTGGATAAAAGATTAGATTCAAGAGCACTAGACCTCAGAAATCCTTGCGTTTCAAGTATTTTCAAAACTAAATCAAAGGTACTCCAAACCATTCGCAATGTTCTTATTTCAAAAAAATTTATTGAAGTGCATACACCCAAGATTATAGGAAGTGCTACCGAGGGTGGTGCGAACTTGTTTAGTTTTGATTATTTTAAGAGGAAAGGTTACCTTGCTCAAAGTCCACAACTATTCAAAGAACAGCTCGTATTAGGTTTGGAGCGGATATTTGAGATAGGTCCATATTTTAGGGCAGAACCATCACATACGGGCAGACATTTGTCAGAATTTGTCAGCGTTGATTTTGAAGCAGCATATTTAGAATATTACGATATCATGGATATAGTAGAAGAACTGATAAGTAAAGTAGTCAAAAATGTCAGTGAGGAAGCCACGCATTACCAATCGTTTGCAAATGGTTACAATAGGATTGATGGTAATATTCCAAGAATATCATACCAACAATGCCTTAGTGAGCTCTCTAGTGTTGGCGACAAATTAGAATTTGGTGAGGACCTATCAGACGCGTCTCTTAAAAAGCTTGGCGAAATTTATCCTGGTTTCTATTTTATTTTAGATTGGCCAACAAACCTCAAACCATTCTATATTCTTGAGCAAGAACAAAATCCTGAAATTTCTAAGTCATTTGATTTGCAATATGGTTACCTGGAGCTTGTCTCAGGTGGTAGACGAGAGCACAATTTCGATATTTTGCGCAGCAAGCTAGTTACCCAAGGATTAAATCCAGATCTATTCTCCGATCATCTCAAAACTTTTGAATGGGGAATGCCTATTCATTCTGGTTGCGGTTTGGGTTTGGATAGATTGATGATGGTTCTTACAGGAACAAATAATATTCGCGAAACGGTATTGTATCCAAGAGATACCGAAAGACTCAATCCTTGACTATTATTGCTACCTCGTCCATTTCTTTATTTGATAGATAAGCTTGAAATTTTTTATGCTTGCATGAATATATAACCCAAACAATAGGATTAATTTCCATGTATATTTGGTCTGTTAATGAGGGAACAGAACCTTCGAGATGTGAATGAAACACACCTATAATGTCTACTCCTTCCCTTGATGATTTCATATATGCAATCATCAGTTCATCTAAATCCATCTCAAAAAAATCTCTCGAATTTCCATAATTCTTCATATTTTGTATTCTGCGAACTTGAAATTGGTTTCCCTTTCTGGTCCCCAAAATTAGCGCACAAGACTCTATGGGATAATTGTATCTCGCATGTTCCTCTAATTTAGTAATGTGTTCAGATCCAATAACAATAGTAGCTCTTAGACAATCATCCATTTTATCATGCTTGCAATCCCAATTTTTATATTGATATGAATCGTGTTATTAATTCAGCCCTCATAAATTTATGAAATTGAAATCTTTCCTTTCATATATGGGTGTAGTGTGCAAAAGTAGTCATACTCTTTATCAGCTAATTTTGAAGCATCTAGAATAAAAGTACCTTCTGGTTTAATAATTTTTGAGTCAAAAGTTTTGCCATCATCCTTTTGACTAGTGACAGTATGCGGAACATTATCCTTGTTTGTCCACTCAATTCCTCCACCATCCTTGGGAACAACTAAATTTTCGGGAGCATAACTGGGATTACCTTGTGCAGAAGCTCCTGCCAAAATTGTAGCATTTACCATTTTTGTAATTTTTGTAACTTGAGTGGAGTTGTTAGTTTGTTGGGTGGATTCTTCAGCCGGGGTAGGACTCTTTGGGGCTACTAGCCCAAGGGCAAAAAAGTAAGAGCCACCCACGATTGCAGCGACAATGAATATTACTGCTAGATTTTTGAAATATGGTGTTCTCTTATACGAGGCAACCGATAAAAGCGCGGCTGGGATTGCTATAATCAACATCACACCAATATATGCATATATACTTGGAACCTGAGTACCTACAGTTACTGCCGCAGCAAATCCAAAAGTCACAAGAAAACCTAAAGTGATGAACGTTGCTGATTTTGCCTTGTTTGAAGTTGGAAAACCATCTTTGAAAATTCCGGATGCAAGAAATATCAGGCCGATATACATAGTCAAAAGAGAGACAGCATGCATACCGTCCAAGAATGTCTTTGCTATTCCCGAAAGTGATATCCCTACTCCAACAACTCCGATTGATGTAAGTCCAATTCCAGGAGTCAAAAGATCCCAATCAGTCATACTTTATAATTGTTTAGTCGAAATTCGTATAATAAATCTTTTTTGCACATGATTTTATATTGCACCAGACCAAACTGACATTGTTGTGATTTTATTTTTTCGATTCTAGGAAAGTACTCAAAACTTTATTGTGAGGTTTAATTATTTAATTTTTTGATACATAGTTATGATACAGCATTTCCATAATCTAAAGTATTTCGTAATATCCTAGGTCAAAGCACTTATATTCAACGAAAATAATTACCTTCGTAATAATAAATTTGAGGATTTGAAATTGCCTAATACAGGTATAGTAAAATATCACGTTAAGCTAAAATTCGAAGTTGACGGCCTAGTTGAAAAGGCAGATATCATAGGAGCAATTTTCGGTCAAACCGAGGGATTGTTGGGTCCAGAAATGAACTTGAATGAGCTCCAAAAAGTATCAAAAGTGGGTCGCATAGAGGTCAATGTTGATACGAAATCAAATATGGCAAAAGGTGACGCCCTAATTCCGATGAGCACAGACATTTCTACTGCAGCCCTAATTGCTGCTGCTATAGAAAGCATAGATAAAGTTGGACCTTTTCAAGCAAAGTTTATTTTGGCTGGTATTGACGACATTCGAGCTATAAAGAAAAAAGTGATTGTCGATAGAGCAAAGAAAATAGTCCAAGAGTGGGCGACTAAGACAATAAGCGAGGGTGAAGAAATGTTGAGAGACGTATACGACGCCAGTAAGCCTGGTAAACTTACGACGTTTGGTAAAGCCCAACTAGCTTGTGGCACGGGTGTTTTCGATTCTCCTTATATAATACTAGTGGAAGGTAGGGCAGATGTCATAAATCTACTTAGAGCAGGGTTTGACAGTGGTGTTGCCATTGAAGGTGCAAAAATTGACGAAAGTATCACTCTGTTAAGCTCGGGCAAGAAAGTAATAGCATTTCTTGATGGAGACAGAGCTGCAGATCTAATTCTAAAGGAGTTGCAGGGATTGGTTAAAATTGATAAGGTCCTACGGGCGCCACAAGGTAAGGAAGTAGAAGAGTGTACCCCATTAGAAATTTCAGAAATTCTCAAAGAAGCTATTGAACCTACTCAGATTGAGCAAGCTATTAGTAATTCTGGATCTCAAAAGCGCGATCGCAAATCAAAACATGAAAATCAAGTGGAAGTTCCTGATACACCTGTAGAATCAAAGTCAGTTAACCAAACACATTACGATGAAGATCCAAAGATACTATCAGCTGTGCAGGAGGTTTATCCAGAAATAAATGAAACATTGGAAGCGGCAGTACTTGATAGTTCGATGAAGATGTTACTTAAGATTCCAGTTTCAGATATCATAAGAAAACTAGTTACCGTTGAAGGAGGCAAGTTCCTTGTTCTAGATGGTATTATAACACAACGCCTAATAGATGCAGCGGATAAAGCTGGACTTTCCTATGTAGTTGGTCACCGGACAAGTGATTTAAAAAAACCGACAGAAATCACGGTAAGAACTTTCGATCAGTTAGGTATCGGAAATTAGAATTAGTTGGATAGATCGACTAAATTAGAAAATATTCTTGTCTTAGCTAAATTATTGACCAAAGGTGCCCGGCATGGATTCATTGATATCACAACTGCTACTTTAGGCAATGAAATTAGAAAGTCGCAACAAGCTAGTTCGAATATATTATTGGAATTAGAGAGGTTGAGGTATATAGAAAGATCAAGGGTAGCGCATGGACAAAAGATTAGGGTAACCAAGGAAGGATTTTCTGAGGTTAGAAAGCTTTCTTTAATGCTTAATAATGCAGTAAATTTGCGCAAGCAAGTTCTACACTTTGAAGGGAGGGTAGTCTCAGGGGTCGGAGAAGGTGCATATTATATGTCCCTCGAAGGATATCGCAAACAGTTTGAGAAAAAAATTGGATATATTCCTTTTCTCGGAACTCTAAATTTGGAAATAGCTGATGATTTATCAATTGAAAATAGAGAAAATCTAGAATCTCATAATTATTGTTTTATCAATGGCTTTAGTGATCCAAACAGAAGTTACGGTTGGGTCAAATGTTATCCTGTAATAATAAATGATAACGAGAAAATTCAGAGTCATTTGCTAATTTTGGAGAGGACCCACCATGCTAAAGACATGTTGGAACTTATTTCGCCACTTAATCTTAAACATACCTTGAGCATTAGAAATGGCGATTATGTTAATATAAAAATCAAAAACACATAGCAAATTGTCGTTACATATCGTACAATGATTTTCCAAGTTCTTCCTTTATCTTTGTGCTTTTAGAATTGGGTATTGTGGTATTCAATCTGATTACTCTGACATTGAGGCCTCTTTGGGAACAGTTACTAGCTACATCCTTTTCGCTATGCTTTTGATCGTATCCTAATGCAATGATGTCTGGCTTTACATTTTCCACTGTGTCATATAATGTACCCTCTTGACCTATAATTACTACATCTACGAATTTAATTGATGAAACTAATTCCTTCCTAAGATTTTCACAGTGGTAAATCACTCTTGAGTTATTAATTTTCTTTGCAGTTGAATTTCTAGCTATTACGACTACGAGTACATCTCCATTTGATTTGGCATCCCTGAGTGTATGAATATGTCCTGGGTGCAAAATATCAAAAACCCCTCCAATAAGTACTACTTTTAATAATTCTCTTCCCAAATGAGTTAGAATTGGTTCATTTACATTATCAACAAATCCCGTTTGACTTAGTTTAATTATTTTAGATTCAAAAAGAGCCTTAGAAAAAGGACAGTAATTTCTAAAATGTTGGTAAGCAGATAGCTCACGGTCTAGGTTAGATGAAAAGATCGATATGAGAACCGTTTTGTCAAGAGGATCAATCATGAATTATTGATTAGTTATCTAACTAATCATTCAGTTATATACTTAGAGAAAGTTTATTTTGGAGTCTCTGTAACGTCAACGATATAACAGATTTTTGTTTGTAAACTACTCGTCAATTTTGGTTTTTAAAAGTCCTATATGGTTCTCACAAATGAATCAATCAATTCTAAAACAAAACCAATACCTAAATAATGCCATTTCTAGAATTATTTTATGACTATTTCATTCCCCTCGTATGAAGATTCTGGAGTTAAATCTACGGTCGACTATAAGGATATTTTTCGTGGTACGAAATTGATAAAGCGTGGATTTGCACAAATGCAAAAACATGGTGTAATTATGGACGTAACTAACTTGGAACAAGCTCAAATTGCTGAAGAAGCGGGAGCAGTTGCGGTCATGGTTTTGGACAAACTTCCGTTTGATGTGAGGAAAGCAGGAGGCGTTGCAAGGACCGCTAGTGTAAAAATTATTGAAGAGGTGTTGAATACAGTGAGCATTCCTATTATGGCTAAGTGTAGGATAGGCCATACATCTGAGGCAATGATGCTGGAGAAAACTGGAGTAGATATGATAGATGAAAGTGAAGTCCTAACCCCTGCAGATGAAGAAAGACATATTTGGAAATGGGAATTTACAACCCCCTTTGTAAACGGTGCCAAGAATTTAGGCCAAGCATTGAGACGAATAGAAGAAGGAGCCGCTATGATACGAACAAAAGGAGAACCAGGTACTGGAGACGTGTCCGAGGCAGTGAGTCATATTAGGGCTGTCAATAACGAGATCCAAAAGATAAAAGCAATTTATGATAATGATAATAATCAAGAGCTAATGAAAATAACACGAGAGCTTAATTGTTCCTTTGAATTAGTTAGAACAACTGCCAAGCTTGGAAGATTACCAGTCGTGAATTTTGCCGCAGGTGGAATATCGACTCCTGCAGATGCTGCATTTTTAATGAATTTAGGTTGCGATGGCATATTTGTAGGGTCAGGAATATTTAAAGCCGAAGATCCACTTGAAAGGGCTAAAGCCATGGTCTTGGCAACCACTTATTTCGATGATTCAAATATCGTCCTAGAGGCGCAAAAAATGGTTGATGAAAAAAAATCTATGCTTGGACTAGACAGCAAGAATTTAGAGCTGAGAATGCAAGAAAGAGGCTCTTTGATATGACTAAGGAATTATTGATTGGGGTACTTGGTCTGCAGGGAGATATAGAAGAAAATATTCAAGTCACAAATAGTGTACTCACTGATATGAGGTTAGATGGTACGGCAATTTCTGTTCGATATCCAGAACAAATCATCAGGGTCGATGGATTAATTATACCAGGTGGCGAAAGCACTGTGATGGGAATTCTAATGGCTTCTAATCTGAAGTTATATGACATTATCAAAAAGAGATTAGATGATCATTTACCCATAATGGGAACTTGCGCAGGAATGATCTTATTGGCTAGAGAAGCATATGAAAGGACGCTAGGCAAGAAAAAACAATTATTGTTAGGAGGTTTGGATATAGAAGTTGAACGCAATTCATTTGGACGACAGAATAACTCTTTTGAGTCTAATTTGTCAATAGATGGGATAGGTGAAAATTTTAAAGGAGTTTTTATACGGGCGCCTTCGGTAAAATCCACTGGTGCTGAGGTACAAATATTAAGTAAATTTGATGGAAAGATTGTTGCAGTTAGGCAAAATAATATAATTGGAACATCTTTCCATCCAGAATTGTCTGGAGATAACAGATTACACAAAGAATTTGTTGAATCAATCATTACTTGGAAAAAATTTTAATTACAGTTAAAAAGATTAATCAGAAAAAATGCATTACAGGTAAGGGAGATAACATCCATAATTCGTACAAAAAATTTCACGCTTGTGAATCATTCAGTTCTAAAGTTTAACCAAGTCATTGATAATATCAAATACCGTCTAAAGGGATACTTTTTTCCTCGCTTTTTCTTTTTGATTTGAAGAAGAATTCATTATTCTTGTTTTAAACGCATAAGGTTAAGTGCAGATCCTGCTTTAAACCATTGAATTTGAGCCGAATCATAAGAATGCGCAAGTAATAGATTTTCATACGTATTATTACTATGACGGAGTACGCATCTAACGGGTTTCCCTTCTCGCATATTCTTAATATCATATATGCTTAACCGATCATCTTCCAATATTAAGTTGTAATCTGAAGGTTGTATGAACGTAAGGGCTAGAATTCCCTGTTTTTTCAAATTTGTTTCATGTATTCGAGCAAAGCTTTTGGCAATCACGGCAACGCAGCCTAAATAACGTGGTGTCATTGCCGCGTGTTCGCGGCTGCTACCTTCGCCATAATTTTCGTCACCAATTATAATCCATTTAAGATGTAGTGATTTGTATTCACGAGCGATATGCGGAAATGATTCTAAATTGCCGTTAAGTTGACTCTTTCCACGTCCTATTTCCTTGTTGCGAAATTCATTTACAGCTCCTAAAAGCAGATTGTCGCTTATTTTGTCAAGGTGACCTCTATACATTAACCAGGGTCCGGCGGGCGATATATGGTCTGTTGTGCATTTGCCTTTAACTTTTGCCAATATCAGAAGCTCCACGAAATCATTGCCATCCCACGAGGGAAAAGGTTCCAATTTCTGTAATCTGTTACTATTAGGGTCAATTATTACCTCTACATCCCCGTTTAGACTTGATGAAGGAATATACTCACTTGGTATATCAACAAATCCATTTTCAGGAACCTCTGGTGCCAATCCTGGAGCTGTAAGCTTGAATTTTTTTCCATCTGGTGCAGTCAACTGGTCAATTAAGGGATTGAATGACAGCCTTCCTCCTAGCGCCAAGGCTATTACTAATTCCGGACTGCCTATGAAGTTCATTGTCTCTCTACTTCCATCATTTCGGCCTGGAAAATTTCTATTGTAAGAGGTTACAATAGAATTTGGTTCGCCCTTCTTGAGTTCTGGTCTTTTCCACTGCCCAATACAAGGCCCACAAGCATTAGCCAATACATTCGCCCCGATACTCCTTAATGTCTCTAGCTGTCCATCCCTGTCAATAGTTCCGCGAATCATTTCTGAACCAGGAGTAACCTGCAAAGGAATTTTGACCTTAAGTCCCATCCTATTAGCTTGCTTAGCAATATCCGCTGCTCTTGACATGTCCTCGTACGATGAATTTGTACAACTTCCTATCAGGGCTACAGAAATGGCGTCAAGATATCCATTTTTTACAACATCACTTGCCATTTTAGAAATTGGTCTTGCAAGATCTGGTGTGTGAGGTCCAACAATGTAGGGTTCTAGTTTGGATAAATCGATCTCAATTATTAGGTCAAAGTATTTTTTGTCTGCTCTACCGAGAGATACGTCAATCTCGATCTGTGGATCAATCTTTAACACAGCATTATATTTGTTAGCACAATCTGCAATTTGTTCTCTTCCAGTAGCTCGTAAATACTTTTCCATTTTTACGTCATATGAGAATATAGAACAAGTAGCGCCAATTTCGGCTCCCATGTTAGTGATTGTAGCCTTACCAGTACAACTGATCGTTCCAGCACCAGGACCGAAATATTCTATAATAGAATTAGTTCCACCTTTTACAGTAAGTCTTGAGGCAACGTACAATATGACGTCTTTTGGAGAGGCCCATCCAGATAGTGTACCAGTCATATAAACACCAATTCGTTTTGGTGATGAGATTTCCCAAGGCATGCCGGTCATTACCTCCGCAGCATCAAGTCCCCCTACCCCTATCGCAATCATACCGAGACCACCTGCGTTAGGGGTGTGCGAATCAGTACCTATCATCAAACCACCTGGAAATGCATAATTCTCCAATATTACTTGGTGAATAATTCCAGAACCTGGTCTCCAGAAACCAATCCCAAACTTTTTGGATGCGGATTCAAGAAATTCATATACTTCATAGTTTTCATTAAGGGCCTGTCTTGTGTCATATTCGCTTCCTACTTTTGCTTGGATAAGATGATCACAGTGGACGGTGGTAGGAATACGCACTTGCTTCAAACCTGATTGCATAAACTGCAAAATGGTCATCTGTCCTGTTACATCTTGCAAGGCAACTCTGTCTGGGACAAGAGAAATATATTTCGAACCAGATTCAATCTTGTTAATATTAGCAGAATCCAGTGTATGTCCTATCAATATTTTTTCAGTAACAGTAAGTGGTTTTTCAGAAATCGCACGATAATTATCTACATTGGTTTGCAATTTTGAATATATTTCGGATAATCGATCCATCGTAATTTTGTCACTCATTCTATACTTATCACTTATTCCACAATTTAATACCCAACCAGGAGTATTTGCCTAAATTCTGACTAAATATATAATCGGATGTAACCCTGCACAATACCATATTTACAATTTATTACAATACGATTATATTTTTCTTGCCAAAATCTTACTAAGATTGGATTTCCTCGCTTCTCACCAATGCGATTATCTTGGATCGAATTGGCAGAAAAAGGGTCATTACAATAGTTGAAGAATAAGCAGATTTGTGATTGGTAGAATGCGGGGGGTGGGATTTGAACCCACGAACCCCTGAAGGACAGGATCCCCAATTATAAGATCTTAAGTCCTGCGTCTCCAAATCAGTTAGGTTATTTGGCCTAGCTCTACAACCCCCGCATAATTTAATGGATTTTTGTAGTATCTTGGTAATTAAACGTTACAAGTAAACTTATAGATATCTTAATGAAGCCCTCATCCATATTTGAACGCAGTGAGTGCCTTGGTAGCTCAGCCTGGCTAGAGCGTTGCCTTGGTAAGGCAAAGGTCCCGGGTCCAAATCCCGGCCAAGGCTTACTCTAACTCATTGTCAAAAAATAGTTTGTCTGTATAGGAAATTATAATATACAAAAATCTGGTTTCGCAAATATATGTTGTTCTAATTAACCTCATAAATTCGTGTACAGTATCTCAAAACCATTGGTCATCGAAGTAACGCGGCAGGTTTTTGACAATGCAACAGTTCAATAATATGATCAATAAAATTCTTTGATCATTTATACTATCATTCCTTAATTCAATGTCTATTATCTTCAATCTATATTCTTAAAACAATCCCTCATAGATCGTCTCGAGTAAAGCTTTTTGATATCCGTATTCAATCGTGTGCACTGATATTAATTCATTTGAAGACAGGTTAAGATTTTATCTTATAAAATCAAGATAAAGATTAAAAAAGGCTCACTCAATAAATTTAGTTGGGTATAAGCCTGATTTTTTTGATGAATCACTGGCATTCATAAATAATAAGATTTCAATTATCGTCCATTTTTAATACCAATACTCCCTAATGTTATTATAAGATTCATCATCGTAGTCTTATCTAAGATCCCGCTTTTGGTGATTTTAAACTGTATTCTGTCCTTTAACATATGTTTTTATCAGACAAATAGAAAATTATTTGCAGTGGGATTAGTAACGTGGGTTTGAACTCCATGGGCCTAAAAATGAGATACCTAGAATTAAAAAGAAAGGTGCAAAAGACAAGGATGATGGCGATCCAAGGCATTGCGGAAGCAGGGTCGGGCCATCCTGGAGCATCCTTTTCCGCAGCTGAGATTATGGGATCGCTTTATTTTCACAAGATGAATCATAAACCTGATATACCAGATTGGGAGGATCGAGATTATTTTATAAATTCCAAGGCTCACTCTGCGCCTGGATACTATGCGACTTTTGCAGTTGCTGGATATATCCACTTTGATGAGATAAAAACTTTAAGGAAATTTGGATCTCGCCTACAAGGACATCCAGTCAGATATTCAGAAAGACAAAAAAATCACAGTTTTCCCGGTATAGAATATTCGGGAGGCTCTGAAGGTATAGGACTATCTGTGGCAATTGGAATTGCCCTTGCTAAGAAGCGAGATGGAAAGAAAAATAGAGTTTATGCTTTGATAGGGGACGGAGAATCCAACGAAGGTCAAATATGGGAAGCTGCCATGTCAGCTCCAAAATTTAGACTTGATAATTTAGTAGTGATTTTAGATAGAAATAATATTCAACAAGACGGCTTTACAGAAGATATTATGCCTCTAGATCCAGTACGTGATAAATGGTCCGCCTTCAATTGGAACGTAATTGAGGTAAATGGACACAAGATTGAGCAACTGATTGATGCTTTAAATAGAGTAGAGAAAGTTGAGGATAGACCATCAATAATTATTGCAAATACTATAAAGGGCAATGGAATAAAGCACATGGCTAATAATCCTCAATGGCATGGTAAAGCTCCCCCTAGAAAGCATATTCCAATTCTCTTGGATGAACTTCAAAGTGAAGTTTTGATTGCTCCGTCTATTATAGCAGGAGAACGCGAGAATTACGAAGAGAAGATTAGGAAGGCCGAAAGAGGTGGAGCTGATCTAATTCATCTTGACGTAATGGATGGAAAATTTGTTCCAAATGTATCCTTCTTTGCGGACACTGTTAAGAATCTTAGAAAGCTGACAAGCGTACCCTTTGACGCCCATTTGATGATAGAAAAACCGATTGATTCCGTACAAGAATATATTGATGCAAGATGCGATGTAGTTACAGTTCATGTGGAAACATGCAATGAAGCAGATTTTCTAGAAATAAATCAAATGCTTTTGAAAGCGGGAATTAGCCCCGGAGTAGCCCTAAATCCAGGTACTCCTTTGCCTACATGGCTCAATGATCACCTTAATAATATCGATGTTATTATTGTAATGTCGGTGAATCCCGGATTTGCTGGTCAAAAATTTATCCCGGAAATGTTGGACAAGATGGCAGACATGGGAAAAATTTTGAATAGCCACAATTATAACGGATACATTGAAGCAGATGGTGGCATAGATGCAACTACTTTACAACAGGTATTTGATGCAGGTGCCAGAATAATGGTAGCAGGTAGCGCTGTTTACGGATCCGCTGACATTAATTCCAACATAATTCAATTACGTCACAAAGCTAATGTAGCAATAGAGTTAAAGTTACTTGAATATGCAACTTTAAAGGATATTCGTTCGGATTGGATTAAATCTCGAAAGCATATTTTGATTCCCTTTGCCAAGGAAGTAGGAATAGAGGAGGAGCTTCATGCAATTAAGTGATAAACAAAGCGTGTCTGATATGAGATCAGCTTATGGGCAGACATTAGTAGAACTTGGATTGAATGATGAAAATTTAGTCTGTGTTGGTGCAGATACTACTGATTCCCTTAAAACAAAGCAGTTCGGCGATAAATTTCAAAATAGGCTCTTTAATGTAGGCATTGCAGAGGCTAATCTTGTTTCTTTGGCTGCAGGATTGGCTATTGCTGGAAAAACTGTTTTTGCAAGTACTTATGCAGCTTTTCTTCCGGGGAGATGTTTGGATCAGATTAGAAATGCAATTTGTTACCCATATCTTAACGTTAAACTCGTTGTTTCGCATGCTGGCTTAACTGTAGGACCAGACGGAGCATCGCATCAACAGATTGAGGACATTTCTACGATGAGAACAATCCCAAACATGAGAGTTCTTGTGCCTGCAGATGCAAATTCAGTGAAAAATTTGGTGCCGATAATGGCAAAAAATGCAGGACCTTTTTACATGCGCCTTGCTCGACCATCAAACATAAACATTTATGAAGATAATTTTCAATTATTTGAAATAGGAAAAGGTAACGTAATAAAAGAAGGATCAGATGCAACTATTATTGCGTGCGGTTTGATGGTTCAGGAAGGAATTCAAGCATCAGATATTTTGAAGAAGGAATATTCTATTTCCTGTAAGGTAATAGACATGTACTCCATTAAACCTTTGGATATCGATCTAATTTGTTCTTCTGCTTCAGAAACAGGTGCCATAATTACGATAGAAGAGCACAACATTATAGGTGGTTTAGGCGGTGCAGTGTGTGAAGTGACAGCAGAAAATTGCCCGGTACCGGTAAAGAGGATTGGGGTAATGGATACTTTCGGAGAATCAGCCCGAGATGAAGAATTGGGCCAGCTCCTAAGTAAATATGGCCTTAAATCGGATCACATTGTAGAATCAGTTATAAAAACTCGTAGGAAATTGAGAAAATGAAGATATTTCTTGATACTGCAAATCTTGAATCAATAAGAAGATATAATGATATTGGAGCTGTAGATGGAATTACTACAAACCCAACACTTCTATCTCGTGAAAAGGAACATCCTGAGGAAATAATGCGAGAAATAACACGACTTGTTAATGGGCCAGTAAATCTAGAGGTAGTAGGAATTACCGCAAATGCGATGTTAGAAGAGGCTCATAGGCTTAGAACATTTGGAGATAATGTGGTGGTTAAGATTCCAATGACTCCAGAAGGACTTAAGGCGGTAAAAATACTCGATAATGAAGGGATAAAAACTAACGTTACATTAATTTTTTCTTCGAATCAAGCGTTGCTTGCAGCCAAGGCTGGAGCATCCTATGTGAGCCCATTTATTGGGAGATTGGATGATGCTGGTCATAATGGGATGGAAGTAATACGAGAGATCGTTCAGATTTTTAATAACTACAAGTTTCATTCTGAAGTCTTGGTTGCAAGTGTCAGACATCCCGTTCATGTTGTGGAAGCGGCAAAAATAGGTGCCCATGTAGTTACATTGCCCCCAGAAATATTGGGCAAGATGATGTCTCATCCACTTTCAGAAAAGGGCTTGGAATTATTCCTGCTAGATTGGGAGAAGGTCAAAAAGAAATTTGATTATCAAATTTAAGTCCCTTGCTTGGCCAATTGTAGCATGACATCCCAATTTTTAAATCTCTAAAAGTGAAAGCACTCTTTTAGGGATATCTTGAATCCTGCTAACAGCTAATGTTTTTTCAAAGCCAAGGTCCTTCAAATTGTGTCCAATATTGATGGCGTCGTTCACGTTATGCCCAACGCCAACAGCCACCATGTGTATTTGGGCTAGTCTATAGGTCGAAATTATGGAACGTACTGAATCGTAATCTGATGGTTCACCATCGGTCAGCGTTATCATTATGTCTGGTCTAAATATCTTTACAGTAGGTAACAGTAGTTGATAAATCTCAGCAAGAGGTGTGCCTCCGCTGGCTCCAATGTTAACCAAATTTCTAGCTGTCATAGGGGACCATTTTAATTCTGGAGGTTTTACTACCCAACACTTTACTTTTCTATCTTTTGTATTGAACGCGTATACCGAGAATCTAATCTTCAGATAATTTAGAGCCTCACAAATGGCAACCGTAGCTTTCTTATACTCAAGCTGTTCATCTTCGATACTGCTGGAGTGATCTACCAGCATTGTTACTTTTGTATTTATAGTATTTTTATAGTCAGCAAAGAACGGTTTTTGTTGACCTTCTATCACAACATCGACATCCAGATCATCCCCATTATCTTCGTGTGTTTCAATCCAGCCAGTTTTCCAATCCCTAACTACTAATTTCAATTTATTGATCAAATCTGTGTCGTAAATTATTGATTCATCTATCCCGCTACTGTCAGGTAAGTCCAATCCTAGGTGTTCCAAAGAAGAGTATCCTTTACTTTCATTTTTCCTAGTTTCACGTACAAGACTTTCAAATTCTTTCTGTAATTGTTTACCCTCAAGTACTTTATCTACACTTTCTTCATCCATCTTATGTTTAGTTAAGAGTATTTTTTCGACTTGTTTCATCAAATCATTCTCATTTATTGATATTCCAATCCTTGATTTTAGTCCTATTGACGGGATGGTAACTAAAGGATCGATTTGTAAGATCTTGATTATTTGTGGTACATGATTCTCGATCCAACTAGTACGATATTTGTTAATAAATGCCTTTTCTAAAATGTTGTTAGAATAATTCACGGCTTCCTTGACACGATCAAATTCAGATCCGAATAACTCTCCCTTAGAATATCCGGTAATTAAATACTGTAGGTATGCTTCGACTATTTTTTGCCTTCCGTAAAGAGAATTTAACATCGGTCGATACCACCATGAAATTCCTTCATTAAAAATCACTTCTTGTTCCATCCCCTCCCACTCAATTAATCCTAGAGTCTCCACACGCCTAAATTCAAGTGAGTTTAGGATCTTTCCAAATGCGATGTCATGACTCATTATTTTATCAGAATGGGCTAATCGCATTGATTCGTACCATAACGCAATTCGCCACTGACGATATTTTTGGAATTCATTCCCTTGATAAAACTTTAATGAAGGCATAACAATTTGGTTCTTATCCAACTTTGTTATCGGTGTTTTGTTATCTGACATCAAAACGACGACTCTTCTATTTCCAGACCATCTTCTAACGAGAAACGTTCCAAGCTCAATTAATACATCGTTTCTAATTGGGAATGGATCTTTAAAATGAAGTGTCAATTCATGTAGCAAATATTGACGTTATTATATCCATAACTTTTCTGTACTCAATTTCTCCCCATTGGTCGTATATATTGGCATAGACAATTTCAGCGGCTTCAATTGGACTTACACCATTTGTTAGTAACTTCGCAAATGCGATAGACTCTCTGAGACTTGGGCTATAATAAAGCTCCTCTAATGACGCAGCTTCCCTTAAGCTATTCGCTAATTTTAGTGCGCGTTCCAAGTCTTTTTCATTCAATTGAGTGAAATTTACATGTTGTCTGATGATCTGAATCTCTATTTCCTTTGGGGGGTAATTCAACTTCAATCTCACTGGAAATCTGCTTAGGATCTGTGGTGGCAATTCTTTAGTTCCTGCGTGAGACAAAGGATTTATTGTCGCTATTACGAACCAATTTCCAATTGCTTTTACCACTTGCCCATCTGCTTCTTTTAATACAATTTGCCTTCTATCATCTAAAGCCTCATCCAACCGTAATAATACATCAGGTTCTGCCGCATTCAATTCATCAAGATACAGTAACCCACCATTTTTCATTGATTTTACTAATATGCCTTCTACAAAATTTATTTCACCTTGATTTAATGTTTTTGAACCGACCAAATGAGACTCACGCGTACGTAAGCTAAAATTAATAGAGAATAATTCCCTTCCAAAATTAGAGCAAAATTTTCTAACCAAGCTTGTTTTTCCAGTCCCTTTTGGACCAATAATCAACACAAAAAGCGAAGAGTCATATGCTTTTTTCATCAAATGTAGTGAATTATTCCAATCAAGATAGGCCATTTCTGGACTCATAACCATCCATACCATTAATCGAGCTGTAAATAAAAACCAATACCCGGGTAAACTACTTGGATGAATATATTATTTTCTTATTGTTCAAATAATCAGTAATCAACATCTTGTCTATTTCTGAAGGCTTTATGTAATAAGATCTTCCCTTTACTATTTTTTCCATCTCGTTAATATATCCCAATAGCGAATTTTCTTCGCTAATCATAATCGTGTCTATTTCGATACCTGTGTTCCTACACTTTTTCGCCTCAAGGATCGTCTTCTCGCCGATATATTGATCAACTTGTCTGTATCTATAACATAAATAAACAGATTTTCCAGAATTAAGATCCAATTGTAGGTCTTGGCTTTTTCTAATTTGTTCTACCGTTTCCTTTTCAGGTATATAAAACTGTGAAAATGGACGAAGCGATAAAATTTTTTGCTTTTCATCGTCATCGTCTATGAAACATGCACTGGGATGGCCATCGGTAATTAACACCATCCTTTTGTTAGTGGCCATGTCTTTTTGAAGGATTTTCTGAGCTAGTCTAAAAGCAGCCTGATAATTTGTATAATGCAAAAAATCTGTCCCAGGCTCAAACGTCCTTAGATAGGGTATATCATATGGTGAGATTTTTGATGCCAAAGCACCAAAGCCAATTATGTAAATAGAATCTGATGGAAAGTATCTCTGATTCAACAAGTATAAACTCCATAATGCTTTCTTAGCAGCTCCTATTCTACTTGTATCTTCATACATAGTTGAATATCTCATTGTTGAGCTCAAGTCGATGCAATATGCTATAGCAACATTTACTTCTTGTTTTGTTTCATGTTGCTCTAAGTCATCAATGGTAACGTCAATAGGAATGCTAATCTGCCGGTCTGTTCTGGATATTCTCTGGACCGCGTTAAGCACGGATTTCGGAACATCGATCAAGTTTAGATCATCTCCTGGCTCAAATGCCTTCGAAGTATCTAAAGTTAAAGAACCACTTCCAGAATAAGTTACTTCATGCAACCCAAATTCACCATTCTTTAAGATCTTCATTATATTTTGGAGTAACTTTCCACCAACCGCGAGAAATCCCTTTCTTGTAAGACATTTGGGCGAATCTTTTAGATATCCGCTTTTCTTCAGCTGCACAATAAGCGATGTCGGATTGGGAGGAAAAGAATTAGTAGTACCACTATCGTAGTCGTTAGTATTCATAGTGTGGCTTTGATGGCGAATATCGTCTGTATTTCCGTCTAATAATTTCTGGGCTATTACTTCAATCCTAGGGATTTCATCTTTGAGTATTTCTTTACCAATATTTTCTAATAATTTACCTAATTCTTGTTTAGGGATTCTTTCGCTTTTCTTCTCTTCCTCGTCGTTCTTGGTATTAACATGCAAGTATGTATATTCTTTCAGGCCTTGTAGGTTGTTGTTATTTGATGGCTGCATAAAACCCGTCTCTTCTTTCTAGAAATGTTGATTGCATGGATCTCAAACCTTCGAGTACCAATTCTAAAATGGAAGCGTATAATTCAGGATCTAATTTCTTATCTAGTGCAATACATTTACTCTCAACCCCGTGTTTTCTTACATTCTTCTCGAATTTTTCTTGTTCTCTAATTACCCGTGTTGTTACTAAGTCTAAAATCCTTCTTAGTGAAGGAAATTCTGCAATTTGTGTTTGGTAACTTTCATTAGTATCTACCGCATTCCATAGGAATTTCTGGGAAACTAAAAATCTTTCCTTATTCGTAAAATTATTCCTGACTTGTATAATTTCTTCAGGAGGAATATCTGATAAATAAGAGGTCGAGACTTTCTTTAACGATTCGGCTATCATCGAATCCAGCACTCTAGTTCTGTTTTCATAAATGTCATCGATTTCTGATAATTCAAATTTGGCTGTCTGATGAATGCTGTAGATATCACTGAACCTAGGAATTGCACTGACATTATACCTAATTGATCTTGTTCTTTCAGACTCTGAAACAATAACTTCCGTGGAATGTATTGACATCCTTACACTCACTCCCTTGTCATGGTTAATTTCCTGATGTTCCCTCGCAATTCTTGAAATTTCGGCTATCGCTTGCAAAATAAAAACGGGAATGAATATGCCATTATGATCAAGTATGTTTGACTCCTGAACCATAATCGTCATTTCATCCAAAATATCTTTGGGGTAATGTGTAACTACGTGACTCTTCAATCTATCGTGAAGGGGTTCTATTATCTTACCTGCGTGCGTATAGTCAATCGGATTTGCCGTGCATACTATTAGCGTATTTGGTCTAAATATCACCGGAAATGATCCGGTTGTAAATTTTCCTTCCTGCAATACACTCAAAAGTGCTACCTGTTTTCTTGGATCCAAAACTGGAAGTTCATCAATGCACAAAATCCCATGCCTCGCTTGCAGAAGTTGACCTGGTGAGTACGAATCAATATTATATATTTCGATCCCTTTCTTCACCACTTTAATCGCATCTATCTGTCCCACCAAATCCTTTACAGAAATATCAGGTGTAGCAAGAATATACTTAAATCTTTGATT
Source organism: uncultured Nitrososphaerales archaeon (assembly GCA_963703885.1). GTDB lineage: Archaea > Thermoproteota > Nitrososphaeria > Nitrososphaerales > Nitrososphaeraceae > TA-21. The sequence goes on from CAVPGE010000028.1 coordinate 166,794, forward strand.
TCCATCTAACCACTCAATCTTTGTATCTAGCTTATAGTTTCTAATTATGTCTTCACATTCGGTAGAAACCGAAAATTCTGGAAGGGTTCGTGAAACTTCTTCATCTCTTAACAAAGATATCAGTTCGGATTCTGGGATTGACGTAGGAATATCGTGTGTGATGGTCCCACGAACAACCGGAATTGGTGAAAGCAAGTTTTTAGCTATAGTTTCCGCAATTTTTGTTTTTGCCTGCCCTATCTGACCTATGATTAATATATCATGTCCTGATAGAATCGCCCTATTCAATGAAGGTACGATATCATCATCGTATCCTATGATACCAGTGTAGGGGAACGTCGAGTTTTTTAGTTTTAGAATTAGATTTTGTCGAAGTTGTTGCTGCACAGATAGACTCTTGTAATTGTTACGTAGCAAATCACCTATTGTTCGAATATCTTTATAATTTTCTGGTAAACCTGGTCGAATCTCATCATATTTCGGATTTGACTTGTAGCAATCTTGGACAATCTTTAAGAAACTATCGCTATTTTCCAAACAGTATCTAGGCAATGCTAACTCATTACAAATTTAAATCAATAGCTCGAGACTGAAACAACTTTCAGAATTCTTCTCGAAATCTAATTATTACAATATATACTGCGGTAATTGCCAGCATGGTTTTTATTTCGGAATATCATGGAAAATTCTATTGTCGGCGTCTGATTATAGACACATTCTTAGAATAGCTGGAAAAGATATCGATGGCAGCAAGAAAATTATTGTTGCTCTAAGCAAGGTCAAAGGATTAGGTTATAATTTTTCCCAAGTTTTACTTCAATCCCTAAACATCAATCCAAGTATGAGAGTTGGCTTCTTAACTGAAAAAGAAATAGAGGAAATAGAAAATCTGATCAAGAACCCTTCCCAGTCACAAATGCCTACATGGTATATGAATAGAAGAAAGGATTTAGAAAGTGGTTTTGATAGGCATCTCATAACTTCAGATTTGGATTTTACTATTTCTAATGATATTGAACGTGAAAAGGCTGTCTATAGCTGGCGGGGATATAGGCACATGTTCGGATTGAAAGTGAGAGGACAATGTACGAGGACGGCAGGCAGAAAGGGCGGAGCCGTAGGCGTGAGAAAGACCACTGCTAAGCCAACTCCTGGAGCACCGGGCGCGCCAGCAGCTGCTTCTGCTCAGCCATCAACACCAAAAGAGACTAGTCCCTCACCATCTCCACCCACTGAGAATAAGTAGCCGGTGAATTGAATGGGAGATCCTATAAAACCTAAAAAAACATATCACAAGCCAAGAAAAGTATGGACTTCTGACCAAATTAGTTCTGAACTTTATGTCATAGGCTCGTATGGTTTACGAAATAAAAGGGAGTTATGGAAGGCCCAAACCAAAGTAGCCAATTTTAGAAATCAGGCAAGAATATTACTAGCATTGACTACAGAAGCAAGGCATGAGAAGGAATCCCAACTTCTTTCCTTCCTTCATAGGTTTGGATTGGTTGGAGATTCTGCCTCACTTGATGATATTCTTAATTTGAAAATTGAAGATGTTCTGGAAAGAAGACTCCAAACAATCGTCATGCGAAAAATGAGCGTAAAATCTGCGCTACAGGCCCGACAGGTAGTATCACATGGACATGTATCAATTGGAAGCAGAAAGATCAATTTGCCAGGGTATCTTGTAAAGCGAGAGGAAGAACCACTAATTCTCGTGCACATCGAACCCAAACAAGCTGTCGCAAGTTCTTAGTTCTGAAGTACAGAGATCTCTTCCAGAACGTCCACATTGTCTATTTTTCCATCAGAGTCCATGTCAAACCCTTGCACAACTTGTGCCCAGTCTTTTCCGTCCGAGTAGGATTTAAGGATAGCATTTCCATAATTTGTGAGCGCTAGGATAGCAGATTTAGTTCCCAACGACCTTACTCCTGCTAGGACTATGACAGATCCCTTGTTAGAAAACGGGTTTCGAATCTTTGCAATCAGACCATGATTGTCAAGAGTATAAGTCCTACCACTGGAAGATACCAAACCCGACCAAAAATTGTCTTCATTAAATTTTATTGGTAAATATTTATTATATTCTGCAGTAACTATGTTAGTTCCTGGACCTCCAATAGATATTATGTTTTCATCTGGAGTAATCTTTTCTGCTTTGGCATCAACATCTAATTTCACCAAAAAATTTTGCGGAATTTTACATATAGTACCTAGGAAGAATGCTAGCTGAATTGCATAGTGTCCATCTCTTGAAGACGATTTGTACCGTCCATGAGGGTCGGGAGACCCGACAATGATAAATCCGTTAAAAGTTTCTGATATAAATTCATTAAAAAAAGACATTATATATTCACCTTTGTACTTTAATCCTGTCATTTTTTCTTCAATATTTTGTTCCCCCCATTTCATTTCTATGCCATATGCTGGATATAGAGTCTTGTAAAGCCTCGCGGTCCCCCCATGCACTAAGGAAGTATCAACATGGCTAACTGCACCGATTGATGCAAGTTTTCGGACGTAATAATAAGCACTTTGTTCATATATATTGAGATCTTTTGCAATTTGAGCAGGATATGATGGCCGCTTTGAGAGCAAATTCATTACCTGCCATGCAACTGAATTAGATAGTATTCTCACCTTATTCACATCGTCAAAAATTAGGATTTCTTTGGTTTTGGTGTGACCATCTGAGTCATAAATAAGATTCTTTCTTTTCAAATAACTTCATATTTGAGCTATTATATATTAATATTGTCCGGTATACACAATAATATATATTTCATTTATTGTTAAAAGAAAATTCAAAAAAAGTGTTATAAATTATTTCATAGTGGTAAATCGCGGTATTACAAACTGTTTTAAGGTGAGTCAAAACATATTGTTTATTCATGTGCTCCATAATTGGGTATTCCGGTAAGGAAAAAGCGGCTCCCGCCCTTGTTGAGGGATTGCGAAAGATGGAATATCGAGGGTATGATAGTGTCGGCGTTGCAACCGTCGATGATGGAAAAATACTTTTGCGTAAGGGTGTCGGCAAAGTTGAGGATGTTGACAGAGCTCTCTCACTTCACGCCTTGCCCGGTAGCCTTGGTATTGGGCATACAAGATGGGCTACACATGGAGCTGTAATAAGCTCAAATGCACATCCACACATTGCATGTAATTCTAATATTGCAGTGGTACATAACGGGATTATAGAAAATTATAACGAATTAAAGGAAGAGTTAATGAAGCTAGGACATGTCTTTAGGAGTGAAACAGATAGCGAAGTTATATCTCATCTTTTAGAACACTTTTATAAAATAGAAGAAAGTGTTAAGGGTGCGATGCTTCGGACTTGTAGAAAATTAAAGGGGTCTTTCGCATTTGTTGCTATGTTTGATAACTCGTGTTTGGCTGGAGCTCGGTATGACGAGCCATTAATAATTGGCCTATCACATGATGGCTATTTCATTGCGAGCGATGTACTCGGTTTTCTGAAACATACTGATCGTGCTACATTTTTGGATAATAGAGACATAGTACTAATAATGGGTAAAGATGTTTCACTGTTTAATTTTGACGGCGAGAAAGTATTTCGACCAATTACACAGGTAGCATGGGAGCTCGGATCGTCGGAAAAAGGAAAATACGTTCATTATACTCTGAAGGAAATATACGAGCAAAGTTCAACAATTTTGAAGACTATGGAACAAAAAAAGAGAAATTGCAGATATTTTGCAATATTCTAAAAAATGCAAAAGATGTATACATCACAGGTAGTGGTACGAGTTACCATTCAGCACTTGTTGCCAAGAATGTTTTTTCAAAATATGCAAGAATTAGGCCTGAAACCATTATGTCGAGTGAATTTGAGTATTCCTCAGATCTTCTTGATTCTAATTCCGTTTTGCTTGCTATCTCTCAGAGTGGGGAAACAGCGGATGTATTACAATCTGTAAAGCTCGCAAAAGAAAAAGGTGCAAAGATCTTGTCAATAGTAAATATACCTAGTTCCTCACTCGCCAGAATAAGTGATTCTTTTTTGGAAGTAAAATGTGGTCCTGAAATCGGAGTTGCTGCCACAAAAAGCTTCACTGGACAGTTAGCTCTGATATACTACGTTGCCGATTTAGTTGGCGACAATCAAGTTGGGATTTCTACTGACAAGTTACTTGTTTCAAAAATAATAGAAGAGACTTTGGGAATGGAGGATAAAATAGCAGAAATCACTGCGCAGGTTAGAGATGCTAGAGATATTTACATACTCGGAAAGTCTATTCACTTCCCGATATGTCTTGAAGGCGCTTTGAAAATTAAGGAATTGGCCTATATTCATGCTGAAGGTATGGCAGCAGGCGAACTTAAGCATGGTCCATTGGCCCTAATAGATAAAAATAGTCTAGTAATAGTATTGAATCCCAGTGACTCAACCTATTCCGACACGCTATCTAACTCTCACGTTATAAAATCCAGAGGTGCCAAGTTGATAGGGATAACAAATCAGAATAATCCAATTTATGATCATAATATTATAATTCCAAAATTAAGGGATCCGTTGATGCCATTGATCGAAGTGATCCCACTTCAAATCATAGCATATCACCTAGCCTTGTTTAATAATGCCAACCCTGATTATCCTAGAAATCTAGCCAAATCTGTTACTGTGAGATGAAAAAAATTAGATAAATAGGCCTTCCTGATATAAGATGGAGAAGATTCGCTAAGTTGCTAGATGCTTCACTGCAATTGTCTTTTCATACTCATTTTCAATAGATTTCAGCAATGTAAACTGATTATTGTTTGCTCCATCCTTCAATATTGATGCTATAGCTGCCCCTCCAGCGCCAACACCTTCTTTAGCAATTCCATGGCAATACATATTGAGGCCATGTATTGACGAGGATTCAAAATCAAGATCTACTGATAATATGGGAACATTCGCTGCTATCGAGTCAACCAAGCCTTTGATGTCAGAACTTTTGTCATTTAAAACATAAGAGGTAGTTGCTATGCATATGTTATCCAGTGGTGTTCCGAGTATCTTCAGAACACCAAGTACTGCAGTCATTTGAGTACCCCCAGCAAGCATGACCTTTGCTCCACCCATGATAGCTCCATGTGCTATTCCGGAGCTGGCCGGTATCATCGGATCTCCTAAAGATGCTATCATTGCTAGTTTGTCTATGGCCTCTTCGGACCTACACAAATTAGCTCTTTCAATGGCGTCAGATACTATTCTGTTTTTCAGGTCATGCGGATTTTCAACCATGCTACTACTAACTTTAAAGTCTGCGTCTATTCCAATGCCCTTTAAGACGGCAAGTGCAGTAGTAGTTCCACCCGGAATAGTTTCGCCTATGATTACGGTACCGTTACTTCTTGATAAATTATCTCCTATAGTTTTTCCGTATTCAAGAGCCTTTTTAAAATCAAAGTAATCTGTACCGTCTTGATACCTTATATTTTTACCATACTTCACATTAAACGAAATGTAAGGAACTTCTGGTATTTTTTTCAAACCAGAATTAACAACGAGAAACGGAATATTGGACCTCATTAATGATGCTCTGGTGATTAATGCAGGTGTTGGTATCCCGTCAGGCGTTGCCGGAACACCTGAAATAGATCTACAGTGTCCATAGTAAAGAAATTCTACATCAGCCGTTGGAGTGTAGGGAATTAAATCTATATTGGCCCCCGCAGCTGTAATTCCTGGAATTTCGCTTGTTTGTGTATATGACGCAACACAAATAAAGATAGGACTCTTGCTTGAAAATTTTGTTATGGTGAAATCCGAATTGTGAGTTGCCTCAATATCGTGAGCCACTAGACCTCATCGCTACCCATATACCGCATAAAGGATTCTTTTGACTTAAAATTCAAAATCGGATTATTCTTAATTTCATCTTGTATTGTGCTTGTCGGAGAGGAACCGTAGTCATGGCCAGGAAACACCGTCAGTGATTTATCCAAATTTATAATCCTGTTGTAGAGACTATCGTACATCTTATCCACGTTACCCCCAGGCAAATCAGTTCTTCCGCAACTACCAACAAACAATGTGTCTCCTGTAACTAATGCCGAGTTGTCAATGATTAGACAGACGCTATCCTCGGAGTGTCCGGGAGTAAACAAAATCTGTATTTCTGTTTTCCCTATATTAATTCTATCCGCGTCAGATACGGAAATATCCTTCGGTTTAGATGAATTTTGGTGTTGGATTATTTTAGCGCCAGTCAAGGCAGCTAATTCATCATTACCAAGTATATGATCAAAATGTGTATGTGTATTTATTATGTATTTTGCTTTTGTCTTATTCTGTTCTAGTAGCATGATTATTTTTTCAAGGTCCCATGACGGATCCACGACCGCAGATTCGTTTGTAGTATTATCTATCAATACATAAGTAAAATTCGACATATTTCCAACTGGGACTTGATGGATCTTCAAATTAGTACGCCATCCTCTGCATCTGTTGGTATTCCAATTTTTTCCAAAAAGATACTACCCGTGATTTCATTTCTATCCAGCAAGCCTTTTTTTATCCTGTGAAATGTAACAGTTGCATCAGCTTTCACACATTTGTCGTGGATAGTTCCATTATCAGGATTAAGACCAGAAGGTATGTCTACAGAGATTACGTACGCATCAGATTTATTTATGATATCTATTGCCGTAGAATATGGTTCCCTGATATCGCCTTTTATTCCCGTTCCAAAAATGCCGTCGATAATGATATCATTACGGGACAGGTTCGGTAGTTGATTTAGATCTTGAATTATCAAAATTGATTTTATTTTTTGAATTATTCGCCAATTTGTAAGTGATTCCTCAGTTTTTATCTTGTCACCGTCACCTAGCATTACAATTGTTATATCAGCTCCCTTATATCCAGAAAGGTGACGCGATGCAACCAGAACATCCCCACCATTATTTCCTGTTCCGCAAAAGGATACAATTTTTCTTTGCGATAATTCGGTGCCAAACTGTGAAATAATATAATCTGCCAATCCGTGTCCTGCATTTTCCATCATAAATGATTTAGGTAGCCCCAATATAGCAGAGCCATTATCTTCAATTCTATACATCTGTTCTGAGGTTATCGTGTCTACCTGAGAAGTCATATAATTATAATTTTTTAGGGAGAAATAAAAGTTCTGTTTTCAATTTCGGATTTAAGCATTACTTGGTTGTACAATCATGGAACCATTATGACCAATGACTAAATAATGTTTACCGGGGAACAAACGGCATGTCATAGTCCTTTAGTCGACACAAAGAAGTATTATTATCAATAATCTCAAAAGTTTTTCCTGAATAGTTGCATTTAATGGTAGGTGGAAATTCATATTTAATATATTTGTCTGCTATTTTGTAATACTCACGCAGCTTTCGGCTGCCATAGGATAGAGTCCCTTTGATCCTAATCCTTCTTTTTGTCATAAATTTAAATGCTAAAATCACATGACTAGACTTGTATGCACTAAACATCTCCTTAATTTCTACACACCGTCGGATTTGATCTCCAGGCACGTAGAGATTGTCTCCTGTGCCCGATTTTGCTTCAACAGAAAGCAGTATTGACTCCAAATTATTAACAGCAATTATATCCGGAAGATTTGTGCTTGACCCTCCGAGTCTCCTCGCGGTCCAATATTCATTGTTCAGCTTTCGTACCAATAAGTGTTCAAAACTGTAGCCCCGACTACGTCTTATATTCCCCACAATTTTGACCTATAGTTGCATGGGTTAATGATTTTTTTGATTATTTCAAGCGCAAGCTAATTCAAATCGAATAAAGTGTAATAATGCTCCAACTCGATAATTTATAATATTTGATTCTGTTGTCAAAATATGTTGCCAAATTTAGAAACTGAAGTCGAAGAGATTAAGAAAAATTTGAAGGGGGTGGAAGATAGACGCGAGATGCTAATTAAAGGAACTCGTGATATTGTTATTCACTGCAGCAAATCAATTGTCTCCTTACATAACGGCGAAATACATAATGCTGATCAGTTTATTAAGAAAGCTGACGAATCACTCAGAAACTTGAAAGATGTTGCTCAAGAAGATCTTCAAAAATATTTAAGTATAGCAGAACAAGAATTAGTCGAGGCAAAAATTTTCTACTGCATAATTCAAAATCAGATTTTACTCAATTTACAAGAGCTGAAGGTGAGTGATGCATCATATATTATGGGTTTACTCGATTGTGTAGGTGAGGTTAAGAGATTGATTTATGATAAGATTCGACTAGGAAATTCAGATGATATCCCTAGGCTATTTGATATTATCGAATCTATTTTCGGTTCGATTTATCCTCTATCCGTGTATGATAATTTAGTTCCTGGCCTAAGAAAGAAATTGGATGTAGCCAGAATTCTAATTGAAGATATACGTGCATTTATAGCTGAAGAAAAAGGTAGATCCGATTTGATTCATAGGTTCGATGAATTTGAAGCTAAAACCAGCTCCAGGTCTGACAACCCAAGCGTTTAAAAGAGCAAGCTAATTGTGAGACAATTTCATAAATGCCTCGTTCATATTTTCTGATAATTCCCTTTGCCATTTTGAAAAACCCTCGGGTGAAGTGGGATATTTATTATAATGACTTACCAATTTCTTATTAACTTCTGACGTACACCTCAAATCCTCTGACAATTTCTTGTTAAGTGCACCTCTTACAAAAATACCAAGCTTTTCGACCATGCCAAACTCTGGATGTTCACCATTTGTTATTTTGTCGATATCTAATTTCGACAAGAAATGCTTCATTCCATAATTGATTTGATCATTGGTCAAGCCTTGTAGCATTCGGCGAAATACTTCGAGGCCTGCTGTTTTATAACCATAAGCATTTATGAACTCATTGTTATACTTCCAAAGCCCCTTTTCGGAGCAATCGCTTGCTTGTATAGCTTCAACTGCATATTTTCCGGCTATAGTAGCAGCGATAATAGCTGGGCCAATGCCTCCTGCATCAAGAGGTTTTGGCATCCAAGCAGAATCACCTACTATCATATAGCCGTTAGCAACAAGGCAATCATTCTGTCTTCTTACAGATACTTGCCAAGTTCCCCAGCTATTGCCATAATCTGGCTCATCATCAGCAATTTTAGGATTTTTTATTACCGGATTAAATTTAACGTAATCATCAATTAGTACTTTGAGATTCTTAGTTGTTTTATTTTTTTTGTTATATGCATCAAATGATTTTTGCTGTATGCCCAATCCTATGTTAACCTTATTTTCTCCTTTGGGGAACACCCATGCATAACCTCCTGGTGCCAGCTCTTGGTCAAGGTGAATTATGCAATAGTCAGGATCGAAGAAAGTAGTATCATTTTTTGCACGGTCAAAATTATATATATACCTACCAGTTGACTCTAGATCGTCTCTATCTATTCTCCTTTGAATATAAGATCTTATGGGAAGATTTGTGCGCAGGACTGATGTTACACCAGTACAGTCTATGACTAACTTCGCGGTCTTTCGATATATTGATTTGGTAGTCAAATCCTCCCCTTCGATACCTACGACCGATCCATTCTCGACCAAGAGATTTCTTATTGCAAGATCAAACTTTACCGTTATTCCAAGTTTAATGGCGTCAGCCAACTGCTTTTGTGGCAGTATTTTTCTATTGAGTATGTATCCTTCACCGTCAAACGATATGGGTGTTTGATGGTCCGGAGAATAGGCAATTACACCTTTGACCGGGTGTTCTATTTCTGGATATTGCCATTTTATACCAATACGAGATGTCATAAAATCTACGCTTTTCTTACCAACTGCGTCGCCACATATCCAACCCGATACGGTCTTTCTGCCTAATTGGGGAGCAGCATTTCTATCAACTACTAAAACTCTTAACATCTGCTTCGAATAATACGCAGCAGAGCAGGCTACAATCATCCCTGCGAGACCTCCTCCAGCTACTATGATATCATAATCCATTGCAAACGATGTCATAACGCAATTATCTGAAAAAATAGTCATAGTTATTTAAATCTACTAGAAACATGACATCGATGAAAACATAAAAAATTCTGATGGAGGGAGTGGGATTCGAACCCACGAACCCCTAAGGGACGGGATTACACATGGCTGTCTGACGACCAATATGTCATCTTGAGTCCTGCGCGTTTGGCCATGCTTCGCTATCCCTCCAATTCAGATTCAACTTTAATTAATCCTTATTTCATTTTTACTAGTGTCAAAAATTAAATTTCATGCTAGTTATAAACGGAAACATGCATTTCGGATGCCTGTAAATTTGGGTCAACTAGGACACAGAACCTTTATTATTGGATACAAGATAATAATTAGGAAAATGAATATTGGAGATTAATTGGAGATTTGAAAGCAGGTATGCGGAACGTTAATGTAACGGGAAAAATTGAGACCTTGAAAGACACTAGAACCGTAAATCTGAGGTCCGGAGGCACAGCACAGGTAGCAGACGCAATACTATCTGATGAAACTGGAACTATCAAATTGTCCTTGTGGGACGATCAAATACAAATGGTCGGCGAAGGAGATGAGGTTTCCATCGAAAACGGATATACTCAGTCCTTTAGAGGAGAGAACAGTCTCAATATTGGAAGGTACGGAAAACTAAGTAAGTTATGAAGACCTTGTATTATCTAAATTTGTAATTCTAATTTAGCTAATGTATCCCATCTCTGGTTGTTTTTTCTGTATTATTTGGTCCGCTTGCTGAGGCTCAGAATTTTTGGCTCTATCTTCGATTTGCTGTTCAATAGTCCTTATGAGCAAAATTGTATCATTTGATTTTTTATTAATTTCCTCCATACTGATCTTTAGGTCCAAAACTGAAAGTAAAATTTCAAGCAAGTATTTTGAGGCATTTGCGTCAATCACATATCCAGAGGTTTCCCCCAAAAGACATATCCCTTCTATCCCATATAATTTTCCCATGCCTACCAGTAATCCATTCATTCCTACTATACTTCCTGTTTGAATTTTTGATATTTTCTGGGATTTCAATGATGTAAGGACTTCCTCATTCGTGGCAGCTCCGAAGACGCGCGGACTTTCTGTGAATGATCCAGTAATGTACGCTCCTAGTGTAATTATCTTTGATGCATGAAGTTGGCTTACAATTCTCAAGATCTCTTCAGCTAGGATGTATTCAGAATTTCCATTGATTGGCTGTGCATCACCTGTCAGGAAAAGTAAATCAACTCCATTTGTTTCACCCTTCTTGTAATATAGGATATTTTTCATAAGGTCAACGTTTCCATCATCTCTTATAGTTACTTGTGGTGGTAATTCAGATGAGTATATGTCCGCTAAGTGAATGGCATTTAGCTCCTTGATGAGGTAGTCCACAGCTGAGCTTACCTACATAGCCGCTTCCTGGAAAGCCGCAAAGTAAATAGGGAGAATTCATTTCTGGCAGCTTTGATTTGGAGAATGTGGTATGGAAACCGGTTTTAAAATAAGACATGAGTTATTATCTCATAATTAATCTATCTCATACCAATTTAAACTCAACTCATGTGATCGTTAATTTGAATTATCGTCTTGCTTGATACCTTATAGAATCAGTAAGTCCATCTGCGTACCCTATCGAAAGTATCGCTAATTCAAATTTTCCGCGATCAAAAAAATCTGTTGCATCATCAATATAGCATTCTGCATTGTCTAGTAATTCATTGACAGCATTACTTTTCATTATCATTGTACTAGTTCGAACTTCAGTTATCTCTTTTCTAATCATAGGCACATACTTTCTCATCATCATAGATGCAATACTTTCTACGGTTTCTGTGTTGTCACTTGGCTCGTCTATAACTTCAGCATATGGTTGTGATAGCCTCGAGTTCTGTAAAATGTAGTCTACTAGGTATTATAATTGTATGAGGTCCTAACCCATACTCCATATTAAGCAAAGAATCTACTTTGCCACATGTTATTTTTTGATCCGTAAATCCTATACGCGAAGCAATGATTGCAAATGTCCCTCCATTAATGATTTCATATTTAGTGCTTTTTTCTATATCCAGTAATTTCTGAATAGCTTTATTGGGAGAGAGAAAAAAAATTCTTGAATCATCACTGGCCCGATATTCAGTTAAAATAATTGTATGGCAGTTTAGTTTCAAGTTGTTGAACAATGTATTATAGACGGAGATGACAGATTGCTCGTCATCCATAATGGTAACCATCTTGCCTAGTTTATATATTTGAAGTCCACACTCACTCACTACAGACATTATACCTGATGCTCCATGAATTACTTTTACAGCAATTTGCTCTCTTATGGCCCTTGTTCGTAGCTCCACAAATGTAGTTGCTAATAAAGAATCACCATAGCTAATTAGTACTACATTGCCCTCTTTGGCCTCTTTCAAAATCTGTCTCCCATCCTCTATAAACCATCGTTTTGCTATCGAAACTTCTTTATTTCTTAAAAGAGATTTAAGAGAACTCATATATTCGTCAGAAACTGGGGAAGTAAATCTTTCTACGTATATTCTATCAGATTTGGCTAGGATTTCTAATATCATGTTACCAATAGATGATAAATCATATATTCCAACACCAATAAACCACAACATTTAACTCAAGACCCCTGCTTAGCGATTGTTTTAATATTGCTCTTAGTATGATGTAGTCTAGAAGTGTGATTTAGTGCCATACCGTAAACTTCGATGCTATTTAGGAAAGATTGAATTTCTACCCTTTCATCTTTTGAATGTGACGCATGTGGCTCACCTGGACCATATGTTACGACAGGAATACTAAGGGAGTTGCCTAGAACATTCATATCACCTGTGCCAGTTTTTTTCAACAATGTAGGTCTCAATTTACACACATCTAGAATTGACAGCGATAAAGCTCTTACTATAGGTGAGGAATGATCTGCTTCAAATGCTTCGGTGAGGTCTTCTATTCGGTAGGAGATCTTTATTGGATTAGTTTTACCAAACTGCTCTATTGCTTTGTCGAGAGAATCTAAAACATTTTGACATTTTATCTTTGTAGGGATCCTTATGTCGATCGTAATCTTGCATCTTTGTGGAGTGACATTATGACTTGCACCACCAGAAATTTCAGTAAGGCTGCAGCTTATTTCATTACTTCTACTATTGCTTCCTAAGTTATATTCACTCTCTAATCGTTTCTTGAGATATTTCCAAATTTCATAAACTTCCTCAATTGAGTTTTTACTTAACCACGGAGCACTTGCATGTGCACTATTCCCAACATCGCAAGTCAATCTCAAGGATATCCTTCCCTTGTATGATACAGTAATGTTAGCAATTCCACTAGGTTCACCAAATATTGCGTAATCTACATTTACCATACTCCGGACTAATTCTTTCACGCCTGTGGCATTTCCCTCTTCGTCAACGACACCTGCAAAAATTATAGTACCTCTCTGCTTAAATTCTGAAGCAGCCAATAACATGGCAATTAGTGGTGCTTTTGCATCTGACGCACCTCTACCATATATATATCCTAGTTCTATTCTGACCGGTATTTCTCCAGGAACTGTATCCATATGACCGCACAACAATATCCTAGGTTCCCCAGTTCCTTTAGTAGCAATTACATTCCCTACACTATCAATACTCGCTTTCTCAAATCCTAGATCGCCAATGCATTTTTCCTTTATCAAATTAGCGAGTTCTGATTCTGATCTTGAAGGAGTGTAAATTTCTAAAGAGGTTCTCAATAATTCAATCGCGTAAGTTGGAGAAACCAATTCTACTATTTATCGATCCAAATGTAGTATGTATTCAACCATTAATGAAGGAATATCAACTCCAGTAACTCTAACCGTATTTTTAAATTCAGTTGTGTTATTTACTTCGTGTACAGTAAATCCCTTCTCATCACTTTCCATCAAGTCTACTCCTACAATTTGCCCATTGACAGATCGTGAAGCCTTGAGACAAACTTCCTCTAACTCTTGCGTAACTTTACACGATTCAGCTCTACCTCCAAGTGCCATATTTGTTTTCCACTCGCTGGGACCTGAATATCTGTAAATGGCTGCCACTACCTGCTCCCCTATTACAATAGCCCTTATATCTCTGGGTGGCCTGTTTACCATCTCTTCAAAATAATAAATATGGTAGAGCGGGTACATGTGTTGTCTGCCTTCTATTATTCCCTCTGCTGATTCTTTATCCTTCAACAGAGCAATTAGTCTACCCCAGCTACCTATTACAGGTTTTATGATCTTTGGATATCCATATTTGTTAAGAGAAGACAACGCAGATGATTCTGAAAATGCGCAAAAAGCTTGAGGAGTTTGAATATCTGAATTCAATAACTCCATATGCGTAAAAAGTTTATTACCGCAGAAAATTGCGGTGTGAAGAGAATTAATTACACGTCCTCCCAATCCTTCAAGTGCAGCAGTAGAATGAAGATTATTAAAATAACTCGTACAACGCTGTAATATTGTTTTATTTGCGTAATCATTTTTTTTATTCAAATCAACGGTTATTTCTCTACAATTGAGAGGGACAGCATCAATGCCTCTCTTCTTTGTATATTCTATTAAGGATTTTTCTTCCCATCTTAATTGGTCGTAAAGGATTAAAAAAGAAGAGGTAGTTTTTCCTCCACTCACTCGCCCCAGTCCTCTCCAACGGCTTGTGCTGGTTTCAGATCATATCCATTTTCCGACTTAGCTAATTCGTAGCTAGCTCCACAATCGGGACAAGATACAATTTCTCCTTCCATTGAATCGTCAGGTATTTTGATTTCTGCATCACATTCTGGGCATTTAGTCATTTTGTTAACTTTTAGTTTGATACAGCATCATTAAGTATCTTTCTTTCTAGTCTTTCATCCAAATACAACTCCAAAATATCTCCCATTCTTAATTGTTTCAGACCTCGGGCCATTTTTTCTGCTTCTGTTTTAGATGTTTCGAGTCCCAATAATGATAGCAAGTATGCTGCACCGTTCTTTCCAGATAGTTCTCCAAAAACAATTTTTCTTCTGTTACCTACTATTTTAGGCTCAAGAATTTCATATGCGGCAGGGTTTCGTAATATAGCTGCGAGATGTGTACCGGCTTTGTGTTTGTACGCGCTATCGCCAACCAAAGGTTTTGACTCTGGAGTTGGTATTTTCGTATATTCAAATATTGTTTTAGACAAATCTTTCAGTAAATGCAGTCTATAGTCATTTGGGATTCCATAAATCAAAGATAATGCCACTGAGGTTTCAGCCAGTGATGGAATGCCAGTTCTCTCTCCCAATCCATCTATTGTCGTGTGAATCTGATCTGCTCCGGCTTCGCATCCAGCAAGAGCATTTGCTAATGCCAAACCAACATCATTGTGACAATGAACATCTATGGAGCTAGACCTTAGGTCAATACTATCGCAAACCATCTTTACTAGGTTGTACATACCATGAGGTCTCATTATTCCTACCGTGTCGGGAATACTTATCCGTTCGATATGACGGGAATTCATTTCCCTACACATTTCGATTAAGAATGAAGGATCAGTTCTGCTAGCGTCCTCCATCGTAAAGCGTGATTTCAGTCCATGCGATTTAATGTAATCGGCAACTTCAAGGGCTCTAACTTTAGCCTCCTCGCGTGAAATCCTAAGTTTAGCAGAAAGATGAACATCTGATATTCCCATATAAGTTGCTACCCATGAAGCCCCACAGTCTATCGCCACATCCACATCACTCTTTATGGCTCGAACATGAGCTAGAATATCTGCTTTCAGACCTTGCTTGATTATAGTTTTAGTAGCTTCTTTGTGATCTTGCGAAACAACGGGACTAATCTCAATTTGGTTTACCCCAAATGAGTCAAGCATCCATGCAATTTGAATTCTTTGTTTGCTAGTGAATGAAACACCAGGGTGTTGCTCTCCTTCACGAAGGGTTGAATCCAATATGCTAATATTTCTGTTAAACAGATGTGACTCATTATAAATATGCGCAAAGTGGTTTGGATCGTCTGATTTCAGCGACATGTTTTTACAGTTTGTGTATATTTCGAACAAGATATAAATCTTTTCGTATATTTTCGTATGATATCCATCATGATTGTCTGAGTGTATTTAGTATTATAACAGTATTTGAATCCGAAACACCGCTTATTTTCCTAATTTCGTCAATACAACTATTTATATCAATAATAGACTCCGCAGAAATTATCGCAGCAATGTCATATTGCCCGGTGATTTCGTAAACGATCTTGACACCCTGGAGTTCCAATAATTTTGAAGTAACAAATGAAGTATCTGAAGATGAATCAATGGACAAGAGAGTGATTGCACTAGTCTTATCTTCTGATTTAACTTGGATTGTAAAGCGATCAATAATGCCCTTATCCATTAGATTCTTAATCCTCCGCCTTATTGCAGATTCTGATAATCCAATTTCCTTCCCAATCTCCACAAAGGCTCTACGAGAGTCTGCTCTCAATATTTCGATTATTTTCCGGTCTTGTTCATCGTTTATTTTAGACATTATGTTTAATCTCCTCCTGATTGAGTAATCTATCTAGAATCGCTAATGCCGTAGTAACAGCATCCTTCTCCATGACCAGTGGTGGAAGTAAACGAATAATATTTCTCCCAGAATATAGCATTAAGAGTCCATTGTTTATTCCATTAATGAGAATATCCCTAACATCAAATCGCAATTCCACGGCCAGCATCATACCCATTCCTCTTACTTCCCTTATTATTTGATGCCGACTTTTTAATTCTACTAAACCGTCTTTGAAATATTTTCCTGTTTGTACTGCTTTTTCAGCAAGTCTCTCATTAATGATAACATCAATAGTGGCATTACCAGCAGCACAGGCTAATGGATTTCCTGCAAATGTAGATGAATGATCTCCCACCTTCATGCTTTGGGCTATCTCCGGAGAGACAAAAGTTACTCCCATGGGAATTCCAGAAGCTATTCCTTTAGCAATGCACATAATGTCTGGGGTAGTATTCCAGTTCTCTCCTGCCCACATCTTTCCAGTTCTTCCAAGCCCTGTTTGTATTTCATCAAATATTAATACTAAATTTCTTTTATTGCACACTTCTCTAACTGATTGTAGAAAATCAGGAGGCGGCATTATGATACCAGACTCGCCCTGAATAGGTTCTAAAATTATTGTACCTGTATTCTCGTCAATTGATTCGTTTAGGTTTGATACCTCTCCGTATGGAATGAATTTGACTCCATCCAACAATGGTAGGAATGATTTCCTATATTTCAGATTGTGTGTTACCGACAATGACCCAAGGGTTTTACCATGATACCCGCCATGCATCGATATAATTCCATTTTTTCCAGTATGCTTTCTCGCAAATTTAAGAGCAGCTTCCACGGCCTCTGAGCCACTATTACTGAAAAAGATTTTAGACAAGTTTTTCGGCGATATGCTAGATAATTTTTTCAAAAATTTAAACCTCGTATCATTATAGAGCGACATGTGACAAATGATTATTTTCTGTAATTGTTCTTGGATTGCCGAAATAACCTTATCGTTACAATGACCAATCAAACCCACACCGTATCCCCCCATGCAATCTATGTACTCTTTACCGTCAGAATCCCATATTACAGCCCCCTTCCCTCTTTCAACTTGGATTGGAAATCTTTGATAGATATTTAACAGTAAAATATCTTCTTCAGACATCAATTTGTGATCACCGTTCCTTCATTGTGTCCAATTGCACTTGATATAGGATTAGGGATTCTGCCAGAAGAAATTATGGCTTCTTTGGTTCCCATCATGAGCGCTTCAGTACAAGCCAAAACTTTTTTTTCCATGCCAAATCCTATCTTTGGTAACATCAATTTCGCCTCATTTAAGGTCAACTTCCGTATGAGGACATCATCTTGGATTAGTCCACTCACGTCAGTTATAAATATAATTTTATCAGCTTGTAAACTGCCTGCGACATAAGCTGCTGCCCTATCTCCATCTACATTCAAATATTCATAATCCTCACTCAATGCAATTGGTGACACCACAGGCAAATACCCTTCGCCCATTAGCAAATTCAATAGAGAGGAATCTACAGACTTTATTTTACCCGTGTATCCGCCATCAATAACCATCTTTCTTCCTTTATCATTTATTACTGTTAATTTTGACTTTCTTGTCGCCCTTATCAAGCCTGAATCTATACCCGATATTCCAACAGCCTTTAGTCCTGATTTTACTAACCATTTCACTATTTGTTTGTTTACTCTACCTGACATGACCATAGTGTATATCTCTATGGTATCCTTATCTGTAAATCTGCTTCTAATCCCACTAGGCGAAACAATAAATTTTTGTTCCTTGCCAAGTTTTGTAGCCACGGATGTTACTTCCTTACCTCCACCATGTACAATAACTATTTTCTCTGTAGTTGCTAGTTTTTGGATATCTTTTATTGCAGAAGGATGCAAGTCGTTAATTACACTTCCTCCAAATTTTATGGTTATCATACTGGTGTTAGAGGTGTATATCTGAGACCTTCAGTCTCATCGAAACCTGACATAATATTCATATTCTGAATTGCAGAACCTGCCGCACCCTTCATCAAATTGTCTGACGCCGATAATGCAACAATTCTTCTATTGTCTTCGTCTATATCAAATCCTATATCACAGAAATTAGATCCAACGACAAACTTTGGATCTGGAAACTTGTAAAGACCTTTCTTGTCCCTTATCAACCTAATAAAAGGCTCCTTGCCGTACGAATTTCTATAGTATTTCCATAAGTCTAATTCTGATACCGCGGAATTCAAAAATACGTGATTTGTAGTTAGTATTCCTCTTACCAGGTTTACTGCATGTGGACTCATGCTTACATTGACTTTATTCTTTGAAATTAAGCTTAACTCTTGTTCTATTTCACCAGTATGTCTGTGTTTTGCGGGTTTATAGGGACGTATTACTCCATATCGCATGGCGTGGTGTGTACCGCTGCTATCAGAAGCGCCAGCTCCCGAAGATCCAATCTTACTATCCACTACTATATGCGCCATATCTATTAATTTATTCTCAACTAAGGGCTTTAGGGCTAAAATTGATGTTACGGCCATACATCCAGGACAAGATACTAATCTTGAATTTTTGATCTCTTGTCTATGTATTTCTGGCACACCGTACTTTGATTCTAGAAGTAGATCAGGGTATGGATGTTCCCAACCGTACCATTTAATATAATCCTCAGGTTTCTTCAATCTAAAGTCAGCAGACAGATCGATAATTTTTGTTCCTCTTGAGTGGAGATCCTTTACTATATCAACTGCACTACCATGTGGTACCGATACGAAAACTAGATCGCATTTATTAGCTAATTTTTCCAGCTCCATCGGGGAAAAAGTGAGCTCTATAAACCCTTTAAGGCTAGGATGTTTCCTATGTACATATTCTCCAGCACTCGCACGTGATGTAACCATCGTTATTTCTACTTTTGGGTGTACTACCAATAGTCTCAAAAGTTCTCCTCCTACGTAGCCAGACGCCCCTACCACTCCGACTTTCATATACTTGATCTCTGAAAATTCTACTTTAATATCATATGAATTTTTTTATCTGGCATCATAAAAATGCTGAAACAATACAACATTAATATCGAATTGATATATTCAAAAGCGGTTATTTTTTTGACAAGCTGATCAAGTAATCCGCCATGCTTCCAGGGATATCGGATTTACAAACTGAGGCGGCCCCTCTAAACTCTACTGTATTATTTATTTCATGAACTACCAGTCCTTCCTTTTCATCCTCCATCAAATCCACGCCTAATATTCCACCTCCCACTGCGGAAGCAGCTTTGAGCACAGTATCCTCTAATTCTTTAGTCAGCTCCGCCTCTTCAGTTCTTCCACCAATCGCAACGTTAGTTCTCCATTCTTTGTCAGCCGAGTATCTATAAACAGAAGCTATAACTCTATTCCCCACTACTATGCATCTTATGTCTCTAGATGGACGCTTAACTTCTTTCTGAATGTAATATATTTTGGAAAACATCCCCTGATTTTCATCTCTGTTTTCTACAAGCATTCTAGCCATTTGTCTATTTGCGATTTGATATACTCCGCGACCCCATGAGCCTACAATGGGTTTAATTACTATCGGGTAACCAAAATTCTCCATTTCCTCCATAGCAGATTCTGAACTAAATGCAAAGCGTGTCTTGGGAGTCGGTACCTTGTTCTTTGCTAATATCGATGAAGTTATTAGTTTGTTTCCGCAAATTTCGCTGACTCTAAAGGAATTTACGACGTTAATTCCGTAACTTTCCAAGCAAAATGTAACAAATAAACCTCGAAAGTGACTAACCTGTCTTTGTAGAACTATATCACCAAATTGATCAGTGTCCAAATCAAACTCTGTGTCAAATACTAGATTTTTACCATCCACTAAGCTCGCTTTATGGCCCTTCTGACTTATTTTATCATTTAGTGCTCTTTCTTCAAATCTTATTTTATCATAGACTAGGCATATTTCTACCATCTATTGTCCCCAGTCTTCACCGACTGATTCAGCCCGCTTGATTTCGATGACTCCCTCATTCTTAGCAGTTATTTCAAAATCTGAGCCACATTCGGGACAAGTAATTATTTCACCAACAATCGCATCATCCGCAACTGGAATTTCAGCCGCACACTCCTTACATTCTATTTTCATATTAGTTTTCTCCTATTTTTGCAGAAAAGTTCTTACCTATCTGATTTGCCGTGACTGTTTGCATTCCCCAAAGCTCAACAAATCCCTTTGCCAATCGTTGATCGAAAGTAGAATGTGAAGCATACGTCGCCAAATTATTTCTATATAATGAATAGGGAGATTTTCTTCCTACTACCTTTATTGAACCATTTTGTACCTTCATTCGAATTATACCAGTTACTTTTTTTTGCGTTGCATCTATAAACTTATCCAGATCCTCTCTAAGAGGATCAAACCAAAATCCTGAATATGCCAAATAGCCCCAGTTCTCGTCTACGATATTTTTGAATCGTAGTTCTAAGTGTGTCAGCACCATTTTTTCCAAGTCTCTATGCGCCTCGATTATTGCTAATGCTGCAGGTGCTTCATATACTTCCCTAGTCTTAATACCCACCACGCGGTCTTCGATGTGGTCAACTATGCCCACTCCGTGTTTACCTACCTTGTCGTTAAGGTAGCTTATTAAATTAATAAGACTATAATTCTTCCCATCAACTTTAATCGGTTTGCCTTCTTCAAATTCAATTTCAACATATTCAGTTGATTTATCTTCGAACTTTACCATGTTGAAGGCATCATTCGGGGGTTCATTCCAAGTATCCTCCAATATGCCACCCTCGATAGCTCTCCCCCAAAGGTTCAAATCAATACTGAATCTTTTTGCCTGGTCGTCTATAGGAATTTTGTGTTTCTTTGCAAACTCTATTTCAACGTCTCGTGTCAAATTCATGTCTCTTATTGGTGCTATTATTTGCATCTTGGGATTTATCGATTTTAATGCCAAATCAAACCTGACTTGATCATTCCCCTTCCCAGTGCATCCGTGAGATACGGCTATGGCCTTTTCTTCCATTGCTATATCCATGATTTTGTTAGCAATTAGTGGACGTGCCAAAGCCGTTGCTAAGGGATATTTGCTTTGATATAGCCCATTGGCTTTTATTGATTTAAGTACGTAATTTTCGACAAATTCCTTTTTTGCATCGATATAAACATGCTTTATTGCACCAAGTATTTTTGCTTTTTTTTCAATCTCCGCAAAATCATCATCTTGACCACAATCTATCGTAACAGTTATGACATCTAAATTATGGTTAATTTGAAGATATTTTATGCATACTGATGTATCCAGTCCTCCAGAAAATGCCAGTATTGCCTTTTTTGACATGAGTGAAGCAAGCGATTAATTGCTAAATTTAACTTTTTGTATTTAGTTCATCCATCTCCAAACACTAATTTGTATAAAATTTCTCTTTGTAAATTTCTTTATATAAATAACATCCTCTTAGGAAAACTTTTAAGATTAAGATGGCGATCTCAATCTCAGTGTACCGCAGATATTCATTGGAGGAAGTAAAGAGGAAGGTCTTTGCCGAGTTGCAATATAGTGGCTCAGGACTATCTGGGGTGGAGCTGGCGAGCAGGCTTAAAATCAACAGGATGACCCTTACAAAATATCTTGATTTAATGTCTGCAAAAGGACTAATTCGAAAAAAAAAATTGGTCCGCTGAACGTGTGGTATTTGAACAAAAATATTTCTTCTATAGAATTTCCTATTAACTTGAATCAGGTTCAGCAGAAATTTCTCGATTCTCTGATCAAAGGTAATGAAGAATTGGCTAGAAGCATAATAATTGAGTTGCTCTCGTCTGATATAAATAAAATAAGAATTTTAGTAGATGTGATTCTATCCTCTCTCTCCATAATGAGTGATCTCTATAATCGAGGAAAAATTGGAGAAACTGACAGGCTTTACATCTACACTGTAGCAACTGATATCGTAACATCCATAAAGTTTGCACCCTATGTTGATAACATAAAAAATGCGACGTCATTATCAATTGCTTCATCTGAAGAAAGCATCTACCTTGGGAAGATCGCTTCCGTTGCCTTGTATTTGCTTGGATGGAATTCCTATTATCTGGGAAATGTAGAATCAAAAATTGATCCTTTTTTTGATATTGATATTCAGCGATTCGTATTGCGAAAATTTCAAAATTCTAAAGGCATAGTTGTGATAACGATATTTTCGAGTAACGAAAATTCTTTGCGTTTTTTAGTACAAACACTAAAATCACTCAAGCCCAGAATCTCTTCAGACCTGCGTATCGCTATATTCACGCAAGATTCAGCACTTTCTTTTGCCCAAACTTTGGAATCGGATCACGTTAGTACTAATATTAACGAACTGCTCAACTGGCTAGAATCAGAATATAAAGAGGCATTATCTGATTCATAATCATCTCTAATCTTCAGAATAGCCAAAATCCTCAAATAGTAATCCATTACTGGTGCGTATGTTTTGCTTTACATTGGCATTCTTGTAAACAAGTCTGGAAAGTAATTTATACTAAAGTTTTGATCATGAAGGTAATTAATACATTTCATGTAGTCTTATCAAAAATTAGATTTGGGATCGTCATTCATTGGTCAATATGAAATATATCTATACGAAAATCAATGATGTCAAGTAAGCTCAAGAATAAGACATCCCTCTAGAGTAATGTTTCTGTAGATTTGTACATGCGCTGCCTTTTATACATACAAACAGTTGTGGTCAACTATGACAAAACACACTTGAGACAAAGTGGGTCACATTTTTTCAATCGATCAGCCATCTAATTATTGCTTGGACTTCGCTGAATCTTTGAATTTATAGGGATATATTGCAATTTTCAGCCCCAGTTAAGACTAAATATGGTAACGTAAGATGGTAACATAATGTTCGATGCGCTAGCTACGTGCCAGTTGATGTGGGTGTAGCCTCTGGCATTCAATCCATTTCTGTTCATTTCTATATTTTTTGCGTACAAAACATGTTCGCTACCTGATCTAGGAACGCTAGTATCTCCGATATGATACGACAATTTTTCCGATTTGCATTTTTTAAAACTATTTGACTGGAAGGTTTACAAAATCCCCAATTTAATTTATTCCTGGACTAGTCCCATTAGGGCTGCTACTGCTATTACTGTTGTTAACACCGGATCCCAATATGCTTTCTTCCATGATCGATTCCCTTTGACTAATCAATTGAGCAAGCTGATTATCATATGCTTTGGCTAATAGCGCACCTGCAATTTGCTCGTTCACGTTAATCACTGCTTTGTTTATTTTTTCATAGTCGCTTCCAATCCTTGGTGGAAGTAGATCGGCCTGCTCTTGCGTAGTTATGACACTGCCAGGGGGAACATATCTGTCATCGTCTATTGTAACTCCCCCAGTTATTAGGCTTGAAACTCCAACAGCAACATTGTTGCCAACTTTTGCGTTAAATACGAAACTCTTCATTCCAAGAAATGTATCATTTCCAATCCACGCAGGACCATGTACCATAGAGTCGTGAGCAAGACTGACCCGATCACCAATAAAAACCGCATAACCTTGACTAAAGCGTGAATCATTTCCTAAAAGTCTATCACCATCACTTGAAAATCTTCTACCATCCATATTCTTTCCATGATCAGTTGTTTCTAAAGCATGTAAAATTACACCGTCTTGCATATTAGAGCTATCACCCACATGGATAGGAGTGCCTTCATCAGCTCGACAAACAGACGTAGGTGCTACAAGCACAAGCTTGCCTATATGACAATCCCCTATGACGATCGCAAATGGATGAATGAATGCAGTTCCTTGAATGCTTGGAAACGTTACATTTGGGTTAAAATCTGTCTTTACATTTGGATGAATGTTGGGCCAGATAGTAAAATTCTCTGATTTCGATAGAAAGTTAACCAAATTATCCTGAGAACTTGAACGGAGCAATTCGGTAGCATTTCCCTGTTGCGACCAAGCGTACGGAAAAGCCTGCAAGGTAAGCGTGTTATTTGCTATGGATGCTACTGAAATTGAACAGATAATACATGCAATCGTCGTTAGCACTCTCACGAAGATGCCTATGAATCAAGGTTAATTAAACGTTTTTTAGTAGTTAAGGTAATACATTCCCAATAAAGTTTGATTGATCTTTTATTCAAGATTACAATTAGATGTTTGTACCAATTTTTTTTGACATGCCCATAGGATATAATAAATTGCCGACTCATACTCAAGAGAGAATACAATTTGCTACCAGAAGCTTTTGAACTAAAATTATTTCAAACTAAATCGTGCTCATTAGCTTTTGTGCAATTAAATAGCTCCTGTGTCAAATATGTTGTGTATGATACTACGATCTAGGCACGAAATCCTTCCGGAAGCCATTACCATCACTTTTTAAAAAACCTCTCATGTGTATGTAAACTCATGTGTATGTAAAAGCGATCCTACTCAAATTTATGAAACGGAGCTTGTCTGCATACATTTGAATCCTAACGTATTTTTTTGAATAATGCCTACATACGGTTAATCCTACATTAAGAAAAATTGCCATAGGGGTTTCAGACCTAATACAACAAGTTTCAATGTATTCTATCAAATTTTCAGACACCTGATTTGATCATTCCAAACCCTTGATGATTGCTCTGACTTCAAAGAAATAAAAACTACTAATAGGCACATGGCAGAGATCGAAACATAGTTTAATCTCAATTATGATATTTTAAGGATACCGTCCTGCTGTGATAGCTACAGCGATGGTTAATTCAATTATCGTAAACAGCTTATTTATTATGAAAATTAGATCATTAAATCAGCGCGAAAATTCAATATTGATTATGATTGGTAAAGACTGAAAAAGCCCCCATTGTCTAGGACCTATTATTGATTCAGATCCCGATTACGTTACTAACGATGAATTAAAAGTTTAGGCTGAATCCTTTATTCGTTTTAATTTTGATTAAAAGTATCTCGATCTCATGAGATTATACCTATCGACTAATAATTGTGACAATAGTGAAGTGTAATATCTCGGGAGATTTTATAGTTGATTACGTCAGTACTATGTAGTTTCAAGCTTAAATAAACATGGGCCGAAAGGGAGTTGAACCCTTGACCTTTCGATTATCAGTCGAACGCTCCACCAAGCTGAGCTATCGGCCCATCACAATCTTCTGAATGGAGGTTATTTATTCGTGTGTCTTCTGGATAGACTACAAAAATGCATTTAAGTTCCATCTTCAAATGAGATTTAATCAATGCCCCTTGTCTTTAGAAAAGTTACTATAGTAACTAAGGCTAATAATGAGCTTGCTTTGCAAGCGGGAAAGGAAATAGCTAAATTTTTCGAGAGCATGGACGTTAAAACTTTGCTTATTGATAATATCATTCAAGATACAAAACAAACCAGATTAGACGAGTTGAAAGACATTGAGGCTGACATGGTCTTCGCGGTAGGAGGTGATGGGACTACGCTACGGGCAGTTAGAAATATCAAAAGCGAAATCCCCGTCTTTAGCTTGAATATTGGCGGTAACCGAGGTATTCTTGCAGATACATCCAACAAGCCTATTAATGATCAATTGTCGGAAATAGTTGCCGGTAATTTTTTTTATGACAAAAGAATGAGGATAACCGCAAAAGTTAATAACAAATTCGTTACGTGTCCTGCTTTAAATGACATTGTAATAACTAGAACTAATTTAACTAGAACGCCAACCGTTACACTTGTGATGTGTGAAGATGAAGTATCTCAAAAAATGGATGGAGTTATTCTTTCGACACCTACTGGTTCTACCGGACATTCTCTATCTATGGGCGGTCCTATTATTCACGAGAGATTGGATTCACTGATGGTTATGCCTGTTGCGCCTGTAAATAGAATGCCCACCATAATATTTCCACCTATCACGGTAATCGTCATTTTTTCTGATGATTCGAAAATAATTATTGATGGACAAGAAGTTTACGATGCGAAAGCTAACGATTTGATTAGGGTCGAAAGACATGCTTGTGATTGCATATTTTTACGTTTGGACAGACGAGGTATTAAACAACTTGGAAAAGTCGGTTTCTAGAGTTCTTGTGTTGGATTCTACCGCATTTTATTCTGGATTCCACTCTACACTGCAAGGAAGGTATTTCACCTCGCATAGGATAATGGAAGAAATTATTCATATTCAGAAATATTACTCAATTATTGAATCTTTGATAATAAGCGGGAGGCTTGTTGTCCTTGAGCCAACGAGAGAATCACAGGATCTAGTAAAAGAAACTGCCAAGCAAATAGGAGAGTCAGATTTATCAAGCGGGGATATTTCTATACTCTCACTTTCACATGATTTGCTAGGTACAATTGTTACAGATGATTATGCAATTTGTAACTTGGCATCTGTAATGTCTATTCCAACAATTAACCTATCCTCAAAAGGAATTACTCAAATCAAAAAATGGAGAACGTATTGCAGAACATGTGGTAAAAATTATGAGCCTAATTTGACTGTATGCCTAATTTGTGGTAACCAACTTCGCAGGAGCTTCAGGAGATATCATCATAATTAATTGGCGACATGCGTAATTTTGTTTATAGATACTCGTTAGAAATTTGATGCGGCAATTTTAAATGTATTACGTTTGCCAAACCATTACGAAAGTCGCACATCATTTTTGGTTCGTTTCCAATAGTCTTAAGATATGCTGATATTATAATAGCCCAAGGAACAATAGTAGATTCATCTGTTTCGGTGTGGAGACTAATTAAGCTGTGTTGATGATCATATTTCAAGAATCCTGAATAGCCAAGCTTTAAAGCATGATCAATTGTCTTGATTAATTCTGAAAACTTTCTATCGATTAAATTGATCCCATATTTTGCAAGAGTATCCAAAATAAATTTTGGATCGGGATTAGGACTGACTGCCTGATCTAAAAGGAGGCGCGATATCCTCCCATTAACAAATCTCAATAAAATCATTGCATCGAAGGTTTCTTTCAGGCCCAGAATATTTAGATTTTTGATTTTTAATGCTTTTCGCCATTTCTCCTCAAAACCTCTAAATTGTCCTATCGAGAAGGTATCGTACGATGATGTCATTGCGGCTTTTCCATTAGAACTATCTATAAAAATTACATTTGAAGAATCAAAAGATAACATACTCCCGGAAAAATTATCCAGTCTTATCTCGGATTCGATTGGTAACAAATTGATGTTCTGAACGTCCATGCCCTGAAATCCCAGAAGGACTCTTATTTTCACTTTTCTTGCTATTGCAGAAAAAAGTGCTTCCCTACATTGTAAAAAGACACTCAGTCCCCAGGAATCTACCATCACGTCAATGCTCCTCTTTGATGAATTAAGAAGATCTTTTATTTTGCTAGGAGTCGCCTTAGCGTCAATGAGTTGATACTTTCGTTCCTCCATAATGTTTCTCTCTTTACCTTGCTCTTCTACTGCCTTAAGGGAGGTGATGATTTTCTTCATATTCTTTAATCTCTTTTCGTGCAATGACATAATTTCTAAAAATGCTTCCTCAGGAGGTACAGGTGAAGCGATTAGTGGCTTCTGACTTGAAATAATAGAGAGCCTCTTTTTTTCTAGCTTTTTAAGGGTATTGTAAATCTTAGTCCGAGGTAAATTTGAGTAATATGCGATTTCACTTGCTCCTAGCGTTCCTTTTTCGATCAACGTGATATATGCCCTTGCTTCGTACTTAGAAAGTCCAAATTCTTCGAGACTTCCGGCTAATTCATAATTTAATGAAGCTGATGGCATCCTAACTAGGTTGTGATATTTAAGAAACAGAAGTAAATGCACTTGTCAATTAGATTACATAATATCTAGAAAAATTATAAAGCTCTACCTAATTGAACATGTTTTGTTAATGGAATGGGCATAGAATATATATTAAATTGAAGCCTAGGCAGATTATTTTGCAATTAGTTACGAAATTATTTGTAAGAATGACATTATATTTCCGACTTATATGGATAGAAAGTATGATATTAGTCCATTTTATTTTGTTTGTTGCATAATATAGATTTACAACCTAGTAATTCAAAGGACATCTGAATATTTTATGCAATAGAATGAGTCTTGCTCCAACAGAGTTAGAAAATTGTGCGAGTAAATATGCTGCAGAAGCAATACGCCTGGATTCCCAAGGATCTCGGAATAATGCTATACAAGCATATCAACGTGCAATAGAATCACTTGTTAAGCTTGTGCAGATTTATCCAGAATATAAATTAAATAAAATTTACATGGAACGGGCTAGTGCTTACCAAAATAGGGTCAAAGCCCTCCAAATATCGAGCAGTCTCGGAGAAAATATCAAACCTGCTGGGATCTATAATAAGAACGCCGGTAATGATCCCTCAGCCCCAAGAAAGAAGGAAAGTAATCAGGAGGGTGCAAATATGGAATTAGGAGATTTAGTAATGAAAGACAAGCCTCGAGTTTCATGGAATGAGGTTATCGGGCTAGATGATGCCAAAAGAGCAATGAGAGAATCAATTGTGTATCCAACTATAAGAACTGACTTATTTCCGCTAGGATGGCCCAGAGGTATTTTACTGTATGGTCCACCAGGGTGTGGTAAAACCCTATTGGCTGCTGCCGCAGCCGCAGAAATTGAAGGTTATTTTATTAACGTAGATGCTGCCTCAATGATGAGCAAGTGGCTAGGTGAAGCGGAAAAAAATGTGTCCAAATTATTTTCAATGGCCCACAAACTTCATGATGTAGAAGGAGTACCTGTTCTTCTATTTATCGACGAAATAGATTCTTTACTCGGAAATCGAAATAGTGAGGTCGGTGGAGAGGTCAGGGTTAAGAATCAATTTCTTACAGAGATGGATGGAATAAATGATAAATCTCGAGAATCCAAATTATATGTGATTGGAGCAACGAACAAGCCTTGGAGTCTTGAAGCAGGATTTCTAAGACGATTCCAGAAGAGGATTTATGTCTCTTTGCCAGATCTTTCATCAAGAATTCATCTTTTTAGTCAATACACTAAAAAATTAAGAATGGAAAAATCGTTAAAAACTGAGGATCTTGCAAAATTTACGGAAGGATATAGTGCCAGCGATGTAAAGGATATTTGTCAATCTGCACAACTTCGGGTAGTAAATGAATTATTTGAGAGTGGAAAGGCAATGGAATCAGAGGCAAACATAAGGTCCATAACTCCATCTGATTTTAGAGAAATTTTGAAAATGAGAAAGCCCAGTGTGAGCGTTGATATGTTAAAAGCATATTCCAGATGGAGTGAACAATTCAAGGCTCTTTAAAATTAAGACGTTCTTTCCTATTCATTGCCTTTGAACCGTGCGATTGATTCTGATATCTTTTTCACTGCTTCTTCTTTAGAACCCCATCCTGATACTTTTACCCATTTTCCTTTTTCAAGCTCCTTGTAATGTTCGAAGAAGTGTTTAATTTGGTCCAATAGGTAAGTCGGTACGTCATTGATGTCGCTAACGCTAGAAAAACTTGGGTCTATTTTGGATATTGGAACTCCAATGACCTTCGCATCCGGGCCTTCCTCATCTTCAGTAAGTAGTACACCTATGGGTTTTACCTTCACAATTGATAGTGGGGACAAATGGTGAGTTACCAAGTACTAGTATGTCTGTTGGATCACCGTCTTGTTCGAGTGTATTTGGAATAAAACCATAATTGCAAGGATAGTACATTGCAGTGAACAATTTTCTATCCACAAGTAGGAATCCTGACTCAGGATCAAATTCATATTTTATATCGCTATCCTTCGGGATCTCTATGAGAACATTAAATTCGTCAACTATTTACATTACTAATTTTCTTCAGATTCTTTTCTAATGTCATTTACACACATGAGCTTGTAGCCATTTATATTTGAAAAGGAGTTTGAGTGCCTCACTTCGAGAATCCCATCTGATTACCTTTACCCATTTTCCCTTTTCCAGTTCTTTGTAGTGCTCAAAAAAGTGCTTTATTTGCTCAAGAATGTATTTTGGCACGTCCCCTATGTCGAAGACAGTTGAAAAACTTGGGTCTATTTTGTCAACCGGGACGCCTACAATTTTAGCATCACTGCCCTTTTCATCCTCAGTAAGTAACACACCAACTGCTCTTGCTTTGATAACTGACATGGGTGTCAATGACGAGTTACCTAAAACAAGTATATCTGTTGGATCTCCATCTTCTTCAAGCGTCTGCGGTATGAATCCGTAGTTAGACGGATAGTACATTGCTGTGAATAATTTTCTGTCAACTAGCAAAAATCCTGATTTAGGATCATATTCGTATTTTATATCACTCCCTTTGGGAATCTCTATGAAAACGTTAAATTCCTCTGCACTACCTACTTCAATTTTATCCAAACTTTTTTCAGTCGTCATTGCTTGATACAGGTTAATCACCACTTATATTTGAAAAGGTCCTACAAAAACATCCATTACCTTTGTTCTAATTTATTGTGATAGCTCGGAATTTAATCAAGGTTTTATAATTTAAAAGAAATAATTGATTCAGCTCCGATTCGAATCTGAAGTTACATGCTTGACTCAAACATTAGGGAATTTGAAATCGCGAAAAATATAGATCATCTCCGAGATTCAACCAGTTTCAATAAAAATATAGTTAGTTAACTTTAAATCATTATTATTTAGAAGTTATTTTGACATCTTCAGACCACTATTCTCTAATTTCTATAAGGCATTTTTGCATGCTATTCTTTCCTCAAATCTAGTTTTTGCTTTTTTTTATAATCCGTTGTCATAATTGCATATTTTAAAAAGCAATTACCTTGTCGCGTATTCTGGTGAGATTTGCAGGTGAAAAGTATCATTTATTTGTCTTAATAGTAATCCGAGTGCCCAAACCAAAATTATATTTTTTCTGCAAGGCTGTATATGGGTATTGCTTAAGATTAAATCTTTTCACGTAAGGATTGCTGATTTCTTTGTAAACAAGATTCAATGATACATTTTTTGATACCAAATCTCCTCTTCTATCGTCCTCTACTACGATAATTTGCTTTTCTTTGATATTTTTTATGAGGTCATTCTCGGGTATTTTGCTGAAATTAATGGGACTCTTCGTGGATCTAATCGTCGTTTCTATATTATCATGCAAGACGTATTTAGGCATCAAGAAATAAATCCAATGGCTTATTAATAATGGGGAACTATTCAAATGCATAGATGGTTCAGTTGTGTTTTGATTGTCTGCGATCAATTTGAGAACTTTTGAGTACGCTTCGATATGATTAGAATTTATGTCGAGTATTATAAGAGACATTGAACAAACGAACCCAAAAATCGCAATACTCATAATGGTAATTGGTAGCAATATCCTGCTCTTTTGATTTGAATTGAGTCTTAGGAATAACCTATGTATTAAAACAGCGGCTACCTATACATATTGCTGGAAATATCATTACTAAATGAAAATAGTATAACCCAACCGATCAAATAAGAGAATAGGAAAAAAGGAATTACCCATAAGAGGACGAATATGTCTTTCTTAAGAACCGCGTATAACATAGCAATCGAACCTGTAATCGACATAACCGGATCTATTACCATGAAATCGTATAGAGCGTCTAAAATACCCTCCCGAAATGAGCGGTCGGCCTGAATGTTAATGCCATGCCACCAGTCAACAAAGTGACCAGTGGTAATGGAGTATAATGGCCACACTGCTGGTATGAGTATTGTCGGTATCATCCAAAAAAGAATCATTTTGAAATTACGTGTGTTCTTAAAAATTAAAAACACCAAACATGGTAATATTACTATGGCGGGAATTTTAGTGAATATAGAAATACCAGAAAAAAATTCCAGACAAAAATACCGGTATATATGTCGAATTCTTACAAGATAATGCACATTTTCCAGAACTAAATCTAAATAAATTGTAATTATGGTTGAAGTTTTTACTGTATATTGCAAACAAAATTGACGATAACAGAAATGGTAACAAAAGGTTATCGAGATACACTCTTCTGAGCACCCAGGTGAAAGGCATTACAGAAAATGAAAGTGCAGAGACTAGGGCAATTCCTTGATTGTACTGACGTTTCGCGAGAAAGTATGAAGAAGCAGAGTGTCAATAACTGCAAGCACGCCCATTAGAATTCTCGGGATCTCGTAAAGTAAAGATAATAACGACAATTCGGTGGCTTTTAAATGCGTAGTACCGGGAAATCCAGTTAAAAAATAAATTCCAGCCAAGAAAAGTTGACCGAAGTACGGGTAGATTAGGGATGGTCGAAAATCGGAAATTGTCTTCTTGAGGGCCCCTGCCATTTAGTATTTCAAGAGACTCTCCTTACGTAATGTCCCTCATCAGGGTGAAGGCCAGGAAATCCAATTGGATTCCAAATATGCACCACTGCTGATGCAATTAAAATAATAATGAGCAAAAATGCTTGATTTTTCCATTTTCTTCGGAATTTTGATGTGCTAAATTCGTCATCTGACTAGATGTGATACTACTTAAATATTTTCCTAATATAGGATTTAGGAATATTCCTGTGCTCTTCTGAAATTTAAGCGGTGATGTGGAATTACTTTTATAAATATTCCTCCTGCCAAAAATGTGGCGACGTTTGATGCAGATTAAATATTTTTGAGTTTGTAGACTTTCGAGAGCCATCGACGGTCAGTTGATCTGAAAGTATAATGCTTGACTATTTTTTGGTATCCGACAAATTATATCCAGTTAGATTTGCTGTTTGCGACATTCGTTCTTTAGGATTGAGCCTTTGATCCAACTCATCCCAAATACTGAAACAATTTAGAGATGAAACCGCATTGAGTAGGTAGATATAAGAACTTTTTTAACTATTCCCGACAACATTATATTGCTCATATCTAATTTTTGATATATACTTGTTTTGGAATACTAATTATGTAATTATATCGTTACACTTTTTAATACTTGGTTTATTGTTACTAAATCTTAATTTTTCAATGCGCCATTTCAATGAAACTAGTGGTTTACCAGTAGATTTGTCGAACTACACCACATTTTGGACAACTGGAAAAAACATGCCAACGCCTAGATCAGAAATAGGAGCCAGTGGATCTCGATGGCAAGATATACGTAATTGGGGGACAAAATGTGCACGTAAAAAAACTGGACACTGTGGAAGTGTATGATCCATTATTAAATAAATGGGATGCTGTGGCTCCATTACCAGTAGCACTAGACCATGCAGGAGTTGCCTCAGATAATGGAAAATTGTACGTTGTAGGCGGATCAACTGAAAAACATCATACGACCAATAAATTGTTCATCTATGATTCAAATAAAGACGTTTGGAACGAAGGTAAACCAATGCCTACGTCCAGAACTATGTTAACAGCTGATTTTGTAGATGGGTATTTTGTATGCCGTAGGCGGTGTAAACTCTTCATACAATGTAGTTGGTACACAACAGAAGCATATGATCCAAAGACTGATACTTGGGTTGAGAAAAAAGAAATGTCGACCCCAAGGCAACATGCGACGTCTGAGGTTATTAAGGGGCGGCTTTATATAATAGGTGGAAGACTGGCTGGAGACGGTAAATCATATTCAGTTAGGCAGGCCTTATTGAGCTTTAATAACAATGAAGTATATAATCCTCTAGATGATTCCTGGACTTCTTTACCCCCAATGCCTACGAATAGGAGTAGTATGGCTGCCGCATCAATTAACGAGGATATCTATGTTTTCGGTGGCCAATCAAGAGTCAAGACGCCAGCAGATATACTAGTTTTTGGGGGACGATCTGATAAAATATCTGCAGACGATTCTAAGGGGATAGGAATATTGTTCACTGGTCAAAGTCCTAATGGCACATTGAACAATAACGAAAAGTACAATACCGCAATGAAAACCTGGAGATCCGAGATTCCACTCAGATCACCCCGGCTTGGATTGGATGCTGTTGCAGTAGGCAATAGCATATATGTAATTGGTGGCAAACCGAGTCTAGGTAGCAGTGTGACTGGATTAATGGAGATATACCATACCAATACTCCGTGAGACTAAATTAGATATTTCTTTTTTCAATATAGTAACAAATTACCATGTAATTACTGAGGTATTTAATTAGATACTGATTCTTAGATGAATAGTTACCATGAGCAAAACTTTACCATTTGCAAGAATTGATCAATTTTCGTGTTGGTATCACTGTAGTATGAACAGTATGACTCAACTTGACTCGATATGATATTTGCAATCTCATTGAGAATGCACTGAAGAAGATTACTATTTATTGGAAATTGGAGATATTCGGTAGACTCGTACCACGAAAATAGGAAAGAACATACAAATAACCGTCAGGTCCTACATCCATATCTGCAATCCCGTCGAAGCCTTTGCCAAAAATTATATCCTTGGTTTCTTCTGTGTCATTGGCAATCGTGTCAGAAAGCTTGCCTCTCAGTTCCAATGTTGTCCTATTCTTATTCAATTCAAAATGATAAATCGTTCCATGATTAATATCACCTGCAAAGAGATCATTTTCATATTGTTTACCAAATTTTTCAGAGGACTAAAGAATAATAATGCAGTGACTCCAACAGGTATGTTCCACACAAATTCTGGTTCGCTGTATGTACCTTTGCCCTGAAAATCGACCAATTGGTCAGGTCTAAATCGGAGAAATATTTTTTGAATCATGACTCGTATAGCCTCTGTTTTTTGTATTTGGATCTAAGTTTGTAACAGGCCAAATACCTTGAACCTTCAACCAGCCGCTGTTAAAGCCTGGTTCAACAAGATTAATTTCATCTCCAAAGCCGGCACCATTTTCTGTATCCCATAATTTGCCTGATATTGGGTCAAAATCCATTCCAAAACTATTTCTTATACCATATGCAAAATATTTATCCAATGGATGTCCCTTACCCAAAATACCTTCATTTACCGACTTGCCATCTTGAGTAATTCGGAGAATTCCTCCTCTTCCAACCGGCGAGTCTCCATTAAGAATATTCGATGTTTTGGACCTTAGAACACTATCTTCAAAATGTTCTTTTTGGCATTGTATTCTATTGGCACAACTATCTCCATCACCTCCTGTAACGTAGATATTATTGTCCGGCCCGATCTTGATCACACCACCCATGTGATCCGCGCCGGGCCATGATGGTAAATCCAATAAGAGTTTGCTGTTCACAAGAGAATTACTTTCCAGAGAGAACTTATAAAGTCGATTTCCTTTTCGATCGTTGCCTGGTTCACAGTAAGATTTTAACGGACAAATATCGTTACCATCCCTAACGGCCTCTGTGTAAAATAGAAAGATATTTGTTAAGTTATCAAATTGTTCGACATCCTTTGATTTGCTAAAATTAATTTTCTTAGAGATGGC
This sequence comes from uncultured Nitrososphaerales archaeon, assembly GCA_963703885.1. Lineage (GTDB taxonomy): Archaea > Thermoproteota > Nitrososphaeria > Nitrososphaerales > Nitrososphaeraceae > TA-21. The sequence goes on from CAVPGE010000028.1 coordinate 202,650, forward strand.
AAGTCCTAGCAATCCACGTTCCTGTTGATTAGCCACAGTCAGATCAATTAGAGGTTTGGTAGATAAACTGCCATTTACGATTCTAATCACCTTTCCTGTATCCTTTTCTATAACCAAGAAATCATTCGGGGCCAGAAAGCCATCTGTGTTGGATGATTTAGTCCTTCGACAACCACATTTACCTTTAAATTATTGATCCTTTATTACTGGTAAGTGGTCATTACTTTGCTCTATTGCGTATGCGCGAATATATTGGAATGATACTAATTGAAATGAAACCATAATAAGTTGAAAAATAACTAACAGCCCAATATTCTTGTATGACTGCAACTACTGCATGGTACGTGGTGACCTAGAATATATAAAGATACTGTAAATGGCAGTATAACTATGAAAGACTCTAGTTTATTGATATGTATAACTTGTCAATTTTTGAATTTGAGGTTTCTTTTCTTTGCATTTAAAATGAAATACAAGTGTGAATGCTTGTAAGTGAGAAGTGTTGTTGTTGCTTAATCACTTACTATGGCTTACTATGCAAATCAGAAAGCACTCAATTTTTATACTTATTGAATAGCCCAAATTTGAAATAAAGTGTTTTCTTTTCGCACTGACCTGCTGATTTCATTTGGTATAGGCTCATAGTATGGGGGCCTCCATTAATTTATGAAATACCTCATAAGTGTAGTTCTGATAGGACATCGCCTCTAAACTAAAATATTCCTAGGTACGTATATGAATGATAACGGGGATTATGTAACTCGTCAGTCCCGCATCAGTATACTTGTAGATGAGTTTTACCGTACCTGCACATGTCTTTTATGGGGTTTTCGTTAGTCTATGTAATAATTATGTCACGAGATGTGCAATTACTTGCACAATGTAATTGAAATGATGCTCTTCATACAATTAACTTGGAATGCAGTTACAAAGTCGCCTTCAAGAATTAATGTGGGAATGTTAATAATAGTTCGCTCGTACTTGGATTTTTTTTTGCCCAGGAATAAGCAATTATATTACTAAAAGGATACTCATTCCTGATAGACCTGTAATAATTTTCATTTTCATCAAAGGACGCTAAACTACGTGTAATATTATGGATTATTTGGATTCGTTGCGTATGGTCCGTGTCTTCTTGATTTTCTTTTGATAAAAGCTTCTTTGGTAAACTCCGTCCTCCATTATTATAATCCTATCAGTTTGGATTGGTTGAGAATCTCGAATATGGGACGTTATTTGATTTTTGTCGAAAACATATGTATAGATCCATGAGTATATTGGTGACGTTAATATAGTTACATTATCAGTAGGCTTGCCTTCGCCATAAACTAAATAATTTGTGAATCGTAACTTTTGCAAAACGAAGGCAGCTGCTTTAAAGCTCTCGAAGAAGATAAGTTTACACTTATTAACGTAGTCATGGTTGCAAGGCCGAATATTGTTATTGCAAGCGTCGATCCAATTATTAGTATATTCTGTTTACATCTTTTTTTGGTAATCCATTGCGCTATATTTTGAATTAGTAGTGCTATCCCTATGCAAAACGGTGGCAACACTATTACCCAATGAAAGAGTATAGTCCATCCCACAAAATAAAGAAATATTAAATAGGGAAAAATCCACAATATTGGCATATAATCCCGCTTAATCGTAGCAATAGAGATACCTGTGGCTCCCAAAATTAGTAGGACTCGATCGGAGTTAAAGAATTGATCGATTTTGATATCCGACCCGATTCCGGTATGCCTCTGTGTTCCCTGCCATAATACTCCGTCTATCCACTCCCCGAATTGACCATTAACAATGCTATAAACCGGCCACATCATTGGTATCAGAATAACAGGAATAATCCATAAAGCAACGGTTTCCTGTTTTTAGTATTATTATAGACTAGATATCCTACGAGTGGGATCATTGTAAATGCTGGTATCTTCGTATATATCGCCAAACCTAACATAATACCTGAAAGCAAGAGTGGAATATTGAAGTACGGTCGTTTCTCTTTATTTAGTAACTTGTAATCAATATTTTCAGGATTTTTCTTGGGTATTGCTAGTAAAATTGATGTAAGAAGAAATGGAAGCAAGATTGAGTCTAAGAGAATCCATCTAAGTAGCCAAGATAATGGCATGACCGCAAAAACAATAGATGAAATGAGTGCAACATTTCGACCATATCTACGATCTGAAATTTTATAAATCAGAAAGGTATCCACTATCGCAAATATTCCCATAACGACTCTAGGAACTAGATAAAGCATCTCTATTGAATGCTCATCTGCGTTTGGAGATAGACCCAATGAATTTGGATAGCCCAAACTGCTCAATATGCCTGCTAGAATTATCTGTCCAAAGAATGGATGATCGTAACTAATCCAACTGATCCCCCTGGAGGATGGTCGAAGCGAGCAGCTTCATCATGAGGACCAAGATTCTTAATTACCATCATTGCCCTCCTCATGTATACTCCCTCGTCTGGATGTATTGCTGGAAATCCTACTACGTTCCAAAGATGTGTATAAGCAGACAATATTAGAGGTATGGCCAAAGAATTAATGAACAATGACAATTCCTTCTGGTTAACAAACTAGTTAAACCCAATTCATACTTGATAATCATTTTTATAGGCTTTTAATCTTTCCAATACATGTTATGATCTCTTCTAATAGGAGATATTTTAATTGTTATTGGTCAAATACATAATTAAAAAGCGAGTTGATTTGGGCTAACCCTATACGTGCGGAAATTTAAAGATTCCAAAATCAATACCATCGCATACCAAATATAGTTTAAATTTAATTCTAAATTGAAAGTGAAAAATTTTCATATTATTGACAAATTGATAATTATAAAGATATTGAAACACGAAGTCTAAACAGGATCACATTAATAAAGATTATTCACACTTTAGCCTTGCTTTTGGATTCGTGTGTGCCTGAATTATCATTGGATACGGTTCAAAAAAATTTGTCTATCTTCGTTGATGAATTGCAAACTTTTATCCAATTTTATTAGGGTTATCGTACCCGTGCCAAAAAAATGATGTTAGGCAAAGTTTAAGTCTAATTTAAGTTTATTATGGTTGCACTAATTTCTATTT
>CAVPGE010000029.1:0-104162 GCA_963703885.1 uncultured Nitrososphaerales archaeon
ATAATCAACATCGTCATAATTACCAGAAACAATAGCCACTGAACTATTAGAGTCAAAATAATTCAGAATTTTTTCGGCATATTGCCTCTCGTACTGAGTGTCATCAGTTCCTATCATATGATGATCTGTTTGTTCAAGATTCATTTCTTCAGCAAATCTAAGAGCCTTGTTCCAATTCGTGACAATTCTACGTACATCGTAACCAAGATCGGGATTTGTGATTATATAGAGATTAGCTACTTTGTTCTTTAATTCACGCAAAATATTTGGAGTCCTGTCCCGAGACCCATCGTCAACGATTATAATATATCTGGGATTAACGGTCTGATTCGCTAACGACATTATTGCCATCTCTATATCTTTTTCAGAATTCCTGCATGTGACTATAGCGAAGTACGTACTCATAATAAATAATTTAGTTATCAAATATATAATATTTCTATTTGTTATGAATTTGCACTACTTTGATAGATATAGAAAAAATTTTAGAAATACAGGAAATGTGATATCTTTGACTCACATTGGATTAAGTATGCAAAATAGGATTAACTTTGGTTATCTTTGCTTGTAGTATTTATACTCTGAAGTCTAGTTGTTCCTTTTGTAATACGCAACAGTGCATCTTTCATTAGTTTCTTGTCTTCTTCGCTTACGTTTCCTTCTATCAGATCTATTACATATAACCACATGACTGCGCCCACCTTGTTCTCTCTAAAAAGGGCTTCCTGTTCTACAGTCCACTGGCTTTTTCGATGCCAATATCCTAAGAGAATTCCGATGGGAACATATGTTAAGACAAAAACTATTGCGAAGACCCAAATGCTGCCAAAAAGCCCACTAAGCGACGGTACTTGATCTATCAATAATTTGTATTGTATAGTCACAAAGTTAGCGAATGTCATTGCAAATATTAAATAAATGCTGTGACCGTTCCGAAAATCAAGCCACCGTCTCCTTGCCCAATTGCTATTTAAAATATTCATAATCAAAATATAATAAGATATCTAAAATACATTGCGATTAATCACTCTTAAATAGAAGAAATTTTAAATCAGTCAGACATTAGATATTACCATCTCAAAGATTAGAACAAAAAAGCCATGATGATAGCAACGGCGACCTCGGTTAAACCTACAAGGCTTTTATAAGCCTGTTCATTTTTTCAAAATTAATTTCAAAACCGAATCTCTGCTCTTCCTTTTTCATATTTCTATACATTCTCATAAGTAAAGGAAAGTGTCTGACTGTACTGAGATTTCCCTCCATCTTCAGCCTAATAATTCTATATACATCATCATAATATTCAAATTTCTTAAGCACTTTCTTAGTATACGAAACAGGATTGAAATTTCGGGACTTGAACAATTCAATAAATATATCACAGCAGATTAATGATGGTATGATTCCCTCACCCAACATTGGAAACACTGTACCAATGGACTCCCCTACACCTATCACATTATCCTTATAAAATGGTAACATTCTTTTGGGAGGAGCCAGTCTTATGGGACGACCTATTTTTTTAATAATTTTAGCTGAAGGATGTTTTCTGAAAAATTCGTCGATCCCTAAATATTTTCTATCAATATCCCCGGCCCCGACGTACGCTCTTCTTTCATCTAAAGGAAAATACCAAAAATATCCCCTAGCGCCCTTATATCCAATTACGTAGAATTCATCTAATCCGTCCACATTATCGACTAGAAATTCATAAGCTGGAATGATAAAGTCTTGATTAGATTTAGGAAGTAAAGACCTGTGCAAACCAGTGCAATCCAATACAAAGTCAAAATCTTTAAGACATTGCGAATTGGATAAAATTCTAGTATTATAATTTATTCTGAGCCCATATGTTAGATCACGTTCCCATTTTCTCTTGTCATAAGTGACGAGACCAATTAGATCGAGAAATTCTCTCTTACCGTTGGGAAGTTCCATTCTAAGTCTACGTCCCTCATGAAGGATATACTCATCAAAATTTAGCCCGGCTTTGGATGAGAATATCTTGAGCATGTTCTTCGATGCTCCCCAAGCGCACACAGGCCAATGAGCTTCGACTGTAGATGCTTCAAATATTATAACTTCATGGCCCAGTGTCTTGAGAATATTTCCAACATAGCATCCTGATACACCTGCACCTACAATGGCTATTCTCACAATATATGAGGATCGAAAATTGTTTATATTTCTTGTTAGCCGAACTTATAACCTATTGTACATTTAACTGAATATATGGACAAAATTTATAATGAAATCTAATGAACCTTTAATTTAGATGATTCCTCGTAAACATCCAGCGACTATAATAGACGAATTAATAAATAGCTATTTCATGGGTTTAATTGAGCTTAAAAAACAACGAACATAAAAAAAGTTTATTCTTTTTGTTAAATGATTTTGGTCCAAAATTTAATCTATCAGATGCTATCATGAGTAGATATCAGCAGACAGTATTAGTAACCCTAATTGATGTTGGTTATGAAAGATTTGTCTATTCAAAGTTGCCAGTAGAAGAATTAATTATACTATTACTTACTTACAATAGAAACAAGAGTTTAACTTAAATAGTTAGTGATATAGCCCTATATTGAATGCAAAGAACATCAATGTCATACATGGTAGGAACAATAGTAGTAATGGCAGCACTCGGCGGAATTGCAATGCAGAATTCAGTACAATATGCCCAAGCACAAGAGAATATGATAACAAGTCCTGCATGCGGTCAGGTAGTTAGTGGAAATGTTACCCTAACGGCAAACCTCGTTTGCTCAAATAACCAAGACGGTCTATCAGTTGCACAAGGATCTGCTGGAGATCACACTACAATCAATCTGAATGGTTATACTATTACCGGTCCGGGAGGAAATAGCAGTAAGGTAGGAATTTCAGTGCCCCATAGCCGATGGTGTAATAATTAAGGGTCCGGGAACAATAGAGAACTTCCAAGCAGGTGTTCTTATGACTGGATCTTCAAATACAGAAGTTCAAAGACTTACATTTCAGGGCAACAAAATAGCAGTATTCATGAGTGGAACTGACGGTGCTACAATTGAACAAAATACAATTGGACCAAATACAATAGGTGTGGCTGCATATTCATCCTCTGGAGCAAGTGTACACGCAAACCTGTTTACTGGCAATAGCCTTTCGGGAGTAACATTTGTGAATGGCGATGAATCTATGGTCGATGCCAACAGCATTGGTGGTAGCAAGAACGGAATATACCTAGACTCGCAAAGTGGCAAAAATGTGATACTCTTCAACAATGCATTGAGAAATGATGTTGACATCAACAATGCAGATGGATTGCCAATCAACATTAACGGAAACGAATTTACTAAAAACAACTGTTTCTTGAGCCAACCAAGCGGAATATGTATCGGTGAATAAGAGTAAAAAAATAGGAGATAAATGCAAACAAATACAAGGTTGAAACCTTTTTCCTTTTTTTATTTATTTTCTGTAAGTTTCAAGATTTTCAGTAATGGTCATCTGTCTCAGCTTAACGTTTTGTAGCAAATTAGAAGAAGAGAAATTTATATATCTTAGAACGATGGGGATATGTCCATGGGAAATGGATTACGTAGCCTAATATTGTTAAGTACCCTCGCAGTAGTGTTATTTTTGTCTTCACTAAGTCTCCACACATCGTTGATTTATTCATTATCTGCTGATAACAGCAATGTTACAGTAAGTAATGAAACAGGGTCCCTGAATGCAAGAGTAAGTTCAGTGCCGGGGATTAACTCAAGCTTAGTCCAGAATATTCTTGACGCAGTGAATAACACCGATACTAAAAATATTACTATTCAGCACATTCTTGACGCAGTGAATAACACCGATACTAAAAATATTACTATTCAGCAGATTCTTGACGCAGTGAATAACACCGATACTAAAAATATTACTATGCAAAATATGCTGGACTCTTTAAATAAAACCGCTACTTCTTCTCCCTCTTCTAACAGTAGCTTAAATGAAAAATGATGGTAGGTTATAATAATATGTCTCTTACTGGCCCACTCATATAATTTAATTTCTGATATTTTGTTCTTTTTTTGTGAGCACACACTCCCAAGTCTAGCTCACTTGGTGTGAGAGTCGATTATTCGATATCTTATATATTTATCATACGGTGAAAATTTAGGAGGATGCGGATCAATAGTTTCTTTTTTACAATTATTACATAGTTCGGAAATGGTATAGGTTTTACATGAATTGCATTTTTTTAGCTGATGTTTCAATAGGCTCGTTCATCTCCTTGTTTTCTTCGAGTCTTCTCGGATAAAATTAAAAGTGATGCCCTTCTTATTTACGGAATTTGAAATTTTATCTATGGCTCCATTTAATACCTTCTCAGCAATCTTGAAATTTTCTGCCTTTATAATAATTCTGTATTTTGGGGCGGCAATATATGAAACGATAGTTTTTGCGTTATTTTTTTCCGATTCTATTGACGACAAAAGTTCCCTTATCCTTTCAATTCCATCGGGCGACTTTGAAGATAGCTCTAAAATACCGCGAATTTCAACTTCAGGTATTTGGATTTTTAAACTTTCCTCATGAATTGAATTATTAATCTGTTCTCCAAGGTCTAGGGTCTTTATGGAATCCGTTCCCTTTATCGCAACCAACTCGAACATATCATAGATATAATCAAATTTTTGCAATATCCGTTCTTGTAACTCGTTTAATTGGTCATCGGTCATGTTGTTTTTTGACTTTATCATTTCCATAAATGCATCAGCTTTCTCAGTTTTTTTTACTTCAATTAGCTTTGACTTTCTTTCTTCGCCTGAAACTTGTTTTAGGGACAGATCGACTTCTACTCTTGTTTTATCAACTCGGATAACCTTGAGCACGGTCTTTTGTTTAGGTCTAACGTATCTTTCGATATTACGAATCCAACCAGTTGCGATTTCAGAAATGTGCAAAAACGCAGTCATATTCTTGTATTCGTCCAATGAAACATACGCACCATGACCGGTAACTTCCTTTATCGTTGCTACCACTAATTCTCCGGATTCTGGCATCTGTTTCAGTTCTACGACCATGTGCAAAGGTAACCCTCTATCGCGCTATACTTTAAGTTTGCCCTGACGAGCAAAATTTAGATGCATGGAATTAGTAATCAATGCCCCTTTGTGCTTTGATTCCAAATTTAAAGGGATGCTTTATTTCCTTCATCTCAGTCACCAAATCAGAGACGGAAATTATTTGCGAATCTGCATGATTTCCTGTCAACACAAGTGTCACGTGTGGAGGTTTTAGTTTTATTAATTCTAAAACACTCTCCGCAGAAATTAAACCTAGTTTTATTGCATAGTTGATCTCGTCTAGAATAAATAATCTATATATTCCAGAAAAAATCTTTTCTTTTGCCAATTCTAAGGCTGTCTCAGCTGCCCTTACATGATCTTCAAAAGGATGATCGTCATCGATGATTCCAACAAAACCTTTTCCACCTAAAATTAGATCAAATTCAGGCTCTAACCGTTTTGCGCCATTTAGTTCTCCATAATGCCATTCGCCCTTAATGAATTGAATCATTCCGACGTTCAGCCCGTGGCCGATTGCGCGGACTACCAATCCCAGTGCTGCCGTCGTTTTTCCTTTTCCATTTCCAGTATATACTATAACAAGGCCTCTTTCTTCGATTTGTTCATTCAAGACAATACGTATGATAGGATACTTTGAATTTAAATCATCATATCAAACAAAAACCAGGACTTGATAACCACTTTTGTAAGTTCTTACAACCCCGTTCAATATTAACAATCTTCCATGAATTAATTCATGAACCTATGGAAGATTTTACCAAATTTATTTGGTGTCTTGATACTTTCAATGGATACAATCTTAAGAGAAAGGACTACTTATGTTTGTCATTTGGTGTTGTTCCATTGTGATTTACAAACTGAAAATCAAGAATTTTGCAATAAACTCATTACTTATTTTGTCATTTCTGTGTTAGATATAAGCGTGAGAATTTTAGCTCCAAGTTGAAACTGAAAGATAAATCTTCGATTGTACCTCTATTTACGTACCAATTAATAATTTAATTTCTTTCTCTGTATGTTTATTTTATTTTTCAAAGTGTAATACTTTACTAGATCATCTGCGGTCATACCTAGCTCGAGCGTAGCTTGTAATACAAAGTGCCAAATATCGATTAGTTCTTCCTTTGCCAATTCAAAGTCGAATTGTGTTGGTTTTTTCCACCACTTCCAATTAGTCAATCGTTGCAACTCAACCGATTCATGAATTATGGCTGTGGAAAGTACAGAAATTCTCTCAGCTGTCGCAACTGGGTACGTTGGTGAATCTAGCTCCTTTGCGAGGTCTTTCTGCAAATTTAAAATAGTTTCAAGTTTATCCATTCTCGTCTAATAAAGTGCACTGATGTTATTATGTGATGCCTTCATTAAATAAAATTCTTGATAGAGTGTTTCCCCCTATCGTCGAGCTAACATATTCATGTCTCGGATATGGAGGGTCCCTATCCAGTATCTACTTCCCGTCATCTTCTTGATGCTATATATTATTAATAAACTTTTGTTTATTGTAAAATTATTAATCTATTACAACTTTTGTGTTTATTTCTTAATTTATATAGGTTATAAGTATAATTTTTTTATTCGACTTGTATTATGATTTTCTTTTCATTTTCATGAAAGAATCCAAGTTACAAATTACAGCATTTTAAATTTGCATTTGGTCGATGGCTCCCAAACCTTCAGCCCAATAGTTGCGGACGAGAACATTACATGGATGTCGACATCCTTCAATTTGAGTCAATTAAGCTAACATCCTTTAAGCCAGACTCGGTAATCTGGAACTCGCAAATTTTTTTGGAATACGGTCTGGTCAATTGAGCAGAATAAATTGAGCGGGCGTCATTGATTCGGTCCAATTTCAGTGCCATGTGTATGAAAATTGATGCTGTGCGAGGCACATATTCCCCAATTGAAGTGCCAAACGTATGCAACTCCTTTCGATTATTAAATCTACTTGTAGAATAAGAATTAGTGATTACTACGGCTATATTATTTTGAATAGCATTCAATGCTAACTTGTGCAAATATTTCATGATATATACATGTCTAGAAAACCCGCTATATTCATTTGAAAATAGCGAAGAAAAGTCATCTATCACAATTAGTACAGGTTTAAAGTATGATGCCCTTTCAGTTAATAACTTTTGCGCTCTGCTGGAGAATAATCTAATATATTTGATTCTACCCAAAAGGCTGTTCGGCTGTTGCATATACTTCAAAAATTTTTCAATTTTCTCAGGTCTGAAACTTCCTTTGGTATCTGCAAATATAACCAAATTATGTTCACTTTGAATGACTGAATGTACACATAATGAGAAGCAAAAATTAGTTCGTCCCTCCTTAGTATTACATAAAATATCTGTAATTAATCCCCTCTGAATGCCTCCCCCCAGAACAGAATCCAAGGAATGCAGTCCAGTAGAGATGGGAGTCAAGTTTCAAAAAGCATTAAACGAATTGGTTATATAAAAACAATAATTTCTAAGCTGTGTATTTGAATTCAATCATTTAATATACTAAGGCTCAAATTTTCTTTGGAAAATTAATAGGCAGCGGATTTTTGCTCATATATGACTAGCCAACTCAAGTTCGAATCTACAGACACTGTATTAAAAAACTAGAGTATTTTCCCTTCATGTAATGTATCTAATTCAAACTTAATTTGACATCTCGTGATTGGAATTACTCGCTACCTGTACAGAATAAATATCATCGCCATTTACATTTGTTATTTTGAAAATCAATCGAGTTACGCAAAAAATCCGAAGATATACACATTGGTAAAGGTGTATGAGAAATTATCGTCTACAAATTATATTCAATCATCCTTTGAATCGTCGACTACAACGTATAACTCAATTTAATCCTTTTTCAATTATGGAAATTCTTTTTTTGGAAGGCAACCTTTTTATTGTCGATGAATGGTTGTGAATGCAAAGTGATATAATGATTGTCATCTTCGTCACCCTCGCAACAACCAAAAAGGCCGCTATCGACACTTCAGCGTTCACTCAATCGCAAGGTTGCCGTTAGATTGAAGAATGAGGTAGAATATCATGGTAGAATGAACAATGTCGATTCATACATGAACTTGATACTGCTAGATGCTGAAGAATTTAATGACTCTGAGCCGGTTGCTAATTACGGGAAAGTTGTTATTAGAGGGAACAACGTACTTTTTATCAAATTAGAAAAAGAGATTTAGCGAACCTAGCTACCCTTAAATTTCAGTAAGCAGGATATGGTAAAGCGTATCATTTTTACATCAGAAAGCGTAACGGAAGGTCATCCGGATAAGATTTGTGATCTGATATCAGATTCAATATTAGACGAGTTGATCAAACAAGATCCCGATTCAAGGGCCGCCATCGAAGTTATCACTACTACGGGTATAGTCTTTGTTGCAGGAGAAGTGACTTCAAAGGCAAAAATTGACGTTCAAAGTATTGTTAGAGATACGATTTCGGAAATTGGGTATATTGGTTCAAAATTCTGCTTTAATGCTGAGAGCTGCTCTGTCCTCACGTCTATTCATGAGCAGAGTTCAGACATATCAATGGGTGTAGATGCAACTAAGGAAAAACAACAAGGAGCTGGGGACCAAGGACTTATGTTCGGATTTGCTACCAAGGAAACTGATGAACTCATGCCTTTACCGATCACGTTGGCACATAAACTAACTAAAAAGCTAGCGGAAATGCGAAAAAGTAAAAAACTTGATTGGTTAGGACCAGACGGAAAATCGCAAGTTTCTGTAGTTTACGAAGACCATCTACCAAAAAGAGTCGATACAATAGTACTCTCAACGCAACATACGAATGACGTAGATATCTCACAGGTTAGGGAAGAAATAATTAGGACCGTTATTGAACCCATAAGCTCTGATTGGATCGATTCTTCCACACGATTTTTGGTTAATCCTACGGGCAGATTTGTAATTGGTGGACCTGTAGGTGATACTGGGCTGACAGGAAGGAAGATTATAGCTGATACGTATGGCGGCATGGGAAGACATGGAGGGGGGGCATTTTCGGGTAAAGATCCTTCAAAAGTCGACAGATCTGCAAGCTATATGGCGAGATATATTGCCAAAAATGTTGTTGCAAATGGCTTGGCTGACAAATGTGAAGTTCAATTGGCATATGCTATCGGTGTAGCCGAGCCTGTATCAGTAATGATTGATACATTTGGTACAGGAAATATTGATGAAGAAGAAATTGAATTTAAAATTCGGAAGATGTATGATATGACCCCGTCAGGTATAATTAAATCACTGGATTTAAAGAAACCAATATACAAAATGACAGCAGCATATGGTCATTTCGGAAGAACCGAACCATCATTTTCTTGGGAAAGGACAAATGAATTTGATACTTAAATAGGAATTAATATGACTTTATTTCATATTAAATGACCAATTATAAGGTGACAAAATGGTATTTCGCAAATGTTATAATGTTATTCAATGGTGTGATTGCAATTTAACTACAGTTAAGTTAGACTATTTCTAATTAAACTCATGTTTGTAATCAGATTTTATGGGTAAAATCCATCTCGGTTATTGAGCTCTTGAAATATTTGGATAAGAATTTTAGCGACCACACAAATAATTAACTAATCATTGTCGTTAAAAGGAAAGACATACATTCTAACCAGAGGTTCTAGTTGTGTAGGTTTTGAAATATCTAAAAAAGTTTCTGTTCAGAATTGCAGGATTATAATTTCATCTCACAAAATTGACAGGAATATGGAGACGGTTCGTGTAATGGGGACGAATTCAGTTGCCATTGAGATAGATATCGCTATTTCCAGCAGCGTGCTCAAATTCGTAGGAAATCTAAAGAAGGATTTTGGTAGAATAGATATTTTGGTAAACATCGTTAGTTACCCATTTAGAAGGAAAACATGGTTCAAAAAATTACATCAACTTTCAGAAATCGATTTGGCTAGCGTACTGAATGTAGGCTTAATAGGGTCATTCAAGCTTACCAAAGAAATAATTAAGATGATGTTAATAAACGGCGGAGTTATAATTGACTGTTCCACACCCGGAATTTCGGGACATAAAGTTGGAAGCGTCTATTCAATCTCAAAGGCTGGACTAGCATCAATTACGAAACATTTGGCATTGGAATATGGCTGTGGAAATATCAGGGCTAGTACGATAGCTTTGGGAAATATTTCAATTGTTGCAACTTACAAGATCCTAACCAAGTTAGAGAGGAGAAAAACCAAGAATGAAAAGGCGATGAAAAGATGTGGAAAACCAGTGGAAGCAGCAAAGATCGTCGCCTTTTTAGCTTCCGAGAGCTTTTCTTATGCCACAGGAAATACAATTGTAGCAGACGGCACCCTTATTTATCACCTAGTGGATTAAATGTCTGGCAACCATAAAAAATTGGATAACCAAGGCCAGCAATTTGTGCAAGGTAAAAGAATTGGGAATCTAAGGACTGGATATACAACTGGTACATCAGCTGCTGCTGCGACGAAGGCCGCGGTATACTTTTTAATAAATAGAGAAAAACTAAGCAAGGTAGATGTAACTCTTCCAAAAGGGAAGTTAATCAGTATTAAGATAAAACGGATCAGTGAGGGAAAACACTCGGTTACTGCAACCGTGATTAAAGATGCCGGAGACGATCCGGATGTGACTAATAACGCCCAAATATGTTCTACGGTATCCTTACTAAAAGAGTCAAATACTGTCGTTATTGATGGTGGAACTGGGGTAGGAAGAGTCACTAAACCCGGCTTAGGTCTTAAAATAGGCAACGCAGCAATTAATCCCGTTCCAAGAACGATGATCGAAATGGCAGTAAAGGAAGTAATGAAAGATAGATTAAATAGCGTGGGCATTTACGTTGTTATCTCTGTACCCGATGGTGCCGAAATAGCAAAAAAAACAGATAATCCCAGACTCGGCATAGTTGGTGGGATATCAATTTTGGGCACGTCGGGTATTGTGATCCCCTACTCTACTGCTTCTTTTGCGGCATCAATACGTCAGAGTATCAACGTTACACTGGCAATGGGATCGGATACAGTTTTATTGACTACTGGAGGTAGGAGTGAGGATTTCATTAGAGACGTGTTTAAAGAAAAAATGGCAGAACATTCGTATATTCAAATAGGTGATTTCATTGGTTACGCAATAAAGCAATGCGCAGACATGGGAATTACTAAAGCAGTTGTTGCAGGTTTCATAGGAAAATTGACTAAGATGGGAATGGGAATAAAGCAAACTCATGTAAAGGGTTCGAAAGTGGACATGATTTTTCTTTCCAATTTAGCAAGGGAATGCGGCGCGGATGATGGCCTTATTACACAGATCAAGTCTGCTAATACAGCTAGACATGTATATGATTTAATAAACGCAAAACATTTGGACTTGTTCTATTTCGCCCTTTGTAACAAGGTCCATAATCAATTGTCAAGACTATGCAATTCCAAGCTTAAGCTAGAAATAATCCTGTTTGACTTTGAAGGTAGAATAATTGGCAAAGCCCCTAATGAGATGATTCCATTTAACTAATTAAATCATGCCTTGTAGGTGTCCCTCTTTGCTTAATTTTTCCGCATGAGCAGCAATATATCTCCACACTATGTCGGCTTTATCTGATTGAAAGTCCCATGGCGCAATTAGAACTAGATCATTATCTCGAATCCACATCCTACGCTTTATCTTTCCCCTTATTCTACATGTCCTAACCTTGCCGTCAGTACATTTAACGATAATATTGTCTCCCCCTACGAGTTTGATAACTCGTCCCAGCAATTCACCACTTTGTGGCATTACCATTTCCTTAAGATCGGACTCACTCAGGACTTTTCTTTTACCTAATTCTATAACCCCAATTAATTGCATTCAACGCAAAATAAAAACGTAGTGCATAGCGTATTACATGCAACTCGGATCTCAAAGATCCGATTATGCCCTATATTTTTATTCGTTCTAATAAAAAATATGACTCACTTTTGATCATTCGTTCTATTAGCAACCAATATCAAGGTTAAGAAACTAAATTATTAGTGCCATTTTTCTACTACTGTCATTGGAAATAACTAATGCGAAAATAGGAATTATTGGCCTAGGATTATTGGGATCTGAAATTGTTCATAGATTGATCGACTGTGATTTTAGAGTGCATCTGTATAACAGAAGCACGACAAAATTGACTGGTCTGATAGAAAAAGGTGCGATGAGGGAAGTTAGTCCAAAAAATTTGGCAGATAAATGCGATTTTGTTCTTCTCTGTGTAACAGATGGGGAAGCGGTTAAACAGGTGTGTTTCGGTGATAACGGTATTGCCATGAGCAATAACAGTGATCTTATTGTGGTGGATTTAAGTACCATATTACCAGACGATGCAATTTACTGTGCATCAAAACTCAAGAGAAAACATATTACATATATTCAAATGCCAGTCATGGGTGGGCCAGACCTGGCTAGGGAAGGAAGCCTTGTTGGTATTGCTTCGGGGAACCTCAGTGCTTATAACAAATTTAGAAATATTGCTGAAGTTATTACTGACAACGTTGTACATGTCAGCAAATCTGATGGTACAGCAAATTATATAAAATTAGGTTTGAATTTGAATATCGCCCAAATGGCTGTCACCTTATCTGAATCTATAGTTTTTATCAAAAAAGCAGGAATAGATCCAAGATTATTCTTAGAGATTTTTAACAGAACTCGCTTTAGTACAGGCCTTAGCCAAATTAAAGGTCCAAGGATGTTGGTCAATAATTTTGAACCTAAATTCTTTTTGAAAAACATGTTAAAAGATATTCAATTGTTAAATGAATCTGCGAGATCAATGAACGTGTCCCTTCCATTTTCTGGTCTCTCCGATGATATATATTGTGCGGCATTGAATAGAGGGTATGGAGATTTAGACTACACTAGCATTATTGCGTTACTCTATGATTTGAATAATGTTGAGAATTGAGTAACCTAGTTTGGTAACATATATTAGATTTACTCTTGAATATTTTTGCATATTTGATTACCGCCGGTGAATTTTTACGCGTGACACCTGAAACCGTAGCCCAAAAGTCTTGTATATTTCCTTAAATTTGATAATCTTGATAGGAACTGTCGTTTCAAATAGCTGGGCAATTTATGTACGATATATTTTGTCTCCTTCATATTAGAATTTCGTTATTTTCTTACAATCCTGTATCAGCAGTGAATTACAAACCTTATTCCATTTAGTAACAGTTTGGATCATTTCCTTCGCTACTTTAATCAACATATTAGTTAGCTCTTTCATGTGAGCACGAGGCTTCACAATTCGAAAAAGAACTATCTATCAGAAGTAACATCAACACAGTCAAGAACCGGTCAATTTTGGAATATTTCCCCTATCAATTGGCGTCACAAAGGTCAACAATAATAGTAAATAATCTATGAGTAAAATTGTCACCTTCATGTTCTAATTGCCTGATCATTAAATTTTACTCAGTCATAACATTATACTCCGATGTTAATTCAGAAAGCACAGTAAAGATCATTACCAAATTTGGAGATTGCGCTTTCAAAACATTTAAAATTTCCTACTATTTGTACGTACCCAAGGTAGCCAACCTCTTATCACATCTTCCTTTAATGAGTATAAGTATAGAGATCTCTTCGGGAAAACTTAAAATGTACTAATTCTAGATGATATCTTGCTCAGGCGCAAATGAAATTTACTGATATATTGATGCATAGGTCAGCTGAGGAAATATTTGATCCTGGTGGACAGGTTTCACTAGTTGTAAGAAATAAAGGTTTTCCGTCTGCGCATTCTGCAGCTAATATCATACCATGGGATACAGTATCACCAATTTTCTTAGGTAAGAGGTTCACACAGATAATGACTATCTTTCCCATTAAATCATCTGGTCTATAGTAATTTGCTACTCCTGTAATAACGTCCCTTATTTCTGATCCGATGTCCACTCGTAGCTTGATAAGCTTATTTTTTCTAGGAATAATATCAGCAGAGACGATTTTGCCTACCTTCATACGAACCTTTTGAAACTGCTCGATCGTAATTTGATCATTTTCTTGAGTGGAACTCATTATATTGACCTAAAAATATAAATTCTTATAAACCTACCAACCCTAGTCTTGTATTTTGTAAATACAGAAACGAAACTAATAAGAAGTTTATTCGCTACTTTGTATAATTTGACATATTTCAATTTATTGTTAAATATCTTTTTTACATATTAAATGTCGGATACTCAAGAACTAGGGCTTTCTGCTATGTACAGAATTATTAAGAAATCTGGGGGACAAAGGATCAGTGAAGATGCAGCCGAGGAGTTAAGGAGGACATTGGAAGGTCTTGGGATGAAAATAGCAAGACAAGCTGTTGACCTTGGCAATCATGCTGGAAGGAGAACTATAAAGGCCGAGGATATTACACTTGCCGCTAAAAATCTTAATTTACAATCAAGCTGATGTATTTTATTTATTTATTGAAGTCTAATTGGCCCTTGTCACGTATGATCATTAATATCAGTAGGATCAAATTTACGTGTCTTTACTGTCTCTCATGCACATAGACTTAGACAAGTCTTTGTAGATCATCGATTCTACATACGAAAATGCAGAATCCCGTCTAATATCAAATACTGTGACCCTGTCTTGCCAAATAACTGATACTCTCGCACCTCAGTAGAACTACATACATATGATAGCGACGCCTTTCATTTCTACCCCCATTCTGATGTAGAGCTGTACCCGGGAAAATAAAAGTTTGACTAAATCCCTAGCATTTTAGTAATATTTCTTAAAAATACTCCATTCACTTATTTTAGTGATGGTTATTAATTATTACCTTTTTTACTTTTCAAGGGAATGATCCAATAATCTTTCAAGGTAAAATGTGAAAAAACTGGTATCGAGTAAATGTGTGAAAATAGTACTCTACTACTAACACGCCCATTGTACCTAACAATTTCAAATGTATCGATAGCTTGTTTCTGTGTTACAGATTGTATCTAGAAATGAAATCATTGAGTAACAAAATTTCAAAAGTTATTCAAGCAGACAAGAAGTGAATTGATTATGTAAAAAATGATCTAGTTGTCATTAAAATAGTAATGACAAAAAAACTGGAATAATCTTTTCAAATAAGTTTATTAATATATAAAAGCACCAATTTTCTAAGTAGGAGAATAGAAATGACCAGAATATATAAAATTGATGAATCATAACTTTGAATTTATGTATTACACTACACTACTTTCAAGATTATATGATTTTAATAGTAGCAACATGATATCCAAAACCTTAATCTTCGCTGAATTAATGATGACTGGCTCATTTTCTTCGTTTATCCTCATATTGGGATTGTATCCGAATCAACTGGTTCATGAAGAAAATCTACAATTAGGAAAGTGGACTAAAGATTCTTCTGAGAAGATATGGAACAAATTGCCTTCTAAGATTTCATTAACTCCCAGAAACAGTCTTCCTGAAGGTAATATATCTCCTCTTGTTGCGATTCTAATTGGCAATAATTCTATGGAGCATCCATGGTTTGCCAAATATGGCTATGACATTTGATTTAAATAGGCTTTATCAGATTAAAGTTTGAGTTAATTTCAACAAATTTAATCCTACCAAACCAATTATAAAAAAATTACTATTTGGGAATATCTCATTTTAAATCCTTAATGCCTTATTGCAGAAATCAAGCCATTATAAGAATATATCTATAAGTGCTTATAGAGCAATAGAATTGTCCAAAAATGAGCTGAGCTTCACCTTGGGTTTAGTAGATTTTGGAGAAAACATATCAGGAATATACTCTGGTCTTTTCGACAGCCTTCAAGAAAGCAATAAATCAGAAGTAGACATTTGAGGACCAGAATTTTTCCACTTCACATGTGCTTAGGCAATATGGATTGTTCCTGTTATTCAATTTATTTGGTGTTACCATATAGCAGAATCTATAATACCTCATTGTGGAGTCAGGAATGACTTAATCTAGCGCTTATTTGTGCAGTAGCAATAGCTTCGATAAGTAATTTCTTAATAAGAAAGTGGACTTTCAGTGAAAATACTGGGGCTAGTTTACAGGTACAGTAAAACCGGGTTGGGAAGGGATTCTGAATCACACAGAAATAAGTTAGACTAGGAAATAGGACTTATTGCTGTAGTTTACTTTATTTATTAAGGATATATACATCTCAGCAAAATTTTTATGAAGATGGGAATGTCCTACATTTTTGCAGTTAATAAAGAAACTTGATTCACTCCGAGAAATGTATTTATTAGTATGAAACAGCAAAGCCGGGTACATGTGTATAATTTACATGGTTGATCTTTGGGCTCAATTAGTAAATAAATTCTAGGAAATGTCAAATTTTTTGATGATATGCCTTACCGGCATGCCAGGAGCTGGAAAATCGACAGTCGCTGCATGTTTGCAAAAGAAGGGCATGCCCTTAATTGTAATGGGAGATGTCATTAGGTCTCGTGCAGTTAAATCCAACTTAAAGCCTTCCGATGGAAATCTTGGAAGATTGATGTTAGAATTGAGGAAGAAAATGGGAAAGGGAGCTATCGCTTATGGCATTTTAGAGGAAATCAAGGAGATGTTGAAAGAAAATGCAAATATAAAATCGATAATTGTCGACGGGATACGCAATATAGAGGAAGTTGAGATATTGAAATCTTTCGGCAAGGTAAAGGTATTAGCGATTCACGGCTCCGCTAGTACTAGATTTGAACATATCAAAAAGCGGTCTAGAGAGGATGCTCCAATTGATCTTAGCAATTTTAATGAGCGAGATTCTCGAGAATTGGAAGTTGGAATCAGCAAGGCTATTGCTTTGGCTGACGAAGCTATATCAAATAACGAAATTAGCGTTAAAGAACTCTGTGAGAGAAGTTGTAAAATAGTTGAAGCATGGATTAATGAATAGGGATTGATTTGTATCCGGGGTATGAAAAATTTGATGTTGAAATCATAGGTGAAACGATCATAAATCCATCTGAAGATACCTCCAAGATAACCAAATGTTTACTAAATTCGGTAAATTGCTCTGACGTCGAAATCATGCAAAATCGATACGCCAGAATAAAAGGCAAGGGTATTTTGTGTCTTCACCACATAAGAGTTGGGGTAAGATCTAGATATTCCACGGCAGTTTTGAAACGATTACTTGAATATAATAGATCAGGTGACACAACCTGGTTTCTATTAAATAAGCAAGCTGCTTATTGCAATATTATTTCATTGGTTGAGGACCCCGAGGAATCGACACTCGGACCGATTAGAATTACTATCAAAACTAAAAAGATGGATGAGGTAATTTCGTGGATAGTGGATAAAGATAAGGATAGACATCCGAATTGATTCTTGAAAAGATGATTTTAATTTATGTTCTAAAAATACTAGTTATACCTCTACTCTATAGTTTCTAAAATATTCCCTTTCCAAAAGCTCTATTTCATTTGAATTCTCTGCCTTTGCGTAATCCTTCATAGCGTCGCTATTTAAAGTTAGAAAGGTATGACCCCATTTAAATTTGCTCAACAATGTCAGTGCGTAATCGTTCTCACCAAGTACAATGTAGCTCGCAGCTAGAGCTTCAACAGTAGACAGTTTCCCTAATTTAGAATAATTCACAGGATTTCCTGCAAGTAACAGAGGCAATCTTCTAGAATTTCTGTTCCGAAATATCAAGACATTATCAACCGAATTACTTGCAATATTCCAGGAACAATCTATTGCACAGATGTGTTTTGATGCCCTTTTATCGGCCTGGCTTAATACTGTCCTAGAGAATGGATTCAGAATTAACATGTTGGGCCGAGGAGTCTTTATGCGACGAACTAGTCCTAATTTTACTAGTTTTGCAGCAGTGCATTTTCGAGGATCATCTTGATACAACATGTGAACCAACCCTAAAGGCTTATTCAATTATTGTGCTTGGCTTTATGATCAGTAAACAATATTAATTTTATGAAATTCCAATTTCATTATCCGTTATATAATCTATATATTAATACAAACCATCGTAACATTAAAAATCTACATCTATTAAATTAAGTTACGTTGACATCCATTAGAAATATCACTGTTTTAGGCTCTGGCATCATGGGCCACGGTATAGCCCAAATATCAGCTATGTCCGGATATAATGTGACTATTCGTGACGTGGATCAAAGTTTTTTAGATAATGCTATGAATAAAATAAAGTGGTCACTCGATAAATTAGTCGAAAAAGGAATTTTTGCATCCGATGAGGCTGACGAGATACTTGGAAGGATTAAACCCGTTGTAGACCTAAAAAAATCCCTTTCAGGTGCCGATTTACTTATTGAAGCCGTTCCAGAAGATTTGAATCTCAAAAAAAAGGTGTATGGCGAGGTAGATTCTTTTGCTGATACTAATACCATTTACGCATCAAATACGAGCACGCTTCCTATTAGCGAAATATCCGTCTTGACAAATAGACCAGAAAGATTTGTTGGTTTACACTTTTTCAATCCACCTCAATTAATGAAATTAGTTGAAGTTATTCCAGGATCACGTACACAAGATTCAATTACTCAAGAAGGGATAGAATTTGTCAAATCCTTAAAGAAGCAACCAATCTTGTGCAAGAAAGACGTACCGGGATTTATAGTAAATAGAATATTCATTCCCTTAGTACATGAAGCTGCGTACTGCATTGACAGGGAGAGTCCAACAATGATACAGCTTGATTCTGCAGTGAAGTTCAAATTAGCGTTCCCTATGGGAATATTTGAGTTGGCAGACTATACTGGACTTGACGTAATACATAAAGCTACAACTGAAATGTTCGCAAGGGATCCAATGGTAGTTAACCCCCATCCCAGGATAAAGGAGCTATTTGAAGCTGGTAAATTGGGCAAAAAGTCTGGGTCTGGATTTTATTCTTATGGAGCTGATAATTACGAACGAATTAATTTATCGGAAGACGAATCTAACCAATACGATCCAATCCATATACTCTCAGTTGCTTTAAACAATGCTTCTTGGCTAATAACCAATAAGGTATGTTCGATCGAAGATCTTGAGTTGGCATTAAAATTGGGCATGGGTCTTAAAATTGAAATTTTTGAAACTGGAAGACGATTCAATTTAAAAAAGATTGTTGATTCACTCTCGGAGATGAAATCAAAATATGGCGATTTTTACAAACCAGATCCCTACTTAAGGGCCATCTCAGAGATGTGATATACCAATCGTTACAATTTAAGATTTTCGAGAATCAAGTTAACCGCTGTAGTGGCATCTTCGGCAGGCATTATCAATACTGTTTTACGGTCGTCCATGTAGCCTCCTGCATATCGGGTTGCAGTACCCCCGGAGTTTGAAAGAGCAACAATTGTTTTCTTTAATTCATATGCAACACACAATTCTATAAGAGTGCCTACACCCCCACCAACAACAATTACTCCATCCGCAGACGTTGCTACAACAAAATCTCTTGCCAATCCCAACCCAGTTGCAATTACTATATCACAGTATTTATTCGCAAAAGAAAAGTCGCCTTGTGGAATAATTCCGACGGTAGTTCCTCCATGCTCTTTGGATCCCTTACAGGCAAACTCCATCACTCCGTTTAATCCGCCGCACAACAAAATTGCACCCTTCTGTGCAATAGCTTTTCCTACATCGTATGCCATACGGTTCGAATTTTTGTTAGACCGGTCTTTATTATAACCTATGACAGACTATCTGTATTTTTCGCATGTTCAAAAAGAGCTTTTATATTTATTTAAATCTAGGTTCGAAATTCAATATTGACTAATTAATGAGTCAATAAGAAAATATATGGCGTAAAACGCCAAAATTTTTGATGAGCTATCGAATCAAAAATATCAATCTTGCCAAAGAAGGAAAAAGAAAAATAGATTGGGCAGAAGTGCATATGCCAGTACTCGTAAAGTTAAAGCAAAAATTAAGCGATTCAAAACCTTTACATAATATTAAAGTTGGAGGGTGTCTTCATGTAACAAAAGAAACTGGTGTTTTGATTCGTACTTTGAACGCACTTGGAGCTGAAATTTCGTGGTGTGGTTGCAATCCTCTTAGTACTCAGGATGATGTTGCTGCCAGCATTGCTGATGAGGGAATATCAATTTTTGCAAGCAGGGGTGTATCGAAGGAGGAGTATTATGAAGATATTCATTCAGTCATGAAAATGGGTCCAAATGTTACAATTGATGATGGGGCCGATCTCACTCTAGAAATGCATAGTCTTGACATAGACATATCCAAAGTTTACGGCGGTACAGAAGAGACTACCACTGGAGTAATAAGACTCCGCGCGATGCAGAAAAGAGGGGTATTAAAATATCCAATTATTGCCGTCAACGATGCGGAAACTAAGCATGATTTTGACAATGTTTATGGAACCGGTCAATCGGCACTGGATGGAGTCATCAGAGCAACAAATATTTTGATTGCAGGTAAAAATGTAGTTGTCGCCGGCTATGGTCATGTTGGAAAGGGGATAGCAAAACGTGCTTCTGGATTAGGGGGACGCGTGTTCATTACTGAGGTTGATCCCATTGCTGCGTTAAAGGCAAAACTTGACGGTTTTGAAGTCATGCCAATGATGTTAGCATCATCCATCGGAGATCTTTTTATAACTACAACAGGATGTAAAGATGTAATAAAGGATGAACATGTCCTCAAATTAAATGATGGTTCCATTTTAGCAAATGCGGGACATTTCAATGTAGAGATTTCGATCCCCGCTTTGAAAAGTCATTCAATATCACAAAAAGAAATCAATCGGGACACTACGGAATATTTATTGAAAAACGGCAATAGAGTTTACTTGATTGGTGAGGGTAGACTCGTCAACCTGGCCGCTGCTGAGGGACACCCGTCTGAGGTAATGGATATGAGCTTTGCGAATCAACTTCTTTCGGTGGTTAGATTAGTGAATTTGAGAGGAACCTTGAAACCCATGGTTTACGAAATCGAAAATAGTCAAGATAAAGAAATTGCAAAAGCAAAACTAGACTCCATTGGGGTAGATATAGATAGTTTGACCGAGAGTCAAAAGAAATATCTTGAGGGGTTTAACGAAGGGACATGAAGGACGAAAAAAAAGAAGATGGTGATCTTAGTAAAAGTTCAAAAAATACTTATATCATATATGCATTTAAACGTATGATTTGGATGGGTGGTCTAGACTGGTTATGATACCTGTCTCACACACAGGTGGTCGTGAGTTCAAATCTCTCCCCATCCATTAGTTTAGCAAGATTGTAGAGTCGAATTAAACATAATGTTCTTGATTACAATCAGCAGAATTTGCCGCTTTCTTCATCTCTATGCCATTATTTGCAGTAATCCACAAAAAATATATGGTTTTGAAGAGCCAGAGTTATAGTTGAGAAGTAATAGTAGAGTTTTTCAAGAGGGTGATAAAAAAATTACAAATGTTAAGCATACAGACCAAAAATGGGGAATGGAAAAAGAAACAGAAATTTTCAGTGAGAGAGTCAAATTATTTAGACAGGGTAAGATATCTGAAGATGATTTTCGTCGTTTTAGACTACAACATGGAGCATATGGCTCTAGATTACTTCAAAATTACAGCATGATTAGAATAAAGATACCAGGTGGTGAAATTAGTCCTGGTCAACTCGAAAAGATAGCATTATTGTCTGACTCATTTTCTATAGGTTCTGCCCATGTTTCCACCAGACAAAATATTCAATTACATTGGGTGCAATTGGAAGACGTTAGCGAAGTCTTGCGTGGATTAGTAGAAGTGGGACTTACTACCAGAGAAGCCTGTGGTAACACAATAAGAAATGTAATGTGCAGTCACTTAGCTGGTGTCTGTGCCGATGAGGAATTCGATCCCACACCGTATAGCAAAGCAATAGCAAAATTCTTTCTAAGAAACCCGATGTGCCAAAATTTGCCAAGAAAGTTCAAAATTAACTTCTCATGTTGTGAGAAGCACGGCTTAGTAAAAATAGCAGATATTGGTCTAGTTCCTGCACTGAAAGACGGAAAAAAAGGGTTCAAGACATATCTTGGCGGAGGTTTGGGGGCGGCTTCGTTTATAGCACATCTTCTTGAAGAATTCACCGACGAAAACAAGCTCTTACCCACATGTATGGCAGTGGTCAGATTATTCGATAGACAGGGCAATCGTGAAAATATGGCAAGAAACAGGATGAGATATATGGTACATGAAATGGGATGGGATAAATTTCAAAAAATGGTAATCAAAGAGAGAACAGCAGTAGAAATGACTACATCATATAAAACATCAACTACTTTTTCAATTGACGAATTTGAGACTAATGAAATTTCATTATCGACATCGAAGCCAAATAGAAAGTTACATCTGTTCAAGGAAGTCGATAAATTATCTCCCTCGTATGAGAGATGGATCCAAACTAATGTCATCACACAGAGACAAGATGGTTACTATGTAGTTTTTGTTACATTAGGCGCAGGAGACATCACCTCGAATCAATTAAGATCATTGGCTAAAATAATCAGAGATTATTCATGTGAAGGCTATGCTAGAAATACACCCAATCAAAATTTTGCAATTAGGTATGTCAAAGGTAATGATCTACTTGATCTCTATAACGATTTGGCCAAAATCGGACTTGCAAATCCTGGTGCCTTAACTATTGCATCTGCAGTAGGATGCTCTGGAACGACATCTTGCAATCTAGCTATTACAAATTCTCACAGATTAGCGAAGGAAGTTCAGTTAAAATTCGTCGAACTCGGATTAGATACTGATCAAGACCTAAAGGATTCATCTATAAAAATAAGTGGCTGTCCAAATTCGTGCGGTCAACATGAAATAGCTACTATAGGGTTTTATGGAGGGGCTTCAAGAATAGGTGGGTTTATGGCGCCTACGTATACTATGTCATTTGCAGGAAGCGCTGGCGAGAAAGCGGAATTAGGAAAAAATGTAATGCGAGTCCCTGCGAAAAGGGTCATAAGTACTGTCTTAAAGATAATTGAAATATATAAACAAGAAAAGGATAGTAACGAAAAACTTCATGAATGGCTGTACAGAATTAATAACAGTAAAGGATCAAACAGAATAAAAACATTAGATGATATTAAATTAGCACTTTCATCAGTTACATTGCTCCCAGACCCTGCTCAAGATCCAGATGCGTATCAAGATTACGGAAGCGATGCTAAGTTTATAGCCAAAACTGCTAGAGGGGAATGTGCTGCTTGAGAAATGAAGGAAGACAAAAGGCTTTAACAATAAATGAAAGATCAAATAAGAGCAAAAGTGGCAAGAATGTGTTAGTTAGGGCTAAACGTAAGTTAAATATAGTGACCAGTGCTGAAACATTGCAGACTCTGATTACAAGCGGTGACGTGAGAGTGGTTGACGTAAGAAAACCAGAAGATTACAAACTATCACATATTAAAGGTGCAGTCTCAATCCCGTTATCTCAAATTCTAGACGATGATTCTCCGGAAAAAATAATTTCTTTACTGCAAAACGCAGGAATCTCGAATGATACACCTGTTGTTGTGTACGATGATACTTTTGGCGCACTCGCAGCCCGAGTAGCTTGGACTTTTCAGTATGTAGGACATGATAATACATCACTACTTGAAGTTACCTTTACTAAATGGAAAGAAATGGGCTTTGAAATTGAGCGGAAGACAAATGTATACAAACATTCGAATCATGACTTAAGAATCCGTAAAGAAATCTTAGCAGATGCTAATGAAGTTGAATATATGAAATCAAATAGAGATTCTCACTTGGTAGATACAAGAGAACGACTTAATTTTTTGACAGAACATATACCAGGCGCAACTAATTTACCGTATACTATGCTTGGAACCGTAGACACCATTATGAAAAAACCTAGTGAAATTAGAAGATTTATGGCAAATAGAGGGATATCTTCAGAGTCAGACATAATTACTTATTGCGGTAGTGTTGGTACGCTATCAGGATTGGCATATTACGCGTTAAAACTAGGTGGTGCAAAGAAGGTTAAATTATATTCTAAGTCATTCAAAGATTGGAAAAAATTGGGAAGACCGGTAGACGAGTTCAAAGATGCAAATTATTGGGATTTATCTGCAGAATAATTTAATCACTCAATTAGTTTTTTGATATATTTCAAAAGGTATATAGAGTCTCGAGCTTTGAGACTATCTCTTTTCTTTGATACATATTCTCTGAATCTCTCAAGCTGCTCTGTCATATTTGGTCGAGTTTTTTCGGCGATATCCACTATATCATGATATCGTCGATAAGGAAAATAGAGTGACTTTGCGACAGTAGTAAGTGTTCGCATACATAGGTAATCAATAATATTGGATCTATATGCAAGAAATAGATTAAATCGAATATCAATCATCGCCTCAGATTGAAGGATATTCTGACCTTGAACGAATGTTACCGCTACTTCATCATCAGCGTCTAATATCTTAGTTTTGTATAAATCAAACACTTTACCAACACCGATCATTCCAAATCGTTCCAATTCAACGGCCCTTAAAGCTCCCAAACTTG
The DNA here is from genome assembly GCA_963703885.1 of uncultured Nitrososphaerales archaeon. Lineage (GTDB taxonomy): Archaea > Thermoproteota > Nitrososphaeria > Nitrososphaerales > Nitrososphaeraceae > TA-21. Next base: position 24,588 of record CAVPGE010000029.1, read on the forward strand.
CAGCTCCAATTAACGTAGCATGCTTATTCGTGGCTAGTGAATATACTTCAATTGGTGATGGTGGATAATCATGCAAAAAAACTCCGTCTATAAAGCCTATTATGCATTTTTCAGTCAAATTCATCAACCTCAGAAAATCACCTTTTTTTGCAGGTGCTCTATAATCAGCATCCAATATTCGCTGTGCCTCGGGCAGTGGTAAGCTAGGCCCCAAGAATATTATTGGCTTGGTCAAGATGTAAAATATCGCCTGCCTCTTTTGCCTATTACTGATTTTGATATTTTAAAAGTTTCAAGTCCTGGTACAATTGCCCTTACTACGGGAATTCCTATATCGGGATTAGTTAAATTAACAATTATAATCCTGGTTAGGCCCTTACCTATCAATTTGGACTTAATTAAATTGATGTCATCCAAAATATTGTCGTAATTGAATGTAGTTATTTTAGCAAAATCTATTGTTCTTTTAGACTTCATAAACTGCCACATCCTCTTATCATCAGTGTTACTATGTCCATAGGAGATTTTTCTAAGATCATCTCTCGCGCCCTGTATATTTGCAGCCCTAGTCTGGGAAACCTCTGTAATTGCTCTTAATATGGCGATTCTGGCGTTAGGATGAGTGCCGTGACCTTCTGCAAGATATCCGTAATCATGGGTTATCCATTCAATGCTACCGGCTATGAATGTAGGAATTCCTATGTCAGAAGTTATATCTTTGATAATTAATGGTATTTTTGATTTTTCGAATTTTCCAATTAGATCTTGACAAGCTGGAAATTCTATTCCAAAACATTCCACGTCCGGGAAAATCGTATAATCATCCACGAAATCCGCTGATTTTATTGCTTCAATTTTATATCCCTTACGAATGAAATAACTTGATAAACTCTTTAGGATATGAAAAGGAATCGCGCTTGCTCTTAATTCTGCCAAGCTAGCCGCGTCCCTTTCTATTACTTCGCACAGCGAATGGCAAATTGCCTCCTCCATTACATTACCCGATGCAAGACCATTAGTATGATGTAGTGAATAAGGGTTAACCGTGGGCGGCCTTGGAGTATATCTAAATAATGCAAGTGGCACTGGCACTAAAATTTCTTCATTGTTTGCAATATCATAGCCCTCTATAAAGTCCATGTCCATGTCGTCATTGAACTCAAATGCCATTGGTTCCACCACATCAGAAGGATGCAATACGTCATAATTTTTTGATAGCTTTTCAAATGTTCCAGAAATCATTTTCTTATGACCACTAGAGGGAAGTGCAGAATATCTCTCGACTGTTTCCATTAGAGCGCTTGCTTTTGCATGTAGCTTCGTAGCCCCTTTTCCGCTGTAAACCCAAATATAGTCCTCAGTTCCTGGTAAAACAACAGAATAATTTGGAATCCGTAATACGTCCATTTCAGTAATGTCTGCAATGCGCGTTATACCAATCATATCGGCAATTGGAATGACTTTTCGCAAAGTCTCTTTTACAGGTATTACCCTCGAAGTGTCTTCAGTCCACTTGATCCTATCTTTGAGCACTAAATGCTCATTCACAGACTATTTCAATTCTGGTGTTCATAATAGTTTTTCTCTAAATAAAATTAAATAACATTAATTTTGAGAAGTATTTTGTGGATAAAGATTCTGAGTCACTTTCTCGCCTATTTGAAAAAGCCGCGATTAATCCAGAATTTAGAAGAAATTTGTTTTCAAATCCAGATGAGACAATTATGCAATTTTCTCTATCACTAGAATTAAGAGACCTTGTTATAAAATCCATAACCGAAGTCAGAAAAGGATAGTGTTATTGTTTTAAACTATCGAATTAGAGGTCATTTTAGCTTCAAAATTTAAAAAGTTTCGTAGCATCATAATAAATATTGTTCCGAATATGGTAAAAATGTCAATAATTGATATTAGAATCATTATACCCTCGGCTAAAAATATGTGTTAAAAAATATGCGTGTCGTTCGATTGGATTTGGAGGCTAAATGTAAAACGTTAATATCTAATTAAGTTATTTCATCGAGCGTCTCAATTTTTGCCCAAACTTATTCCTGATTTTGAATTAGCGTTCAAAATCAAGCGGAATGACGTAAATCTCTAATGAGTCGTATTCATGAATTCATAGATCTAATATAAAAAAATTTTGTACCCCGTATCTGACCCACATCTATTCATTGATAGCCGTACATTAAATGTACTACTCTTAGTGCACTCTCTACGGGGCACCACTACTTTATCCATCGACAAAGTTCTTGGTGCTCACTTATATGCAGACAAATATAAAAATAATAGCTATATCCTCACCAAAGTAGTTAAATCTAACTCAAACGCAGATATGGGTACCCTGATTTTGTTTTTCTCTATAACTAATGGAGATATTTCACCTATTATTCCAAAGGACTTGTTTGATGTTGTAACAACCGCTGATCTACCTTCGATAAAAGTATCATCTCTGACGGCATCGGTATCAATTTTTATGTCTAATCCTACGTTCATAGTAGTTTGAAGTATTGATTTTATTTCGGTGTAATCTGAATTGCTGTGAGCACATACACAGCAAAGATGCCAGCGCTCAGATACTTGATCATTCATAAAAACTTTACCAATTTCAAATAATCGCTGTGGATATGGTTCATGTACATTGCGCGACAAAGATCTAATTAACGAAGGCAATAGAGATTCTCTCAAAATTTCATATTCTCGGCTCTTCGAATTATTTACCCTTATTTCATTTGATTTGTCAGTCTTATTTAGAAACTCATTTTGGACAGTATCGTTACTAAGTGTAAAATTTAAATTTTCAATCAACCCCATTCCAATCAATACCTGCCTCAGTTTATCAAAAATCTTGGTAGTTGCGCTCTTGCTACCAGAGCCTTCATGTCGCGGCATTAGTGGTTCGAGATTGAAAATACCGTAACCTATTGCTACTTCCTCTACTAAATCAATGGGATTTAAAATATCTGTTCTAAATCTGGGAACAACACACTGTAGTTTGTTGCCGGCAAACAACCCGTCTAACCTACATCTTCTTAAGTACTCTATCATGTCATTTGGACCCAAGCTTAGTCCTAAAAGCGAGTTCACATAATCAACTGATATATTTTCGAACTTATTGTCTACTATATGGGGACAATATTGCTCCTCATTTGACTTCGAAACTAACACCGTTTCAACTTGGAAACCCATGTCACACAAAGTGTAAGTGATATTTGCCGTCATATCTTCAACTGAATGTTGGTAAATTCCAGTGATTTCTACAAATATATTCTTAGTATTGATGTTGATTCGGGTTAACTCACTATTAATTATGGGTGGAAATGATATTATATCATCATACTTATCCATTATAATTGGGCAATAATTACTACCTTCTAGTAAATGTCTGTATTTTTTACCTATTTCGGTTAAGTTTAAGATATCATCAAGAGACCGCTTCACATCACATCCTAGTGGTACGAATGAGGCTTTATCAGATTTTACAGCAGTATATTTTAGGGGAAATTTGGTTTTGTCAAAATCGTGGAATCCTATTGAAGCTTTTAGTCTCCTCCTTCCAATACCGTTGTGGAGATCCTCTTGCATCAATATGAGCTGTTTAATAGTTTCACTATCAAGATTTTTTCTCATAGCTACTAGTCCTTGGAAGTAGGGTCTAACTGTCCGTGTTAATTTGTCTATTGCAATTCTATGATCATTTCTTTTTAATACGGTAATTTTGGGTAGTCCTTTTTCATATCCTAACATACCACGTAAAGACCGTATAATTCCGAAATAAGTTGAAAAGTCAGGTCTATTTGGACTATATTCTAATCTGATAACGGTGTCATCTGTTCCTTCAATATCAAGACCAATGAAAGGTAACATATCAATTACCTCATCTATTTTGTGCAATGGAAAGTGTCTAGGAATTTCAGATAATGGAAAATCAACTACCGGCATATTACTTCGTTCCTTAACCAAGAAAGCTTATTGTCATAAAATTCCCTAACATCATCCAACCCGTATCTTAGCATACCAATTCTTTCCAAACCCCCTCCCCAAGCTAGTACATTGTTTGATATCCCTATTGAATGAGTAACTTCAGGCCTGAATATTCCCATACCAAAGAGTTCTACCCATTTACCAATTTTCTCCACATAAACCATTGACTGTAATGATGGTTCTGTGTATGGAAAGTATGTTGGCCAAAACTTGACATCTTTTATGCCCAATTTGGAGTAAAATGTTTTTTGTAAACCCATCAAGTGCCTTAAATTCAACCCTTTTGCATTGGCAACACCTTCAACTTGATGAAATTCCATGAGGTGTTTGTAAGACATTTTTTCATTTCTAAATACCTTACCGATTGAGAAGATCATTAATTCCTCAGAGGAATGGGAAGCAAGATATTGTATTGTAACTGGGGTGGTGTGGGTCCTGAGAACTAATTTATCAGACTCTTCCTTCTTCCAATCATATTTCCATTCGGTGGTGTGGAATTTAGATACATTTTCTATAACCATTTGCTCTGGGGGATTCGGCCTAATGTCACCATCTAGGTAGAACGTATCTTGCATCTCTCTAGCAGGATGGTCTTGTGGTGTAAATAGGACATCAAAATTCCAAAAACATGACTGAATAACATTACCATCTATTTCCGAAAATCCCATGGAAACGAAAATTTCCCTTATTTCGTTAAACAGGTCTATTAGGGGATGTACTCTACCAAATGGATAATTGCGTACGTCTGCACCAACATCGATATGACTAAATCTTGAAGATTTCCATTTACCGCTTGATATCAATTCAGAAGTTACTCTTACAGTCATTTCCATAGTTTCAGTATTTAATGTGGAAGCAACATTTTTACCGTTCTCAGTTAAACGGGCTAATACTTTTTTCTCCTTCTTTTCTATTACATAGTTTGGTCTCTTTTTTAATATCTCAAGTGCTTTCATTTCGTCATTATTCAGATTAGCCACCGAAATCACATTATTTTCCGAAATTTTCTTAAGAAGCTTTTCCTGATCTGAAAGTTCGTTGAAGCTGCCACTGGTCTTTATAATTCCATTTTCTTTTGTTATCCATCCATTTTTTATCGCATGGTGTATAGCAGCATTTAGAGCTTGTCTTGGAAATGGCATAAACCCGACAAAGTCTTTGATGGAAATTGCCATTTGTCCTCTCCCAACCATCAGATCGATTAACATTCTCTCAGGAAGCTTAGTCTCCTTCCCACTGTCTATAAATATTCTAACGTCCTCTTCTTCAAAAGTAGTCACTAGACCCTTAAATTTTAGCCATTCAATGGCGCGTCTTGCTTGATCGATTGCTAAATTTGTTATTGATGGTAATTTCTCAATTAGAATGTTGTCATTAGTGTACAAGGCTACTAAGATTTTTTTTTCCATTTCATGTAAATTGGGACCAGACATATAGTAATTAACCAAACAGTGGAGCAAGACTTTTTAAACGTTTAATGAGCAATTGATCTCGCTTTACTTTAAATGTCCAACAAAGATCGAATCGATCAAGAAATTAAATTTGAAGTAACTCCCTGGAACGTGGAGGGGTCAGTCGATTATGACAAATTAATAGAAAAATTCGGTACCACCAAAATAACATTAGAATTGATTTCTAAAATGAAGAAGTTACTGGGCAATATTCATCCTATGATTTCCATGGAATTTTTTTTCTCGCACCGTGATTTTGACTGGATATTAGATAAGTTTGAAAATAAGGAAAAATTTTATCTTTACACGGGCAGGGGTCCTTCAGGAATGGTACATCTGGGCCATTTAATGCCCTGGTTATTTACCAAATACTTACAGGATGAATTCGATTCAAATCTTTTATTTCAGCTAACTGATGATGAAAAATTTCTCTATGGGAAAAATTCCCGAAAAGAGATTGAAAAATATGTATCAGAAAATATTCTGGACATAATTGCAACAGGTTTTAATTCAAAAAGAACTAAAATAATTGTAGATACAAAACACATTAGTTCTCTTTATCCGACTGCTTTGGAAATTTCCAAAAGAATAACGTTTTCAACAGCTCGTGCCGTCTTTGGATTTAATGGCTCAACTAACATAGGAATGATAGGATTTCCTCCAATCCAAGCCGTGCCATGTTTTCTTCCGTCAATTATCGAAGGTCAAAACACGCCTGTCTTAATACCAGCTGCAATAGATCAAGATCCATATTGGAGAATGACGAGGGATGTAGCTGAAAAGATGGGATATTATAAACCAGCACAAATACACAGTAAGTTTCTTCCATCTTTAGAACAAGTTGGGAAAATGTCTTCGTCCAAGCCGGAAACTGCTATATTCACAACTGACACCCAAGAAGAAGCAAGTAGAAAAGTATCTCAAGCATTTACTGGCGGTCAGCCAACGACGTCTCTTCAGAGGATGCTTGGAGGCAATCCCGACCGATGTCCTGTATTTTCATATTTGAAATATTTGTATGATAGTCCAAAAGAATCAATGGAAAGACAGTTGGAGTGTAGAGGAGGTAACCTTCTCTGCGGAGAGTGTAAACATGATCTTACGAAGAGCACAACCACATTCTTATCAGAGTTTCAAAGAAAGCGAGAAAAAGCAATAGACATGGTACCTAAATTTATGTATAACCAGTGATTTGAGATTGGACAGTAACATGAATTTAATTCTTACCTGCCTAGATTCGTACGAGGCTGAAAAACTTTCGAGTATGCTTCATCCAGATACGGAAAGACTAATGTATGTTATAGGGATAGTTGCTCTAATAAAAAATGAAGTCGTTTTGATGCTGAAAGACAAGTCTTGCCATTCAGTAATAATGAAAGACGACCGAAATGCAAGCAAGCTAAGTCAATTAGTTAAGGGATTAATTTTTGGAAAATATGAAATATCAGAGATTACAGTTAATAAAAATGACGTAGAGATAATGCATAAAGCATATTCATGAATCAAACAGATTAAGCTTAAAAATCAAAATTCTAGCAATATTATGGCTTAGCTTTGCAAACACTCCCAAACTTGTCGACTTCTCCAGACCTTATTCTTTTTGATGACAGAATTTTTCCGTCTTGTGCCCTTACCATGGTAACGCTAATTATTTTCATCTCAGGAAAACCGTTTCTAACGCGGATTTCATTAATTTTTACTGCGTTGGACATAGTCTCTGCGCTGGTAACTATAGCCTGAACGTCATTTGATATTACAGTGGGGCCATAAAAATTTTCTAACCTACTAATCCTGTAATTTTGCTCCCCAAACATTTCGTCTATAAAATTCCTTAGTTTGTGCCTACGTTTAAAATAATTATTAACCAATGTCTTGCCTGATCTTGACGCGAAGTTATCTGATGTGAGACCAATAATTATATGTTCTCCAATTTCAAAAGATTTTTCCAAGAGTTTGTAATGTCCAGAGTGTAATACATCAAATGTTCCCCCTGTAGCTACTATCTTGTACTTTTTTCCCAAATCTGAGATAAATTACTAACCCTTTTGGAATATTTTCACACATTGTGGCGGGCAAACATTTTCGCACGCCATACAAAAGATACAATCCTTCTCTCTAATCATGAATGGTTTCTTTTCTGATGCAGGATGTCCCGGTGTTTCCAGCCATTCATAGACGTTAACTGGACATGCTTCGATGCAGGCCCCATCGGCAACGCAGATATCAAAGTCAACACACACTTCTGTTCCCCAAACACCTAGTTGACCCGGTGGGTCTATTGGACCCCATACATTAATTCCCTGGAATTTCCCAGTTACTTGGCGTTTTGATTTGAAGTCTTTGTCGATTGGTCCTTCTACTCCAGAGTAGCTGGTACCAGTTCCACTAAGAGAAAAAGTTGTTGGTCCTCCTCCTGTTGATACTTCTAATTTTTGTTCTGAGGCTGGTGGCAAGGTAGCTGGGGTAGGCGTGGAAGGGGCTAGGGATGGCTTTGTTGGAGTTGGTTTGCTTACAATTTTAGGCGAAACCGTAATATTTTGCCTTTTTACAGAACATAATTGATTATGTACGTCCTTCATGCTATCCAATGTAGTAGGATTGCTGTGAATCAATAGCGTGCCACAATCTTGACAAATAAATTCATTCGAAGATGACAATCATAATCATATTCGTCGCAGTTACATATCAAGCTTATGAAGTGGATGTTTCAGCCTTAGTTGACATTTTAGGGTGAAAGTGTAACCAAAATTAATAATATGCAATAGTGTTGTGAATTTGATTGTCTGGATTAGGCCAAAATTATTGGAAAGAAGTGATTGGCGTCTTAAGAGAGATAATTCCGGTATACGACAGAGTAAACAACGTGATATCGCTTGGGCAGGGCTCGAAGTATAGGAATATTGGCATCTCAAGTGGGATTAGTAAGGGAGACTTTGTAGTAGACGCTGGTTCCGGATTTGGCAATATGACTAAAGTGGCGCTGCGAGAGATGAATGGAAATATTAGTGTAATAATGTATGATCCGCTTCTCGAAATGCTTGCAAATGCCAAGAAATTAATAGACTTGAAAAATTATTACGGTTTGTCTTGCGGCGTTTTTGAACACATGCCTTTCAGGGAAAACAGTGTTGATGTGGTTATGTGTGGATATTCCCTAAGGGACGCCATATGTCTGGAAGATGCGATAAGCGAATCACACCGAATTTTAAGAAAGAATGGTAAATTTATCATTGTTGATTTGGGAAAACCTGATAATAGTCTCGCCAGGTCACTGGTGTCATTTTATCTAAAGCACATATTGGGTATCTTGGCTTACATAGTATCTGGCAAAAGTGGGCTTAAATTCAAAACACTATACGGGACTTATTTAAGATGGCCCAGAAATGCATTATTGTATGAATTATTGTCACGAAGATTTAATGCAGTTGAAATGCGAAAGGAGTTGCTTGGGGGAGCAATAATAGTAATCGCAAATAAATGAAATTTTTAATGATGTCTCAGTACAAAATCGGGAAAATGTATGACTATAATAATGGGTATTGTAATGCCGTTAAATTCTGCTTAATTTATAGAATCTATAAAATAAACAATATCCACGCATTTTAATTATAACACTTATTTTGAATTTCCGGAATAAGATTGTATGAAAATAATATAATTTTTGAAAGTTTAGATGGTTGCGAAGAAATGGAATATATTGAACTGCCAAGATGGATGAATCAGCTAAAGCCAATTACGGTAAGTCTATGAATAATTGAATTATCTGCTCCCAATTCACTATTTACCTTTTTGATTTACCTTGATTATGGGGAATTGTCTTTCAGAAATAACTAGTAATAAATAGCTGCATATTTTTTTGGATATTCTGCGTAAGAAAAATACTGTAAAATGAGATTCATTTACCATAATAGTTATTGACGATCTTTTTATTCATTCTGTGTATTTCATCTCTGTGTGTCTAGAAAAACTAGATCTAATATCCTTAATACTAAGAATATCTAATCCTTCTTGTGATTTTAATGTTTTATGTTATACTTTTCAACAGTATGGATGCGAGCAAGATCTGAAAAAATTTCTTCAAGAAATGATGAAGTCAGAATTGGTTTCGTCTACATGCAACATAAATGGATATCAATACCGGATTACAGCGAAGGGCTCAGATTTTCTATCTCTTTATGACGAACTTTTCCAGCAGACACTGCCCAAAAATAGGGGTATGATAAATTCATTATTGACTTCTCTTAATTTTTTTAGTTATATTTTGGAACATCTGAAGATACTTACAAATAAAAATTTGTAAATGCGATTTTACAAAGCATTATAGGCTAAAGCCGAAGAATTCTTAATACCATTTATATCAAATTTGAGTAAAGTTAATAAAAAACCATTATAGCTTTTTTCTATTCCTAAAATGGTAGACAAGAATAAAATTAATGTTTTAATAAATTCGGCAAAAGGAAATCCAAAGGTAGTTACGGAAGATTCATCAAAGGAAATTCTAAAAGAATATGGAATAAGCGTCCCTCCCTTTGCACTAGTTACGAGTCCGGAAGAAGCTATTGCTAAGGCCCGGGAGATCGGGTTTCCCTTAGTAGCAAAAATTGTATCACCTGACATTTTGCACAAGACAGACGTTCAAGGTGTTAAGGTCGGCCTAAATACTGAAGATGAGGTAAAAAACACGTTTGAAGATATGTATTCTAGACTCAAGTCGAGATATGATGTTAAAGGGATTTTACTAGAAAAAATGATACCTCCGGGAGTAGAGCTTATTTTAGGATTGCAGAATGATACACAATTTGGTCCATGCATCATGGTAGGTATTGGTGGAATATACACTGAACTCTTTAAGGATGTTGTATTTAGAATTTTACCAGTAGATAAAAGTATTGCACTTCAAATGGTAGAGAGCTTGAAAGGTAAGGCAATTCTGAAAGGATTCAGAGGCGCGATACCTATTGATCTGGATATGCTGAGTGACGCCATAGTCAAGATAGGCTCACTCGGAACTGATCTAGCAGGTAAATTTGAGAGTATCGATTTCAATCCAGTCATAGTATATCCAGATAATTACTATGTGGTAGATGCAAAAATAATACTCAAAGATCAGCCACTGGAAGACGCAATTTCAAAAGCTCAACCAGACTCTGGTTTTATGGATATGTTCTTTAATGCAGGTTCAGTTGCCTTGATTGGCGCCTCCCCCGAACCAGGAAAGGTAGGTAATTCGGTATTGGAAAGTCTTGTGAAGCATGAATATAAGGGTAAAGTATATCCTGTAAATGCAAAGGGATATCCCGAAATTATGGGAATAAAAGCATACAAAAGCCTTTCGGAAATAGACGAACCTGTAGACCTTGTGATCGTTACAGTCGATCTAAAATTCGTTCCAGATTTATTGAAAGAATGTGGGGAAAAGGATATCCATAACATGGTAGTCATCTCCGGAGGAGGCAAGGAGTTGGGTGGAGAACGAGCAGCAATAGAACAACAAGTACAGGATTTGTCTCGCGAGCTTAAAGTTAGAATCATTGGACCCAACTGCATTGGAATCTTTAATGGTGAAAATCGCATTGATTGTGCCTTCCAAGGCCATAATAGGATGATAAGACCAAGGAATGGTAACGTCGCTTTCCTATCTCAAAGTGGAACAGTAGGTATTGCATTTATGGAAACTGCAGACGCCTTTGGTTTAAGCAAAATGATTTCGTATGGCAATAGATCGGATGTAGACGAGGCAGACATGATCCAATATTTAGCAGAGGATACAAAGACCGACGTAATTGGCCTATATGTAGAGGGGTTTGGAGATGGCCGTAAATTCATGAATACAGCAAAGCAAGTTATTGCGAAATACGGAAAACCAATTGTCGTGTTCAAAAATGGTAGGTCTTTGAGGGGCGCAAAACAGGCGGCATCACATACTGGTTCTTTAGGTGGAACGTTTGCCGTAATTAGTGGTGCGTTCGATCAAACTGGCATCATTTCGGTCGATAGCTACGAGGAATTAACTGCGTCGTTGAAGGCTTTATCATGGCAACCCATCCCTAAAGGAAATTCTGTGGCAATGATAACAAACGGAGCCGGTCCGATCATTGCTGCAATTGACAATTTTGAAAGATTGAACCTACAGGTAGCTCAGCTAACCGATGAAACATTGAAAAAGTTAAAGGAACACTATCCGGCTACGTATGTAATTGGAAATCCATGTGATATTACCGGGTCAGCTAACGCGGACGACTACAGGTTCGCAATTCAGGCATTTATGGATGATCCCAATGTGGATATCATAATGCCATGGTTTGTATTCCAAGACGATCCTTTGGAAGAAACCATTGTTGACATCCTAGCTGACTTTCAAAGACAAAAGAGGAAACCAATCCTGATTGGCGCAATGGGTGGCCCTTTTACAGAAAAAATATCTAGAAAAATTGAAGAGTCGCACGTACCTGTGTATCATTCTGTGATAACCTGGGCAACTGCAGCAGGAACTATTGCGAAATGGGCCAGAACTAAAGATTCCCTTAAATAGATTATAAATATCTACAAACTTAGCCTTCCAATTTTAATATTTTATTTTTTTAGGATGAATTCTATACTAAAGATGCTAATTCAAAACATTATTATATTTTGAATACATAGAGATTATGATGGAAAGTACACAACAAGCGGAATTAATTACGATAACACCGAAGGCAGCAGAGAAGGTAGGTGAATTTATGAAGCAGGAAAATAAAGAGACCTTGTATTTACGGGTGTATGTTTCAGGCGGGGGTTGCTCTGGACTTTCTTATGGAATGGGATTTGAAGAAAAAGCCGACGATGATGATTCGATAATAAATCAAAATGGAGTAAACATGATAGTGGACAGCTATAGCCAAAAGTACCTAAAAGGAGCAAATATTGATTATATAGAAAGCTTGATGGGATCGGGCTTTAAAATCAACAATCCGAATGTAACCAAAAGCTGTTCTTGTGGGCATTCGTTTTCTACAGAATGAGTGAAAAGAGATAGTTAATTAATTTGTAAAGCGTAGGATTTATTGATATTGCGTGTGTTATTAAAATATATTATTAAAAAGTTAAGTTAGGGCCATAAGCCTCTAATATTTATGGCCTCGACCACTCTGTCTATTGCTACCACCATGCTCGCCTTCCTCATGTCTACGTTATGTTTCTGGTGAGTAGCATACACATCGGCAAAAGCCCTTGTTATATTTGCATCAAGTCTATTATTTACCTCTTCTTCAGTCCAATAATCTCTTCGCAGATTTTGAAGCCATTCGAAATATGATACAGTAACACCTCCACCATTAGCTAAAATGTCCGGTATCACCATAACATTATTTTTGAAAAAAATCTCATCTGCCTCTGGCAAAGTTGGTCCATTTGCAGCTTCCGCTACTATTTTTGCTTTTATTTTACTTGCGTTATTCCTATTAAGCTGGTTTTCCAAAGCCGCAGGAACCAATATAGTACATTCTGTTTCTAAAAGTTCTTCTGTTGTGATCGATTTGCTGCTGGCATAATCTACTACAGAGCCGCTATCTTCCTTGTGTTTCCTTATTGACGATACCTTTATTCCGTCCTTATTCGAAATAGCACCCTTGGAATCACTTACTGCTATTATGCTCGCACCTTGTTCTTCTAGAAGGTGAGCTGCAAACTGGCCCGCATTTCCAAATCCTTGTACTACGACCTTGGCACCATTGACATTCACGCCCAATTTCTTTGCTGCTTCTCTAACCGTGATAGATAATCCTCTTCCAGTTGCTTCGGCACGACCTAATGAACCACCTATTGGTATTGGCTTACCGGTTATAACTTCGGGTTGAACAAAATTGCCCTTAACCGCCGAATATGTGTCCATAATCCAAGCCATCTCCCTTCCAGTAGTATAAACATCAGGCGCAGGGATATCTGTATGTGGACCAATAATATCAGATATTGCGTATGCATATCTTCTTGTCATTCTCTCTAATTCACCAACGGACATGTTCTTGGGATCACATATGATGCCACCTTTTCCACCCCCATATGGAATATTTGCAACAGCACATTTCCAGGTCATCCACATTGATAATGCCTTAACTTCATCGATTGTAACTTGAGGATGATATCTAATTCCACCCTTGAAAGGTCCCCGAGCATCGTTGTGTTGTGACCTATACCCTGTGAAAACCTTGATGTCACCGTTGTCCAATCTAATCGGAAGAGATACAGTAAGTACTCTTTTTGGATGAGCTAAAACCTCATGCAATCCTTTATCCAGGTTCATCAGTTTTGCAGTATTTTCGAGCTGTGTAAGCGCTACCTCGAATGGATTCGAGTCTTTTAATTCAGACATTAAGATTTGAGAAAAAAATCAACTATTTAAAGCTTGAACAGAGCTTGAACATATTCTTTTGAAGAAAACTACTTTTTCATCTTTTCGAGTATTAACGTTCTTAAGTCTTCGTCGTTAATTCCGCTGTATGAAATTCCTAGCGATTGAGCAATTTTTTCCAATTTTTGTCTCTCAGTTTGGAGCGGTCCTTCAATTCTAGGACCAGAATACACAGCTTTATTATTTTCGGGATTTATTTGCGAAAGCACTTCACTCTTTGTAAAATTACGAGCTTTTTCGTACTCTCCAATGGCCTTTCCCACAGTTCTTGAAAATTCAGGTAATTTCTTGGATCCAAAGAACAGAAATAAAGCCATCAAGCCGATAATTATCCACTCCGATCCGCCTATATTCATCAGAAGCGAAGTAATTATCATATGCAATATCTAAACAAATGGAAAATTAAGTCTTGCTAAAACTTGAGTTTAGGATTTAAATGACTTGCCTTAGTCATTAAGTGATTAAATTTCGAATATAATCAGTTAATCAAATGTTGTGAGCGCTGAATTCATTTTATAACAGTATGCATTTTAGAAAAAGTTCGATAACTGGATAATGGCAGGTCAAAAACTTGAAGGAAAAATTCATTTAGATGAGTATCGGTAGTGAAATATGAACGAAGATATTTTTTTGCTTAAGTTATCAAAGTTTATCGAATCCCTAAATTACGAGTCTAGCCTTGGATCGGTCGTGGTTGTAGAGGGCAAAAGAGACCTTGGAGCATTGAGATTTCTCGGTTATACCGGAAATGCATTGGTGCTAAATAGCTTTAGAGGGATTATCAGATTTGCTGATTTCATACTGGAACATTTCAACAGGGTGATAATACTTTTCGATACAGACAGGAAAGGAAAAGTACTATCCTCAAGAATGTTGGATATATTGCCTGCAAATTATTTGCATAAAAGTCTATATTATATCCATCAATTAACTAAAATAACAAAGGGAAAGATAAAACATATCGAAGATCTTTATATGTTTGGTCCAAAACTTCGTGAAATTGAGACAAATTCATCTTAATCCTTTTCAAAATGAGTAATTACACGATTTACTAATTTGAGAATGATATGGCTATTGATGTTATATCATGATGTAGCCGAACAAATGGTATAGTCTATACATGTGACTTTAAAATTTAATTACTTATTTCAGTAATAGTCATGATAAACGTGCACAATTTTCTCGTGCTAAACTAGATTATTTGCTCATAATAACAATTTGGTCATAATGACAATACCTTTGCAAATTAGAGTATGATACTATTCCGTTTAGAAAAAAATAAATTCATGGGCTTAGCTCAATTAAATTAGGATTAATCATAGTTTGCGGGTGGGAAGAAAAGTCATACAATTTCTTTGACCACATTCCATAATAAGTATAAAGGATAACCCTATTACAAATTCATTAATTATGAAACAAGCCGCAAAGTTTCAGCTTTTCATCTTCATTAAGAATGTAAATGAGTTATCACCTCTCTGACATTTTAGTATTAATTTAAGTTTATATCTGTAATTTTGGAATATACGTTGTATTGCAAAAAAGTATCCTCGATAGTTACTCAATAAGGCAGGATTTTCCCATATTGAAGAGGAAAATGATGGCGGATAAAGACCTCACTTATCTGGACAATGCTGCAACAACGCAAAAACCATTAGAAGTCATCAATGCTATAACAAACTATTACTCAAATCTTAACTCCAATATTCATAGGGCTGTTTATCAGCTTGCTGAAGAATCTACTATTGCTTACGAGCAATCTAGAGAACAAATTGCTAAATTCATCAATGCAAGGAGTGTTGAAGAGATCATTTTTACAAGAAATACTACAGAATCAATCAACCTCGTAGCATATTCTTGGGCAAGAAACAATTTGAAAAAAAATGACGTTGTATTAATATCTGAACTGGAACATCATAGCAATATCGTACCCTGGCAGATCTTGTCCCAAGAAAGACATTGTACCTTGGATTATGTTAAACTTGATGACTTGGGTTTTCTTAAACTAAACTACCTATTTGAAAAAATTGAATCGGGAAATGTGAAGCTGATATCCCTAAGCCACATGTCTAACGTACTTGGTACTATAATACCTATAAAGAAAATCATAAGGGCCGCACATGCCAAAAATATTCCTGTGCTTGTAGATGGTGCACAGTCTGTGCCTCATATGCCTGTAGACGTCCAAGATATTGATTGTGATTTTTTGGCTTTTTCTGCCCACAAAATGCTTGGGCCAACTGGAGTAGGAGTCCTGTACGTCAAAAAGGAAATATTAGAAAATATGCACCCATTTATGGGAGGCGGAGACATGATCAAGGAAGTATTTAAGACAAGCACCCGTTATAATGATCTGCCTTACAAGTTTGAAGCGGGTACTCCAAACATTGCCGGCGTGATTGGATTTGGTGCTGCCATAAATTACCTTTGTAGGATTGGAATGCAAAATGTACGTGACCATGAGGTCTTTCTTACCAAATACGCCATTAAATTAATGTCAACTTTTAAAGAAATCACAATATATGGTCCCAAGGATCCAAAGGATCGTGGCGGAGTAATTGCTTTTAATATAGGCGATATCCATCCGCATGATCTTGCCACCATAATGAACGATCGAGGAATTGCGATCAGATCTGGACATCATTGCGCTCAAGTTCTCATGCAAAGGCTAGATGTGTCAGCTACTTCTAGGGCAAGTTTTTATATTTATAATACCCCAGAAGATATAGATAAATTAGTTGAGGCCCTAAATGACGCGAGGAGGATATTTAAGATATGAGTGATGATATTTATCGAGAAATTATTTTAGATCATTATAGAAACCCTAGAAATAAAGGCAAGTTAGATATGTCTGACGTCAGTGTTCATGATAGCAATCCATTGTGTGGGGACGAGATTGATATACACATGAAAGTAAATGAGGGCAAGATTGAGGATATAAAGTTTGAGGGCCGGGGATGTGCAATAAGCCAGGCTAGTGCTTCAATGCTCACGGAAATGGTAATAGGGAAAGAATTGGAAATAATCAAGGAACTAAAGAAGGAGGACATATTGGAAAATATTGGTCTTACAAATCTTGGACCTGCAAGGATAAAATGTGCGTTATTATCGCTAAAGGTACTGAAAGTTGGTATGGTGAAATATTACTTAGAAAGGGATCCCGAATCAGCCCAGAAAATGAAAGAAGAATCAATGCCTTACTAATTGTTATGTCAAGGCAATAGGATCGTAAACCCCAGGGCTCAATACTGTCATTGTGATTAAAGGTAGACATTACTTGTCACTAAACGTTTTTCCTTTAACGATGAATAAATAACAATTTTCATGCTATTCATTCGATCTTCAAGCTTTATTTTTTTCCTAGGAAGTTTTATAATAGTAACATTTTTGGTCTATGTAGGTGCATTTGAGACCATAAATCAAATAACGCTAGATACTTTTAATAAATTAAGATTTAACCAAAGTAGTATTTACGTTCTAATAGCAATAGCTGTTTTTGGCGAGGTAGTCAATATCATAATAATTTCGATAATTTTTACCATAATTAGAAGAACTAGAAAAATGGGCATGATAATAATGATAACGATCGTCATACTGTCAATATCACTAACTTATATGAAGCCTATCGTGAGTCAAAAGAGACCCCCGCCATTCGAAAGCATGCCTCGATTGCCAAATGGATTCAGTCTAGAAAATGATAGTGTTATTTCATCTGCGCAGGATTTTTCATTCCCTTCAATCCATTTTGCATCAATGACTGCCTTCACATATATGGTAGGATCGGTATTGTCAAAAAGAAATTTGATAGCCTCGAAAGTCATCTGGTTCTATCCATTGACGGTCGGCGCTTCCCAAATGATGTTACATCAATACTACATAATCGATCTAGTAGGCGGTTTTCTCATAGGTATTGTAATTTCGGTAGTTACAAGTAACATTATGAAATTACAGGTACCATATGGTACTGAACAATTTAAGAAATCTTGACCAAGTTCGATCAAATTTCATCTGCCAAATTCTCACTCAAAAACAACCAGCCATAGTGTTTTTCGTCGTGAAGGTATCTTATTTCACGTATGCGAGGCTTTACATGGATTTTTTTAAAGGACAACAACAATTCTGCTTGAGTCGCAAGTCCTATTTTTTTTGCAATCGAACTATAAGTGGAATCAGGATTTCGTGGGAGCAAAATCCGGTAACTAAAATCCTTTGCATCCATATTTTGAACGTAAACTTTTATGATATTTTCAACTGCACCATGAACCTGAGATAGATCTGAAATTTCGTAAGTGCAATGTACTGGCAGTCTACTTAACTTGTAAGAGTCCATCATGTACAATATATTCTTAGAAAAAAATTTATACTTTAAGATCTTGTTAGAAGAAATCAAGAATTGGACATTTTTTGGGATTTTTCTCTTCTGGTAAAGTTTAAGAATGGTTTGGTAGGCCATTTATCAATACCATATGGACAAGCCCAATTTTGGTCGAAACCATAGATGGAAGCACCTTGAGCACAATGGTGTAGCTTTTCCTCCCCCACATGTGCATAGAGGAATTGCTATAACAATTTTGGGTAATAGACTAGTTCTTGACCGAGATCAGGAGGAGGTCGTTTATGCATGGGCCAAAAAAAAAGATACACATTATATCAAAGACCCCGTTTTCCAGCTTAATTTTCTTAATTATTTCAGAAAATTGCTTCCAGACAGATTTCAATCAATAAAGAACATTTCTGAAATTGACATGAGCGAGGCTTTTTCGTTGGTGGATGAAGAGTCTAAGGCAAAAGAGGTCGAAAAGGAAAGGCTTAGGTCGCTTCCGAAGGAGGAAAGGAAGAGAAGATCTCTTGAGAGAAAAGCTGAGCGAGAGAAGATGAAATCCATATACGGAAAAGCAAAGGTAGACAATATCGAAGTCGATGTCGCAAATTGGTTGGTCGAGCCTCCAGGAATTTTTATGGGGCGAGGTCAACATCCCTTGAGGGGACTTTGGAAACCACGTGTTAGTCATAATGATGTTACATTAAACCTAAGCGAGGATTCGCCAGTGCCGGAGGGGCCATGGAAGAATATTGTGCACGACCACAGCTCGACTTGGTTGGCAACCTGGATCGAGAAGTTGACAAATAAACGAAAGTATGTTTGGCTTCACGACTCGGCATCAATTCGGCAAGATAATGATAGGGATAAGTACGATAAGGCAAACAAATTAGAAAATTACATAGACAAGGTCGACAAGGAAATAATTGAGAGAATGATTAATTCAAGGGATATTTACAAGAGGAAAGTTGCAACCGTCTGTTATTTAATTCATAAATTGGCAATGAGGGTAGGTGATGAGAAGGACCCTGATGAAGCAGACACAGTGGGAGCGTCTACATTGAGAGTAGAGCATATTAAATTTCCGTCAGTAGATGGTAATCTATCTATCGAATTTAATTTCTTAGGCAAAGATAGTGTTCCCTGGCAAAAGACTATAATGGTATCATCTGAGGATACGAAAGGACTCTACGAAAACCTTGTCCTCTTTATGAAAAATAAAAATGATAAAGAAAAAATCTTTCAAGAGATTACTTCGGCAAAAGTAAATGCTTTTTTAAGGTCGATAAATAGAAGGAATCTTCCTTTCCTAACTGCCAAGGTATTTAGAACTTACGTTGCTACTGACGTGGTAAAGAAGTCACTACAAAGACCCGTCATATTGGTCGACAAGAATTCCACCGACTCCAAGAAAATATATGTCGCAAAAATTGCAAACCTAAAAGCTGCAATTACGTGCAATCACAAAAAGGGAGTCGATCCTAATAACCCTGCAAGCAGGATCGCACTCGATAAATTCCAACTCTCTGTTGAAAAGAAGAAAGAAAAAATAAACATATTAAGCAAGGAATTGGACGAAAGAAAATGGAAGAGGGAAGTTCAGCGAAGAAAAGCAGAGGAACGCATAGAGAAGCTGAAGTATCAACTAAAATTACAGATTGAAACTAAGGATTATAATTTAGGAACTTCCTTACGTAATTATATTGATCCTAGAACATTTAAATCCTGGGCAGATTACGTCGGACTCGACTGGACGAAAATATATACTGCAACCTTACAGCGTAAATTTAAATGGGTAGAACAATATAGGACTTCCCAGCTGGACAAGTACTTGGAAATCCAGAATGTTAGTCAAATATCAGAAATGATAAGTGAAACTTGAGATACTACTACGTAATAAAATAATATTTGGTAAAACTTAACACATAACGCTTATATCGATTTGTAGCCTAACCTTTCCTTAAGGTAGTCGTAGTGTTGGTTATACGTCCTTTGAAGATATCTGAATCAATAAATGTATCACGGCTACTTTTAATTAGTCTGTTTATCTTAGGGTTACTTGCAGGGAACTATCCTATTAACGGCGAAGAAAATACATACTCAACTACATCTCTATTCATGAGCATTTTTTCTAATGGTAATGTTCTAGTTCAACATGATGTAAAATTCACAGAGAGAAAAGATTCACTAATAATACAGCTATTGGGAGGAAACATAACAAGTTTAACTGTGAATGATTTTAACGGCACCCAGTTGCTATATCATCTAGATACGAGATCTAATCAATTGTCAATTGAACCTAAAAATTCAACACAGATACGAATCACTTATGAGACTCCTAATCTAGTGGATAAACGAAGTGGCATTTGGACTTTTTCTGTAAATTCTTACAATCCATTTAATGTAAAGTTGCCAAATGATGCTGTAGTTACTGATTTAGGGAATACAATGCCTACATTGATTAGAAGACTAGGTACTCAAGAATTACTTGCCTTTAATGAAGGAAATGTGTCAATAAATTATTCAATTGGTTTTTTTGGCACGAGGGACCAAGCGGCTATAGCCATCGATTCTGCTCAGATAGAAATTGCCATGTCCGAGAAATACAACCAAGGAATTAAACTAGACAAAGCGAAAGAATATTTGAACCATTCAGTCATTGCATTAAACACTGGAAACTTCGTAGAAGCGGAAAAACTGGGCAACAATGCTACAGAAATGTCTAGAATACTTGCTAGAGATTTCCAGAGTGCAAAGAAGACAATACAATCAGCCTCTTTAGAATTGGATGAAGCGCAAAAGAAAAATTGGGATACTTCAAAAGGGGCTCCACTTTTATCCACTGCGAGCTCATTATTTAATGATGGGAACTATACTGGAGCCTATAAATATGCATTATTGGCAGTTTCGAGTAAGTCTCCAAAATCAATGTTAGACATGACAATTATGTATTATTTAGCTATCCCACTTATAGTAATTGGTGGCTTTTTTTACTTTTATAAAAGGAGTAGCCAAAAAACCAATAATTCTAAGCAGAATCAATTTACATCTTCCAACGAGTTCACTGCTAAAACAAGTAAAGAAGAAAAAACCTATTCCGTGGAAAAACAAGCTTCCAAGGAATTTAGTAACGAGCAAAATATGGACATTGATAGAAATTACAGTGTACCAGAGAATATTGAAACCCGTTTCCGAGAATTTGTCCACAATCAAATAAACGAGCGTAAGAATCTGAAACAGGACGACGCAAATGTACTTTATTTTCTTGCTGACAAAGAAGGAGCTGCATTTGAAAGTGAGATTAGGACAAAATTCATATTACCAAAAACGAGTCTATGGAGGCTGCTCAAGCGTTTAGAACGAGAAGACCTCGTAGAAGTAACTAAATTAGGCGGACAAAACTTGATAAAGTTGAAGATTGAAATGTGATGTTTAACTATAAAATAATTAGGCGTAATTAGACATGTTTCTTTGGATTAATTATATGTCTGGCTCAAATTATTTCTTTGAAATTATTTCTAGTGCCTTATTCCATCCTTTTGGTCCGATTCCATCGAGTTTAATAATGTTCTGAATATTAGTATCAATCCATTTGCCTTTCTGATTTTTTACCAACATTGGAAAATCGGCAATTTCAAACATAGGCTCATCATTTCTGCTATCACCTATGGCAAAAGTGGTGATATTGTTATTACAATGTTTTTTAAATAAATCCACTAAGACTTTCATTGCAGAGCCCTTATCATTTCCTCCAGTAACGTCAAAAAATCTACCACCATGGATTACTCTTAATCCAAATTTTTCAACTTCGTCACATAGCATTTTTTTTTCTTTCTGATCAATTACCAAAATGGTTTCACCATATTCTCTCTTTTTTATCCCTTTCAGAGTATTCGCATTTAAACCAGTTATCTTGGAGATTTCATCAAGTGACAAATCTGAGACTCCCTTAAAAGAAAGATGAAGCCGATCTCTAATTTCATTCAACTTGATTTTTATTTGTTGTGAGGCAAGCCCTAATCCGATAACTTCGTCATTAACTTCAATTTTGGATTTTTCATTTAAAGAACGAGAAAAATAATTATTGGGTATTATGATTGCTCCGCCATTTTCGACTATGTAAGGGTCCTTCAACCCCAACAATTTTCTAATCCTGTTTTGTTCCAGCCTTGTTTTTGACGAACATAATATTAAGGGTATCTTCATTTTTTTTACTTCGGTAACAATATCCAGACTCAGGTCGTAATTTGTAGGTACAGATTCTATTAAAGTTCCATCAATATCAGTGAATATTATTTTTTTAGATAATTTTGACTCACCCAAACTTCCCTGATTACAACCCGACTTATTTCCTAAAAAGTTTCACCATTTTTACAGTGGCATTAATTGACACTAAATAAAAAACCCATGCTACAATGGAACTGATCATAGATGCCTGATAAGGCTCCATCAATACTCTTAGTAATTCATATTGGAGTAATAATTTAGCTATTGCATAAACTATTTCTGAAATTGAAAATGCAGCAAGCAGTTTCTTTATATCCTTTTTTATAGCCAAAGAATCTTTTTTTCCTGTAACCGGGTCAAAGTATTTCGCTCTATTGTCTCTGTAGTATAGGTAGGCGAATAATGGTATGTAAATTGCATATTCTGTTGTCAATGCAATCACAGAACTGAAAAGGTGATTGTTATTGTATTGTGAATATATTTGTGTAACTGCAGCTCCAGAAAAAAAAGCAAGAATTCCTGATACAATTATGTTCTTATTAAGAAGAATATATGATCGATACTTTTCGTAAAAACCTCTTTTATTATTATTCATAGAATAGCAGTTACCTAGCCGTCAAAAGGTTATTTATTTGATGTTCTAATAATATTACAAATTAAACTGGGGTTTCAGTATTGCTAATATTAAATCTAATGTAAACGATTCAGATTGGTCAATACGCCCTACAAAGAATTATAAAATATTTAAAAATCAAAACATTTCGATACTTATGGACAAAAACTCCATTAAGTCAGGGAACATGGTATTTCAAATTTAGAATATTACTACTAATAGGAAATATGGGATTAAGTTTTTACAATTAATGGAAAAAGTTTAATGCATGTTAATAGGGTTGCGCATAATGCTTGATACGACATACAATTTTGTCTTATTTCTCCTATCAAGCCATTGATATTGGTCATAATCGAGTTGCGCCTAATTCGAAACTAGTAACAGAACAAGCATTAATTTGTGTAAAAGCCACCCTATAACATCGATTTATGTTATTGATTCACATTACGACAGCAGCCCCGATGGATATTGCCGATAGTTCGGGAACAGGAACTATAGACTTATTCACGGGAATCGTAATGTGAATACAATTATGCATCATATCAGTCTATAAATATGTTAAGTTATGCGTAATTAAAAATAAATTTATACGACGTAATCTGTAATTTAGGACATCTCGACAATACAAAACTCTTGCAATAAAAGATAATTATTCTGATTTAGACAACAATAGTCTAGTTACTTATGGAACCTCTACGTGGATTTGAAGACAAGATCTATATCATGGAATAGATAACAATAGTTCTGCTATCAAGCCTATGTTAGTCAATTCTTATAGAACACAAGTTAATTTAACCTGATTAAACTCGTTATAGATAACAATATATTATTAATATGGTATTTTGGTCTCCGTGGATGCAAAGGGTAAGTTATTTGTTGTGGGTATAGGTCCTGGTAACCACGAACATATGACATTTAGAGCTAAAGAGGCAATAATTGAGAGCGAAGTTATAATTGGATACGATACTTACGTTTCATTGATCGAAGATCTCATTGAGGGAAAGGAAGTTTATAGATATCCTATGACCCAAGAGGTTGATAGAGCGAATCAAGCTATCGAATTTGCAGAAACGGGTAAGATAGTCTCACTTGTTTCCTCTGGAGACCCAGGGATTTACGGAATGGTTGGACTTATATATGAAATATTAGCAGACAAAAATTGGAATCCAGAAAAGGATATTTATGTCGAATGCATTCCTGGAGTTTCTTCACTTAATTCCTGCTCTGCACTAATTGGTTCTCCTCTTATGACTGATTTTGCGGTAGTTAGTATGAGCGATTTATTGGTTCCTTGGGATATTATTGTTAAAAGGGTCGAAGCTGCAGCTCTTGGCGACTATGTTACTGTTATTTACAACCCTGCAAGCAAGAAACGAATACACCAACTTAAGGATACAAGGGACATATTCCTAAAATATAGAAACCCAGATACTCCCGTCGCAATCATTAAAGGAGCTTACAGGGAAAGTCAAAAGTATGTAGTAACCACCCTAAAAGATATGCTAGATTATGGAGACATGATGGGAATGATTACAACTGTTATCGTTGGAAATTCTTCGACATACAGATATAATAATCTCATGATTAATCCAAGAGGCTATAGATCAAAGTATGAACTCATACGCAAATGAACATTTTGACA
This sequence comes from uncultured Nitrososphaerales archaeon, assembly GCA_963703885.1. Lineage (GTDB taxonomy): Archaea > Thermoproteota > Nitrososphaeria > Nitrososphaerales > Nitrososphaeraceae > TA-21. Next base: position 49,209 of record CAVPGE010000029.1, read on the forward strand.
CATTTGATCAATTAAGGTCTGCGAGTACAAATTAAATGTGCCATAAGCAAATCCGCCCGCACCTTCTTCATTCGCAAGCTTTGAAATTTAAGGATTGACTAACACATGCCTAATAAATTGAAATTGTAGATAATCGATCTAATTTTGGATATATTTTTAAAAACTATATTTGATTATATGTTTTTATTAAAATGTAATTGGGAAAGGGAGTGAGGATTAATATTCGGCCAAGTAAAGTCAAAGGCAGTTTAATTCGATCAACAATACCATTAAAACGGATGAAACCAATCCGGCACTAAAAAATGTCTTTGTTGAAATTGGGCAATAAGAATTAACTTAAAATCGCAAAATCTTTTTCAGTCATGAATATTGCTTACTAACATTGTTTGTGGTTTCGATCTCTCGACGTTGTAGCAATTTTCACATAGAAATTTTCCAAACCAATACCTAACTGGGCCCGTGATTTTTTCACAGGATTGACATCTTGCATTCATTAGTAATATTCTATAAATTTAAAACTATATAACTTCATTCTATAGTAACTATATACTTTTGAATTTGAATTTGGGTTTGGCTTTGAGAATATTAAATTCAATAGTAAATTAGCTTTTTGAATAGCTAGGTAAATCCTATCGGATAGATTTTGTCAATAGGTTAGGTTTTTACAATATTCAATAATTCAAGTCAACTATGTATACTTTGGTATTTCCAAAATTATTGGAGAACGAGATAGAAGTAGACTGCTTAAAAGGGTATAAATTAATGACGGCTGTTTGAATGTACATCGATTTAATTCCTAATTTTATTAATTTGAGTAGCAATAACGACATGGGCGCAAGACATGAAAATTTTGCCTTGATTGAAACCGGTGATAAAAATGAAATCGACCTAAGTTGTTATACATGACCCCCGTACTAGGTATTGAATATTAGTTTCAGCACTATACAATTAACTGTTTAGAGTCCAGAGAGGTAAATGGTAGATCGTTATAAGGAAATAACTATTGGATTCGATAATTTGTAACGAGGTGTCAAAAAACATTTCTCTTTACCTATAAGGTGAACATCAAAAGAGTAGTTGCAATCTATCAATTTTTTATTTTTAGTTTTTCATCAGACTTTCTCTTATCCCTGATGAAGCAAAAGAAAAATGATGATCAATACCAAAGTCAAGAATCTTCAGTTTTATAGGTTATTGTCTCCTCCGTTCATTGGATGCAGTGCGAACAGAAAAGCTTCTTAAAGTAGACATTCATAGATTTGAAGTGCTAGGTCATATATTCTCTGCTAAGGTGCGAGTTAATTGTGGTGTAGGCCGGAAGGGACTGGTATGATTTTTCAGATGGGCCTGATTTGTTAGAGTCTAACGTAGAGTAGAGAATTGTTTCGGTCAAGTATATCGCTAGTGATATAGATCAAAATCGATTAATAGCAGATGTAGGAGATTGCTTAGCCTACACCTGCTACATGTCACCAACTCCTAAGGAATCGGTTACATAGAAATACAATATTGACATTTAACTGAATGTATAAAATAGGAAAAAAATTATATCGCTAGTGATAAGGCGGACAAAATATCCGCCTTTGAGCACAGGAAATGAAAACCAGAACGGATTCAAATTAAGAAGTGTACCACAATAATTATTAGATTTAGAATTACAATTACCTTGTTCTGTTGAGACTTGTAATATCCTCCTCCGAAGCCCAGAGAGTGATGACTCTGGGGTTCAACAGAACGTAAGTTAATTAATAGCAGATGGAGGAATTGGGGTACAATATCCCACGCCTGCTAACAACATCGCCTTATATTGAAGTATATATTTCAATATTTTAATCATATTTATTGGGATATATGATTAGCCATTTCAATAACTAATACTTTATTAATTGCAGATGTGGGACATCTAGTAAATCGCCTTACCAATTCCCACACCCACAAGTGTTTAAACCAATTCCCAACTGAATTGGTAATCTCAATAACTTGAGTAAATTAATAAATCATAATAATTAAATAAATTAATTGTAAGTCAATATCATTGGTTTTTCATTAGTTTGAATATATTTGAATAATTAATTGCACGTGGGCTAACTTTGTTGTGCACAGAAAAGACCCAAATCTGCCATATCGATTAACGCCTTTCTGTTCGAAAGTACTTTGAAATATTGAACGCACTATTAAAAGATAGTAGAAATCTAGTTAGCATCAATAGCAGATGTAGTTGGTGGGGGATTTCCTACATCTGCCACCTGTTAGACGACTTAAGTTATCCACTTTAAGATAACAAAATTAATAATCATCTATAGCACAATTTTTCAAAATTAAATTACATAATAAATAGCAGATGTGAAATGAAAGGATAAATCAATCGAGAATAAACCCACACCTGCTAAGTTGAATCCCGTCTCAAGTTGTCTTAAATTGGTAATCTCAAGAGTTAGAATTGTGTTATTAAGTTAAGATAGTCAACTGTTAGTTAGAATGACTGACTTTTGTTTAACAAAAAATTTTCTGGAATCTTCCTAGACGTGCCATCCCTATGTCTGAATTGATTTTGATTTAGCATTTTTGGCACATTCATCACAGTATTTTTCTACTATTGTAGCACCTTCAATGCTATAATTGATTAATTTTGTCGCAGGTTGGCCGCAAGATATACAGAATCTTGAATTTTGATTTCGACGCGCTGTAAATGGTTCTATGCTCTTTAGTATCTTATCTAACAAATTATTTTGTCTCTAACCTTCTATAAGAGGGCGTAGGTATTAAGTAATAAACTAGAATATTACCGAACTAAACCGAACATCAAAAATATAAAGTGACGATATTCAAAATTTGATCACATACCTTCACAAGGCAGGTGTTCAACATAATCAGATGGAGATGAAAATGTCCGATTACAATGAGGACAGTATAATTTTGACTCTTTTGATTGAGTTTTTTCAACCATATTATTTTCTATACTTTATAACATCCATGGGTTATAAGACTAGATGATGTCAACAATTCTACATCTCCATTGCATACTTTTAATTTGAGAAGGTTGTTATACAATGGATTTGGTATTACTTATTTATGAATAGTTTTATTGAGACAGTTGTTAATCATGACAAAAATGATAACATTAACAAAAGACATCTTTTAGTTTGCGATAACTGCTACTGGTGTTCATCCTATCTGCCTGATTTGGAAAATGGTGAAATTGAATATTTTGACAACTGCCCTACGTGTAATGAAGACATAAAATTGATGTACATTTCAAAGAAAGCATCAGATGGATTAGATTCCAAACATATCGAAAATTCCAAACATATCGAAAATATCATGACTGAATCTGAGAATTGGGTAATCTAGATACTCATGTGAATACCTGTAGACATGAATGGACATTGAAGAAATACCCTGGACATCCTGAAGCCAATTTTCAATTGGTAAAAATAAATTTTAAAAACATGAAATTAAAAATTCTAAAAACTTTTTGAAATTGTCTTTAACCTGTCCATCTTATCCACGGCAATTATTAACCTATCCTTCTGATTCTTCCCTGCTAATTTCATCCATTCTTTTCTGTCCATCTATTGGAGCAGGACCATATTCCGAAACTAGCAACATCCCAATCCAGTACGCTAATTTTGTCTTCTTATCCTTCTGTGTAATTCTCTTATCTCCATAATCTAATTCGTTTTTCATTTTTTACAGAATGTCTCAAACTTCTCAAATGGAAGAGCATATTTATTGCGATATCCGTTATAGATCCTAACGAGTGTTCCTTTAATAGAGTATAATCAGCAGGCGCATCTTCTGCAATTGCTTCTTCTAAAAACATCTTTAGATGATATTGCTTAAATATATTTTATATAGTGTTAATTCCTTAAAGTTATGAATACTAAAATAGAAATTTTTGTGGCGTGTATTACAATAATATCAGTCATTGTAATACTATTTCAGCAGTTTGCAGAACCTAAGGGAAGTACACTAATTGCAATTTATATTTTTGATCTGATAGTGGTCATAATCTTGATTACTGACTTTTACTTTAGAATGAAAGAATCAAAACAAGGTATGAAATTTATCATTAAACATTGTTATGAAATACCAGCAATGATACCTTTGTTTGTATTCGGACTTTTTGAAAGTCAGTCTATCTTTAATGTTGGATTGCGAGGCATTAGACTAATTCGACTCTTTAGACTAATTAATTTAATTTCTAGAACATCTTCCATTTTAGGTAAAACCAATAATAGACTGATTTACACGGCAGTATTTTCTATAATGGCAGTAAGTATAGGCGCAATTAGTATCTATATAGTTGAAGGAAATGTGCAGGGAACCAAGATTACCAATTTGGCTGATGCATTCTGGTGGGCTATAGTAACAGTTACTACTGTGGGTTATGGCGATGTTTATCCAACCACTTTAGAAGGAAGAGTAATAGCAGCCCTTTTGATGATTGTAGGCATAGCAATATTGGGAGTCTTAATTTCAACTCTAGGCGCAGGATTAATTGAATCTAGATTAAAAGCGAAGCCAAAACCAGGAGAAGATACTAAAAACAAGATAAAAGAGGGAATAGACATACTGGAATTATTACAAAAAGACGACGTCAATTCATTGATTAACATGATAACAAATCTTCATACAGAACTAAATAAACCTCAATCTCAATCTCAATTATCTTGTATGAGTTGTGGTCATATTAATCCAAAATTGTCATTCTTTTGTAACCAATGTGGCTACTCAATTATTGCTAAATAGCATATTATACTTTTATTACTTAATATCCATAGTTGGAGGAACATTAATCCGCGGTATAAAACAAAAGGTAATCTATTCAGAGTAAGGTAAATAAATAATTACAATTAATACCTGTTATCTTATCTTGATTAAGACAGAAAGACTCATTGAATACTCTCTTCTTTCAGGAATTGTATTTCTCTTTGTATTTAATATATCAATGAATGTTACTTACGGAAAGGAATTAAACAAATTAGCGGGAAATTTAAAAGATAATGGTGTTATTTATAATGATTCTGCTCTTGGATATCAATATTTTATTACACAGACAATAAATCAAAATTATACAAAAGGCATAGAATTGGTTGGTAATGTCATACACGTAGCAGATGGTGATACTTTGGATATAAATGGGATTACGATTAGATTATCTCTTGTTAATACTCCAGAGAGAGGACAACCTGGATTTAAAGAGGCTAAAAAATTTGTTATTTCTATGTGCCTTGGAAAGAAAGGTGAGTTAGATGTTGATGACGGTCAGAGAGGGGGAGACAGATATGGAAGGGAATTAGGGGTTGTTTACTGTAATGGTATAAACGTTAATGAAAAACTCATGGATAATCATTTAGCAAAAATACTGACTGACTATTGCGACATCTCAGAATTTTCTGATGAGATATGGGCGAAATCAGATTGTTCACTACATTTTTAGAGTTATTTACATGTTCTTAAAAGGTTCTTGACTATCTTTACTCAAGGTGACAATTCTGATTCACAACCAATGCCATCACCTTGGCCGTGGTCCCAACTTGTCACATTGTAAAGTTAAGATTTGTATTTACGCAATTTTGATGCTACTATTTGTTCTACTTCTGCAATCCTTTCCATTATTTGTTGCACTTCAGGTGAGTGTTCTCCTAATCTACTTACTGCATTCTTAATTGCAACTAATGTGTTTTCTAAAACGGCAAGTTCAGAATTTGAAATTTCTACCATCTTACATTGATTCCAAGTTATTTTTACTCGGTCGGTTTATTTAGGATTTAGCTTTATCTACCTTCTTTCTTTCTTTTTCCCTCTTCAAGCATTGCAGTATCCAGTAGAAGAATCAATAAAAGAGATATTGATCTAGATCCAGAGATACAGAAATTAATTGAATGTGGTGCAGATATAGTTGTATATCAATAGATCTTTGCCTATAAAGATAAAAAGTGTCAGGGAAAAGTGTCTATTGCAAATATTACCTGGTTATGACAGTTAGCCTGTAAACATTCCTTGGCCAGTATGTGTCCAAAACTTAAGCATCCCGCTCCGTCTTTACATATGACTAATTTACTTGAATTATCATTCAAAATTGTATTTCCGTTAGCATCTGTGATTTCGATACTTGCTGATAAAGATAAAGATAATGATATAGTTAATAGTGTAAGAATAAACTTTGTAGACATTAAATAGTATACATATTATAAATATAAAAATAGATCTTTTTTTTGTTACCGAATTCTGTTTCCTTTTTCCTAACTTAATTTTTAAAAAAGACATCTCAATGGGTTTCTATAACATTTTAGAAAAACGAAATATAGTAACATGCATCTTCAGGTTGCAGATGGGTACAGAAGAAAAAATCCAATGTTCTTTATGCCTTATAAGAGAAAAAATTATTAAAATAAAATTTATTCGGTATTTATTTTGGGTAATAATTAATACTTTATTCCAATATTTACATAAAATGACCTTTAAATGAAAAATCCTTAAATATTTCCTATACTATCTTCTAAAATAATGAGTAAGAGCACTTATAGATACTTATTAGGTGCAGCTATACTTGCGGTAACTTTAATGCTTGTATTTCCAAGCTCATCATATGCCCAGCGACTACTCCCGCAACCAAAGAATTTTGTAGCCATTCTAACTGGGAAAGATATGGTACCTCCAGTAGATACAAAAGCATCAGGCACAGTTAGATTCCATATGAATTCGAATGGAACCTTGTGTTATTATATAGACGTCAAGAACATAACAGGAGTGCTTGGTAGCCATATAGGTCTTAAAAATGGAACTGAACTAGCACAATTACTCAATCCTTATGCAGATGTAGCGACAATCGGTTCTTATCCCACAGGACCAGTCGATGGAATTTTGGGAAGCGGAGAAATTAAAGCACGTGGGAGTGCCGAACCACCCTTTAGTTCAGCACCAGGAAGTTTATCAGGACCATTACTTGGAAAGAACGTCACGGACTTGGACAAGATGATTGCAGGTAATAATACCTATGTCACTGTCAGAACGACCTCACATGAAAATGGTGAAATTCAAGGGCAAATACATCCAACTAATATGCATGTAACCTGTTTAAGTACCCTGAGATTTACTTATCCTCCGTCCACCATGCCTGCAGCCAGTAACTTCGGACCATGACCAAATAGTACAACTACAACATCAATAGGCAGCTGTATAGCTTTAGTAGATTATAACTTTACTAAAGCAATATGCTTGTTGAGAAGAAATAATAATTATATCTTTACAACCACACATATTTTTTGTTCCTTCCTTTTGGATTGATGAAATATATTGGGATGGACAAAGCCAGATAATAATGTCATCATAGAAACAAAATGTGTTGGTGTGCAGGCCATGTTTACTCGACCCCGTCAAACCTAGTTTCAGGTTAAGGCTAACCCTTATCACCCCACGCGCCCCCAGGCTTTCTAGCCAAATTCTGGGATCTAAGAGAAGTGTGGTTCATTGATCCTGAAAATGTATTGCCTTGAAATATGCTCACCTGTTAGTTTTTGTATTTCATTTATGATCTCCTTATCTAGTATTCTCTTTAATGATGAAATAGCAACTATATTCTTTATACTATTTCTTTCTTCAAATGTAAACTTTGGCATGCTCCTATACTTAACGTGAAGATTGATATGGATGCTTTTAAGGCTAATCTAAATACTAATGATAATGCCAGCGATAATGATTAATGAAACTATGAATGTGCTAATACAACCGGTCTTTGATTTGATTTATTGTTTACCTTAAAATATCTTAATGCAAAGACAAATTGACGAAATCTATGCAAAGATAAATTCAGATAAAAACAAAGATTAGTAGTTGTAGAAAATAAGTTGAGATGTACTAAAGATTAAGTAGTACAATGTTGAGGTGCAATTTGTTCTGTTGATAGGGTGCTCCATTAATTCCGCAAACCAGGGAGTGATGTCCCCTGGGATTCAACAGAACTTTAATATTTAAAATCAGTTAGCAGACGTGGGAGAATGTCTTGACTCATAGAACCCACATCCACTACGTAGGTTTGCTACAGCCAATTAGCATGAGAATTAGAACTACAAAATTATTAAGAGTATGTAATATAAATTGCAAAATATAAAGCATAATAGCAGATGTGGAAACATAGAAGATGAGAGCCCACACCTGCTACGTGTCACCAACTCCGGATAGATGAATTGGTTACATAAAATTACAATAATAACATTTAACTAAATGTAAGAAAATAGAAAAGAAAATAATAGCAGATGCGGGATAGATGAGTCCAACGAACCCGCACCCACTGTTGTGTTCTGGTACCAATCAAATCAAGTCTAAGGGATTGACCTGATTGGTACTTATATTATAGACATTATGTCTATTAAGAGAGTCTAAATTAGAAATAGCAGATGTAGGAAGTCACACACCTGCACCTGCACCTGCACCTGCACCTGCTACATGGTTTCAGAAATTCCCTTCTCGTTTAGAATTGCAATGTAAATAGTTAGAAGTGTATTATTAAGTTAAGATTGTCAACTATTAGTCAGAATAATTGGTCTTTGTGTTTCCTTTGATTTGATTCGAAAATGTCGAAGTGCTAACCTAAATGCACCAAGTAAATCATCATATGAAGTTGATTCTTTATCTAATGAATACTCGTTAACTACTGCAGTCTCTAGTTATTTTTACTTATGAATAAACTTGTAATAGCACTATCCATTTTGACCTTTAAGTCGAGGCTCCTTATGAGTAATCACCTTAATCTGGTTTGCAGTAACGTAACTTATGTTATTACGAGTGTCGATATTAAGCTCCAGAATAATGTCACTCCATTTCTCCATAATTCTCTTTTATTTGCTTTAAAATTCAATAATTCTCAATATCTAGTTATAATTACGTATCAACAACTCGGTGTGTCCGGTACGATTTGATGCTTTGGAGTTTATTGCTCTGTTTACTTGTACTTCTACTGAAGAGTATCCGTGGTATAACTTTCTTATAACTGGAGTGTTAGAATTGCTCAATAGAATTCTACATCCTCTTTTATCCAATTTTTTAAAGATGTCTGCGAGCTGATATTGGTCTTCCCTATTAAATCCAGTATTTGTGTATCCAGTAAAATTTGCAGTATTGCTAGTAGGGCTATAAGGGGGGTCGAGATAAATGAAATCATTTTTTTCTGCATTATCAACCAACATGATTTTGTAGTCTTGCACCATTAATTGAGAATTTGATTTTCTTAGAACTAAGCTAATGTTTCTCAAATTCTGTGCATCACATATCATTGGATTTTTGTATCTTCCCATTGGTACATTGAAAAGCCCTTTCTTATTAACCCGATATAATCCATTATAGCAAGTTTTGTTTAGTGTTATAAATTTCGCTGCGCGTTCAACACTATTAAATGACCTAGATCCTCTTAAATTATAGTAATATTCCTCGCGAGATTTGTTGTACTCTCTTTCATGATGGCTCAATTGTTTAATGAGCTGCTCCACAGAATCTTTGATTACAATATAAACATTAATGAGCTCATCATTTGCATTTCCAGACTTGGACATTGAAGCATTACATCAATATAACGAAGTAAGAATCTTTTGTTGGCAATCCATGACTAGAATAAAGATCTGATAACTTGCTCCAGGCTGTGAATTTTTTGATGTCAATTAAACCTTCATGATGTCCTTTGGAAATCACAGATTCTGAGACCCTCTCACATTTATGAGTTTAGTTAAATTGAATCGAATAAAATGGAAAAAGAATTATTATTGTTGATGGACTGAAGATATCAGTGGAACTATTCAAAATAATCCTTGTTCCGTACGATCTCACTAGTTCATCAGACCGTGCGTTAGAGTACGCTGCAAATCTTGCAAATCTCTCTGATGACTGTCACATTATTATTTTGCACGTTATCTCCACAATTCCCACAAAGCGGTCTTACTCAACGGGTAAAAGAATCGTTTCATCTACATCCACCCTCCAAAAAGTCTATGAAGAACTAGAGGCCGATGCTTCTAAAATTCTTAACTCTAAAAAAGAGAATTTGAGGATGAAAAATTATTCAACCAGTACACATATTGCAGTAGCAGATAATGCTGCAAAAAAGATTGTCGAATATGCAAAGAGGCATAGTGTAGATCTTATTGTTATGAACAGCCGTAATACGGCACCCAAGAGCAGAGTCAAGGGAATGCTATGGTTTCCTCTGGGAAGTGTTTCCAGAAGCGTATCGGAAATGGCGCCATGTCCTGTTCTCCTTATTAGGCCGACGTAGTGCAGTTTTAATTAATTTGTATTTGGGTTTGAATCCATCTCCTCCAAAATAATCAACCTCTAATACTTTATACTATAACTAATTTTCAGTGAGTCGTGATCGCTTCTATAAAGAAGACTTAATTTTAATGAGCGGACTAGTGGCTACCGATATGGGATATAGTGCTCAAATGCTTAATGGTTAGAATATGTGAGTCTCCGCATAGAGCATAAGCTCTTAAAAGTTATTGTTAGTCATGATCTATCAATTAAAAACTAGAATTTGAGCCATCCTTGCCTTTTGAACCAATACATCATAAATCCTGCAGGGATTATCGCTGTCATCACTAGTATAATGAAGGAGGTATATTCTCCAAGAAATGTTGGTGATCCAGTTTCGATACCGCCAGGTAGATTAACATTCATTCCATAATAAGCAGCTATAACAGATGCTGGGATTGATAGGGTGAAGAGTATAGTCAGAATTGCCAAGATTTTGTTAGACTTTTCGGTGCTAAGCATAAAGTCCGTATCCTTGAATATTTCTATCGTTTCCTTTGACTCATCAAGCACTTCAATCACTTTGTCTATATGATCCTGAACATTATCAAAATATAGTATAAGATCTTCCCCGGAGAACTTTTGGGTTTCCTTACTGAGCACTGGTATGATTCGTTTGAGTGGGTATACTAGTCTCCTGAGTGTAGTTATTTCTCTCCTTAACAGTGAAATTTCTTTAGCAACTCCAATTCTTTCATCAAATACCACATCTTCTATATCATCCAAGTTACCTGCTGAGCTTCATTAAAATATGATGTAAATCGTCCACTAGTAAATCTATAATACTGTGAACTAGATATCCAGAGGAATTTCCCATAAATGAATCACGCTGTTTTTGGCTTACTTTGCATATTTGAAACATCTCAGTAAGTGGCTTTAATTCTCCTTGTTGGACGGTTACCAAATAGTCAAAGCCAGCAAATATTGCAAGTTGGGTAGAATGTGGAATGCTTTGTTCTCTATCTATAGTAGGAAAATGAAGTATTACAAATACATGATCCTCATAGCTGTCAAGCTTTGGAATTTGAATTTTTGAAAGACAATCCTCAATATTTAGTTCATGGAAAGGGTAACGCCTTTCTGATTAATCATACAAATTATTCCCTATATTAGCATATCACAATCAGACATTAACATATAACAAATATCAATATACTACTTAGGAACCGGTCGGATAACGACAAATAAGATATTTTTAGAATCATCTTATAAGATTGGGTTTAAAAACAGAAAAATCACCATTGTCATATATGGGCTGGGTAATTCCATGAAAATGGTATGGTAAGGACTTTCCACTGAACCCAAGCACATAAGAGTTTCCTTGTTTTGCAGTACTTGCGTTCTCATAAAAATAAAATAATCTTTGTTTGAGCTCAAGTTCAGTCCATCCTCTCCAATTCTTGTCGATTATTACATTAGTTCCTATTGGTGTATTATGATTAATCCAGTCTATAGCATTTATAAGTGATTTTGATTGTGGTATCGAAACTGAATTGTACTGCATTGTCATTGGGGTAAACTGTCCAATAAATTCGTGAAATGGAGAAAATGTGGTAAAGGCTGGATCATTAGGCGAAAGAGCAAACAGCATTCCTATTGTAACGAAAGGAGCAAGGATCATACTAGGTACAATTTTAGGCATAACTCTTTTTTCAATGATAGTAATAATTCCATAACCTGCAAATACAGAAAGGAAGATACTGAAGATAAATGTCCATCTATCAGGCAAAGTACTAGATGAGTAAGGAAATGCAATCCACGATAATGAGCCGATAAGAGAAAGTAATAGAGGAATTTTTAGTATCGTTTGACGACTATTTCGAAAACCTATAACACCTGTAGGAATGAGCACAACATTCAGTATTACAAAAAGTATAAGTAGATTTAATGGCGCATACACCGGGTTTATAGAATTAGAACCATCAAACAAAAAGTGAATATTTGGTTGAATTTCGTTAAACCCTTGTAAGAATCCAACTATTGCTAGTACGGACGTTACTAAACCTAATACCGTATTCTTCCTATTTCTTCTAATAAAGGCATAAATAATAAGGGTGATGGTTAAAAGTAATCCAATCATGCGATCCGTTAGAACAGAAAGGATACATAGAATTAGTACAATCACAAAAGATTTTATGGAAATATTCCGCTTAGCTCCTATGAAAGAAAGAGCAAAAAACATGCTTGTAAGTGCTAACATATCCTTATGAAGATCCCATGACGTTCTTAACATACTTATTTGTAAAATGACAAATATTGATAAAAATAGGGAATAATGATTTGATATTTGCAATAGCTTTCTAGATACGGCATAAACTGAAGTTGAGAAAGCAGCAAAAAGAGCAATAGCTGCGAAGACTACTATAGTTTGAGAATCCAAATTTAAAATGACATGAAGAAAATGGAGTGTTGACACATAAAGAGGAAATTGACTAGAGATGACATTCCAATGAAGATCAAAATTGGTAATTACAGGAACATACTAATTTATTACGTCATATCCGAGAGGATAAGGATAAGCTAAAAGCTGTGGAATCGATCTAACTATAGCCGCAATCAAAAATAATGCTAATACATAGCTCCAGTCATTCTTCTTGACGTTAGAAGATTCCTCCTCAACTCGCATAGAGAAACGGTCATTATACGATTGTTTATTTTAAGTATAAGTACCAACAACTTTGTGGTAAATTAATCGGGAATTAGATAAAGACTAGAGAAGAAGATGATAACAGAAATAGGCATGACTGAAGATGTAATCCGTTATACAATAGATTACGCACGAGTAAGATAAATTTGGTAAGATTAAAAATACCATCCATAAACTGGGTGAAAATAGATTATTAATACCCACAGATAAGTTATCCATTGCAGAATTAATTCTCACTCAGATATTATGAAATCTTTATGGATATACCTTATCTTGACATCAGACTCGCCCACATCCCATGAGATATTCTGAGCTAGTAATGTAGCAAGTTCTTTTTATTCTCAACATCGCTGGTGGATTTATTCTTTTGTCCAGCCATAAGAAATAACTGGCCAGAAGTTACTTTATGCTTGATAGATTTGGCAGGTACTCCAGCTACAATATCTTCATCCGGTACATCATTTATGACTGATGCTCCTGAGCCTACAATCACCTTCTTTCCTAGTTTTATCTTATGCTTCAATGTGGAATTAAGACCTAACCAACTTGTATCCCCAACAATTGTACTTCTGCCAATCACTGTTCCTGCAGTTAGACTACAATTCTTAGCTACGTTAACGTTATGTGCTATATGTACTAATGCATCAAGCTTTGTTCCATCCCCAATGATAGTATCTTTTAGTGACCCACGAGCTATGGAGCAGTTCGTGCTTATCTCTACATTATTTCCAATTATTACTTTACCAAAATGCGGAAATGGCTCAAGTTCCAATAACTCATTTCTTTCATATGCAAAACCATCTTCTCCAATTGATACACCAGACTGAATTATGCGGTTAGCTCCAACAACACAATTCTGAATGCTAACTCTATGTCCAATAATTGTGTTTTTGCCTATGATACATCCTTCATCAATTACTGAATAATTACCAATGCTGCAATTTTCACCTATTTGGGATGAGCTAGAGATATATGATAAATGTGATATAGCAAGTCTTCGTCTAATTCTTGAGCCGTACATTCTGTTAGCCAGATGCATGAAAGTCAGTCGGGGGTTACTAACAAGGATGAATAACTGCTGAGCTTTTGGAGATATACTTGTTCCAGCTGTTGAGTCACACAAAATTACACCTGCATTAGATTTAGAAATATTATTCAGACCTCTTTCATCATTGGACGAGCAAAATGTAAGGTCATCTGAGGTAGCTTCATCTATTGCGGCAACATTCTTTATACTGTTAGAATTAGACCTAGAACCCACCACTCGATAGTTTATATCCAAATCAGATAATAGTGATTCAATATCGGAATTGGATTTGGAAGCTGATACCCCAATGCTCACTGCAACTTTAATTTTACTTACATTTCTTATAAGTCATTACCCAATAGAATTATAAACAATCTTTTTTCAATAATTTGGCACAACTCTTATTCGAAGAGTATAATATTACAGTCATTCAAATAATTAGAATATGAATTATTGCTATGTAGACACATGTGAATTGCGTGGTCTTCGAGTGGAGACATTTAAGGAATAAATTTATGGTATCTGTCTTTCATATTTGTTAAAAAACGCTAGTGGTATATAGATGAATAAATTTCATTTAGTTCTGCTTACCCTGCTCCCCCTTATTCTAAATCTCACATGGGAGTTGATTATTGTTTGTTAGTCTATTAAGACATTATTGATTGGTTATAAATAACAGCCAGACTTTTTTAAACTAGATATATCAAAATTCAAAGTTACCACCACTAAAACTAGGATTCAGGAGGGAACAAGATTATTCGGTTATTGCATTAGTACATACGTCGAATGTACCATAAGGTATTATTATTTATTACAAAGCAGCAAAAAGATGGAAAGAAATGATTTATTTAATTTGAAATGGTTCATACATGCTTTATCTGCTCTAATGATTAGTGTATCCCTATTTTATGAAATACTCCCGATACAACTTGCCATGGGAAGTACAATCCAAACCCAAAGTACTATGAATCCTAATAAAGATATGAAATCTCATATCCAAACCATTATTGATAATGCAACTTATTTCACAATCAAGAATGCAACTACTTGATACTGAAGTAATAAACAAAATGTTACTTTGTCCAAAACACTTTTCCTCGTGGAACCCATGGAACGGGGAAAAAACGGTATATGCAATATGTAATTTGTGTGGGTTTGGATACTGTGAAAATCATTTGGAACAAGTAGATGCTATGTTTTTTGCTTAGAACACAGAAAGTCTAAATAATAAAATTGAAAAGATTCTAGAATAACACTTTAGTCTATTTTGAAAAGTAGAGAAAGATTCCATAGATTTTACATACAAGTAACTGTGAATTTTTTCATGAATTGCCGTTTACTAATACCTTTAACAGCTATTATCCTAATTTACTTCAATATTGTTCTTGATTTAATTCCCAGTGCTTCAGCACAAACACATACGGTTAACTCGAATAGCGACGTAGGAAGTTATGGGATATTATTTGTCCTCATCGTATTAGTGATTATAATTGGACTTTTAGTAAGTAGACGACACAGATATGTAAGAAAATATTTCACGGCAGAGGTTAAAAGAAAAATTCTCAAAAGGCAATGTCATAAATGTGCAAAGTGTAATTGGAATGCAGGTGTATTTGACTTTGACAATAAAGATGGAAACCGGTCTAACAATAAAATGTCAAATTGTCAAGCACTATGTCCTAATTGTCATGCTAGGAAGAGTCGTGGATTAATAGAATTTAAAAGAAAATCTAGATTACCAATCAAGGTAGCTGCGTTGCTATTTTTCTTTCTATTATTCATGGTATTTGTTTTTTCTCCGTAGCCCTAATTAGTGGTTAATAAGGCATCCGATTCTAAATTCTCGGTAACAAAAAGTAGGGTATGTCATAAGAAATAATGAGTTTTTGTTCTGGAAATTCATCAGATAAATTAGTAGCCTGTAATAGCTTTTTAGCAAATTTTTTTTTCGATACTTACAATTTTATATAATGTGCCTACACAGACATTAAATAAATATACTCTAATTTTCAAGTATGATGAAGCAAATTGTCAGTCCCAGCGTAGGACTGGCGTTCATTTTTGTTTTTGGAGTTATATTAATCTCGGGTCTACAGACTACGGACGCATTCGAGTGGTGGAAGCCGTTCAAGTATGAAAAATGGAATTGCTGTCCAGGCTTTAATCCAACTAGTAATTTTAAACCTGTTTTAAATTCCGAGTCAAATAGCACAAATGATATAATACAGAATTTAGAGATAAATCAGGTTTGTGATAGTGTTGAGATATGTTTAGTGGACTTACACGATTTGAATAATCAAATATCATATATCAACACAGAATATTCGATTAAATAACATCCCTAATTTTGACCAAATTGCTAAGAATGAGATAAAATTTGCTCTAAGGAAATTAGAAATATTTTTGGCCCTATTTTCAGATTTCATATTAATCTCGTAACCGCTATAAAACCTTCATTTTTTGAGCACGGCACATTTTCTCTTATCAGGTAAATGTAGCATGAAAATCAAGAGTAGCAATTAGTTTAGTGAGATAAAATTAATGTAGCAGTGCTTCTATTATAGTAAATTATGCTTACAGATGAAGATAAGGAAAAAATGGTGCGCGAGCTTTTAGCACAAGATAAACCTTATCGGGAAATATGCGAGCTAGCAAAAGTATCGCCAGCTACCGTCTCTAGGATTAAAAAAGAGATGAGAACTAAGGGTACACAGTCTAGTATCAGGGTACTGGCATTTAAAATGTTTAAGAGAGCAAAGAAGCCAATCGATGTTTCTATAGCTTTGAATATACCGCACGATGAAACAAAAAAATTGTGGGACCAATACCTCGAGTTAAATAAAGAGTCGGTTCTTTTAAGAATTGTTTTTTGAACAAGTCCAACTCTAATACCATCTTTGTAGAGCACCCACCACCCATTTTCAAGTATGGCTTTGTTTCTCAAGTAATCAGATAAATCGTTAGTATGTTGAGAAATAGAACTTACTCTAAAGGTAGAATCTCCGCTTAAAGGTCTAAATTTTGCATTTATTAATTCCGTAATTTCTTCTTGTTTCTTTCTAAGGTCATAGAGAAACAATTGAGCCCTTTTAAATGCGGGTGTGTCTCGAAATTCCTCTAATGGATCCTTTATGGTTTGAAAGTGAGCTTGATTTGCTTTTGCTTTAGATTGTGATGGATAACTTACTTTTACTTGATGCGCTCTGCAGTTTGCATAATGGAAGTTTTTGTAGTAACTGTTTATGAATTCAAAGCAGTCAGTACAAACCTCGGTATCGGACTCGCCATTCTCCCGCTTATTCCTAAGATTGTTTGGTATACACCTGTAATGAAATCTTTCGTAAAATCTGTCTGTAACTTCCTTACAATAGGGACATGTCCACTTACTTGCCTCTAATCGTCGTTGTCTCTCTTCCTCTTCTTTTTGAATCTCGAGTTGTGTTTTTGGTGTTTCCTTTACCGAAGCTTTGCAGAGGTATATCATTAAATACCATTTATCTCCTCGAGTTTTGCAATTCTCACAAAGCCAAGTATCACTCCTTGGACTGGACCTATAGATATAATTTACGATTCTGGGAAGTGGAACCTGTCTAATGCTGCAGATTTCAATATCAAGCTTTGATATTCGCCAATTGCTGTAAGCATCCACATTTTTCTGTGGAGACGGTTCATATGTACAGGGGACTCCCCAGACTCCCCAACTCCCCAAGTTCATTGCTCTGCCTCCCCTTCCTCTTTCCCTAACCCGTCAAAGCGGATATTTTGGCAAGATCAGCGGAGATTGTCATATATCCGCCGTATTTTTTATAATCTGCATTCATGAACTCCGCCAGCGTTTTGAGATCGGGTAATTGGTCGTGTGCGACGCCATGGAAATATAGCTCATCTAGTATATTCTTGTAGATCCGTACTTTCCCAGTTGTCCCACCTCCATGCATTTCTACAGGGGCTAGGCGATTATCCTCTGCTAATTTCCAGAATTGATCACTAATATCCTTGGGTATTTTTAGCGGTAAATCAGTATCAATATTGTGGTTCTTTATGTCTAATTGTAATCTCCATATAGGTAGGGCCCTATTGACTTGATCAATTACATATTTTATGAAAGCTGCTTTCACATCTAATCTGCTGTCGTGAATGGATTCTTCTAGCTGATTTTCTGGAAGTCTTTTGGATAACCAATCAGCTATTTTTTCAATGTCTACGGCCTTGTATGCTTCCTCGAGGATCTTAAGCCCTAGGTCCAGTGGCGGGGGTCTCTTATCATCTAGTATTACACCCTGATTATTGATTATAAACCAATTTCTGAATTTACCCAGGTATTTCAACCTATCAAGGTTCGCACGTAGAAATTCTTCGAATTCTTTTGCTTTTGGATCATTTGGATCATATGACTCAGACGGTGGGAAGTGTCTAGCTAAGAATCTCTTCATAAAGGTCGTGAGTTTGACGTAAAGATAAGCGGGGATAGTGCAAGTATAGGAATGGTTGATTCAGCTTTACTATTCAGGAATTTTTCACGTGCAATCTGTCCCTCTATGGCCGATTTTATAGCACTGATTAAATCGCCCTTCCTATCTTTTTCTACATTGCTGAATTCCACCTCATCAATCAATATAGGGAATGTTGTCTTGCTTACAGCTACCCCAAATCTAGGGACTGTATCAATACGTGAAAAGGAAAGATGATAACTCTTATCATTATGATGTCCGTCAATGCCGAGTACTATTCTACCGGTGCCAGTTTTGGTGGCATTTGATACACCGTAGTAGTAAAGCCCCCTGAGATAATAGCCGTCACCCTTTAGTATAAAAATAATGGGTGCAGTTATTCCCCAAACGATAGAAGTTGATAAAAGATCTAGCCTATTTCTATTTTCATAATATGGCTTTAGTTCTTCAATGAATAATAGTGCGTCATTGAGCTGTGCTTTTGTGGGCTTGTTTATGTCGATATTACTGGGAATTATTTCATTATTTTCCTAATCGAGGAAGAAGCCTTCGCAATCCATCTCCTCATTGTCAATAATTTCGTTATTTTGTATGTAGGCCTGGATCATAGCGCTTAACGCCAGATCTACCCCGTCACTCAGGACATAGCTGACGTTCCTTTAGTCCCGTAACAATCTCGGCTAAAGTCTTGTGGGCAAGAGTGAATTTATATCCTGTATAATGCTCAAAAGTTATTGAATATTTATCAGCAGTCAGATCTAGGAACGCTAAAGGATTCTTATGTCTTATTATCTTGGTAGGGATGCAGGCTAGGAATGTTTTTTGGTGGTAGAGGTGACGATGTACAATGCCTTGTCTATCTGGTTGTTTATCTCGTGTTACTCTATACTCGTTAAGTTGTTTCGTCTGTTTATGGGCCACAATATATTTAGCTGGATTATCACCCATTTTGTAAAACACATTTCGCACTAACTCAGGAAATTCTCTATTTTCGTATTGAACTTGAGTGCTTTGTGCAGCTGATTGTTCAGCTTCTTGTTGTTGTTGTCTAGATTGGAAATCAGTGGCACTTTTCCACACAGAATTAAATTCTTTCTCCTCTAACGGAATGCAATGGTTTTCATTCCATTTCCTAGCGATATCTTTTATATCCTCCTCAGTAAGATCAGTAGAATAAAGTCTTGCAATCAGTGAATTAATTATGCTAAGAAGATCTGAGTGCCTTGATCCTTCATATGATTTGTGCTCTGGTTTGAATAATTCTTGGGTTCTAGCGTTATTTCCATTACTTCCATTTCCATTACTAGCTGAAATGGCTAGTAAATCATATTTCTTATAGATCTCGTCAATATGCTGCTCAATAATATCAAGCGGTTCAGGTAACTAGATCCAGAATTCCAATGATTCTATGATTAGAGCCATCTTTATACGGTGAAGGTGTGCATACAGAAATAGTGCTTGAATCCTTGATTTCAATTATTGGGATATTATTATCATGACCGTTACCATTGCCATTGAAACTTTTTAGAAGTCTTTTCTTAAGTTCTTTGCTACAATATCCGTAAATGTGGCATCTATCTTTTTTATTTCCATGTTGCTCAACTAATAACTTCTGTGCTATCTGTTCTAGTGATTCAGCTTTAACGCTTGCTAATAATTCCTTAATTCCTAGTTCGTTATCGATATCCAGAGCAAAAAGATACAGATGTGTCCTAGCAGGATTATGCCATACCTTCCCTGGGATTATAGCTATTCCATTTCTGAATTCATTATTAGCCTTCCATTCTTCGTGTTGCTGTTCAGATATTGGATTATGTTGAAATGGTTTCCATTGTTCATAAGTTCGCTTGTTAACACCATCTGCAGGGATTACGTTTACTCCAATAATATACCTCCAGTAGTCCGCCCATGTGTTAAAGAAATTAGAATCCAAATCACATCTATAAGTAAAAGAAAGACTGTTGTCATATTGCCTTATCATCTCTTGAATTTTTGATAAAATTTCTGTCACTCTTTTTGAGTAATCTTTATTATTGTCCTGCGTAGAATTAAACTCAGTCATAGGCATTGATACCGTCTATAGCTTATGTTCCAGTCGCGAGAGATATAGTCTCCTCAAGCTCTTCTCTCGCATGTTTTTTTACTTCGTGGCATTTACACTCGCAAATGAAATGAAAGTTTAATCCCTTCCAAGAACCGTGGCATCGTTCATGTCCAGCAATTTTACAAAATGTGCTCATAAAATAAAGTGTTGTCAAAGTTTTTCATCTCCTTGGTATGCTTCGGCAATGTCTACAATTCTTATTATTAGTTCACTGTAGGTCTCGCCGAAGTGGCCTAGCTTCCTCAGTTTATCATATGCTAGGTGATTCAAGTTCACTGTATGTCGAGAACTCATTATGATTTTGAAGGTAGGATAATAAATAGTGCTTAATACCTTAAAATTGTTGAAAGAGGTAAATACCTTCACAAACGAGGAGTTACAACTTCTTGGGGTAGCGATTGCCAAGATCAGTGCACGTGTAAGTCAATTTATGACTAGGTATCCTCCTGAGAATGCTGCAAAGTTGACTTTAAATGCGTCCAAATCTAGGAGGGCACATACAACAATTAAGTTATTATTTAATTACCTTAACGAACCACAATTTAGATCTAATAATTCTAATAATAAAAATATGAAACAGTTTGTAAGAGAGCTTTATAATTCCGATATACCGGACAATACAGATATTCTTACTAGTTGGGAAGTTAAAGGCTGTAGCTCTATGTCTACAAAGGAGGAAACTGTCATAATGCAATCCCTAAAGCAACGGGGCATAATTGAAAATATTGTTGGCACGAAGAACTTGAAGAAGGAAAATGCATTTCAGTATACAGAAAGAGGCGGATATCCTTCTATTTATCGGTTGAGTGCTGAATCAAAGAAAATGATTTTACTTCTCTCCAGAAAGGAGGCAGTAGACTTTATCATGAATGTATTATGGGAATCCAAATTACTTTTCATAATGTACTGGTATTATTTCAATTACTTGCCATTATTAATAAAAAATTACGATATATCTGTGATTAGTAAAATATTAAAATTTTTCGATTATTGTATTTCCAAAAATCAAGAAGATGGCCTAACATCGTTTCTAAAAGTTATACCTGAAATGAAATCAACGCTACCCCAATTGAATAATTCACAAATAACTCATATTGCAAAAGAAATTACGTCCGAATTAATTACCAAGAACAATCTTACTAATATAATTACTAATATAAGCCCACTTTTCATGATTCTCAGTTTATGTAAACTAAATAAGGCTCTAGATTAACTCAGGTAGGGTTTACTTGTCCTGAATCTATAAGTGATTGTATCAATAGTTCAAAGTTTTCTTGTTTCTTAACAAGCTCCAAAATTTGCTTGTCTTTTTCCTCTAATCTTCTATTTATAATGTATTCATTGTCTTTACTCTTCTCTGTTAGCTCTTGAACTTGTTTAGTGAAATTCTTCTCTTTACCATTTACAGTCAGCAGGTCTATTGCCTTCAAATAATCTTCAAGTATCTCTCTTTCTGTAGGCTTGTAGTAACTTTTTGATATTCCAATGTCATGTCCCATAGTAATCTCTACGTTTGCTGGACGCATTGTTTGTTCGGCTCTAGTTTTGTAAAATTTACGGAAGGCGTGTGCAGCTTTCCATTCATGTCTATTTTTTCCTTCTGCCAATGGTTTTCGAACTCCCTGTTCCCAAAGCGCACGTTCGATTAGTCTTTTAACTGCAACACTTTGCAGTTTCTTTGGAGCCGTAGCCAAGCCCCACTTAGCGCCATAGGTCACGTTAGTGGTTTGCCATATATCTCTCATAACCCATGAATCTCTTGTTATTTTCTCTCCATATGAACCGCGGAAATCCATCCACTCCTTTAGAGAATAGTAGGCTTCAGGAGTTATGAATGTGTAATATTCTTCCTGGTCTCCTGGATAAACTATCAATTTTGCAGCTGTTACTTCGCCTTCTTCATTCCTAAATGGAACTATATGCTTCCATTGAAGAGCATCCCATGCTCCAATTCTAATTCCTGAAGAAATCATAGTAAATATTATGGGTTTAATCCTTCTATCGGGATATTCTATTAGTTTTTGAATTTCTTCAATCGTGGGTATTCTATCTATTGCTGCCTTCCTGCCCTTTGGTATCCCTCTAGAAATTTTCTTCCAGTTAATCGGTAATTCATTCATTTCGCAAAATAATTTGGTAGCCTTATAATAGTTAGAAATGGTAGACTCCTGGATTTCACCTCGCTTGGCTCTTTCAATTTGGTAAATTACAAATCTCATAAAACTATCCTGCACCAAACTAGAATTTTTCTTCGCTCTTAGAACAAACTCTTTAGCCTGTTCATCCAAATTTCCGGGGATTTGTAGGTAATCAAGGAACATTTTGAACCTTCTTGGATACTGCCTTTTACTTTCAGGTGCTTTCAGAGCATACACAAATACTGCCATCGGGTCTTTTGCCATTAATTCTGATTCAATCTGGATACAATCTGTGCTCTATTATATAAGTTGGGCCTTAATATAGCAACAACTTTGGTATGGGCCGGAAGGGATTTGAACCCTCGATCCCCGCCATGTCAAGGCGGTATCTTAACCAGGCTGGACCACCGGCCCACTGTTTACAGAACTATCGTCATTGAATGCCATAAATAAATTGTTAGATGGCATGACATTTCGTAGCCATGATGATCTTGCAACTGTTATTCACAGGTATGTTTCTGTTGAAGCTGATGTAATTAAGGGATTCTCCAATAACAAATTGGAATTAGCATATGCATTTGACTTTAAATATTAGCCGTTATTTTTAATCAATTCAGTTTACCTTATCACCAAACAACACTTTGAATCTTTGTACAAAACCTGACAAACATTTCGTTTATTTTGTAGCCTTCAGCCTTTTTACTAGACCTATTCGAGCATTAATCATATTAATCTGCTCTTCTAGTAACTTTTTATATCCTTTCAAAAGTCTTTCCTGGTCAGCATAGTTTCGCTTGTTTATTTCTGCCATCGTATCTTCATATCCCTTAACGACACTTTCCACGTACCTACCTAATGACTGGATTTCCCGTGCATCCTTTTTGACTCCTACCGTAAAAGTTTCTTCGGCCTTATCCTTAAATTCGTGTGCACGTTTACCAATCGAAAAAATTGCTTCTTTAAACGAAGTTGTCGCATCTTTTAAGCTACTTACAATTAGATCATAGTCTTCTACTTTATCAGTAATTTTAGAAGTCGATTTGATTGATTCGCCTGAATGTTCTCCTTGACTTGCATTGCTGCTCTCTTGCTTTGAATCCTGTAAATCTTTGTCAGAGTTTATATCTTCTGATGAGTCACTTCCCTTTTGCACGTGATCAGGTTCGGCTTCAGCTTTGTCGTCTTCCCTCATAGGTTATCTAGCAATAAATGACTGTAAGAACTATATAATCTTCAAAGGTGAAAATACTTTACAAGGATATGATTACCAAACAAATTCGGCTTATACACCAAAATAGGCTGAAGAATTTCAGCCAAATTTGCATTTATGAACTTAAATATTAAGAAGATTATCCATTTATCTATAACAGACGCTTGAGGATAGTAATATGGTTATTTGTTATTTCTTTATGTTCAGCCAGTACTTAAAAATAGCATAAATATTGGTACGTATCTATAGAGATATGAGCAACACAGCGCTTTCGAGAGAAAAAATAATGTTGACTCCTGTTGCGAGTATTTTGGATACAAATGCCATAATTTTAGAAGGTGACCGATATCTAGATGAAGGTCTAAGGATGATGCAAGAAAGAAACTCGCGCTGCATTTTAGTTTCGCACTTAGGTGAAGTAATGGGTTTGATAAGTGAGACAGACATACTTTTTAAGGTCGCACAAGAAAATAGAAGTCCGCATAAAGTAAAACTAAGAGAAATAATGACGACACCGGTCGTGGCAGTGCACACCCAAACAACATTCGAACAAGCGCTTGCTATTATGAGTAGACGCAAGGTGAGACAATTAATGGTTCACGCATACTCGGCAGTTCTGGGAATTGTCACAAAAGATGATTTGATTAATAAAATAAATAGTCTGATGTCTCAACTAGAGAGTTCAAGACAGGCAAAGTAAGTCTAACATCAAATCATCCGAACCACGAGACGGCATTTAGAATTCAAGGCTGTTGGTATTTTGTGCTATGATAAGTTTATTTGGTCAATTAAAATATACCTTCTTACGAGCACTATATTCTTGTGAATGATAATTTTCACATTGTAAACTCTTCCCGTCTTATTATACATTTGTTGGAAATTTCTCAACGTATATCATAACCCAAAAATAAATTAATTGTGACCAATAATCCAGCATTATTTTAACCAAGCCAACATATTTGTAACAGTTAGCATCTAATAATAACATGGGTACACAAATGAGTAGTGCTAGACGAGGTATAGCAACTCAGGAGATGATTGAAGTTGCTAAGTATGAGGATATTAATTTAGATTTGCTCAAGAGAAAAGTTGCAAATGGCTCTGTCATTATTCCAAAAAATAACTCAAGAAAGCAGAAAATCAAAGTTGTGGGCATAGGTAATGGATTGAAAACCAAAGTTAATGTCAATATTGGTACTTCTACTTTACATCAAAGTTTGGAAGAGGAAATTTCCAAAGCAATAGTTGCCGTGAAATATGGCGGTGACACCATTATGGATTTATCTGACGGTGGAGACCTTGACCTTATAAGAGAGAAATTACTTGAAGCCGCCCCAATTACATTTGGAACAGTTCCTATTTACCAAGCATATGTTAAAGGTGTCGAAAAACACAAGAATCCTCTTAGTATTGACGAAGATGATTTTTTGAACGCCTTCGAAAAACATGTTAAAGACGGTGTTGACTATACTACAATTCATTCAGGTATAACTAAGGAATTAGCGAAAAGAATAATTGATGTAAAGCGTCATGCAGGAATAGTTTCTAAAGGCGGAACAATTACTGCCGCATGGATGCTCAAATACGACAAGGAAAATCCATATTATGAGCATTTTGATTACATGTGTGAGATTGCTAGAAAGTATGATGTTACATTTAGCTTGGGTGATGCATTAAGGCCGGGTTCTATTTTGGATTCGCATGATGAACTTCAGATTGCAGAGATGATAAATGTTTCTAGATTGGCAAAGCGCGCACATGAAAAAGACGTACAAGTGATGATTGAAGGTCCAGGTCACGTGCCCTTGAATGAAGTTGCTGCTAATGTAAGACTTGCGAAATCCCTTATAGGGGACATCCCATATTATGTACTCGGTCCTTTGGTAACTGATATTGCTGCAGGTTACGATCACATCGCAAGTGCCATAGGGGCTGCTGTATCTGCGGCGGAGGGTGTGGATCTGCTTTGTTACTTAACACCGGCAGAACACTTGGCACTTCCGACTGCTGAGGATGTCAAGGAGGGATTGATTGCTTACAGAATTGCTGCTCACGCAGGTGATTTAGTAAAAATAAGAGACAAGGCAATTAAATGGGACATGGAAATAACTGAAGCAAGACGTACTCTAAACTGGGAAAAGCAGATTTCGCTGGCAATTAATCCCGAAGAGGCCTTGAAGATTCATAACAGAGAAGGACAACATGAGGGTAACAGTGTGCCTTGCACCATGTGTGGCTCAGCATGCGTATATATTGTATTGCCTCAGCAAAGAAAATATCAAGGAAGCAAAGGCACAAATTTGGAACAAGAGGCTACATCTTCGTCTACTTGAAAATTTTTAGTAATAAAATTAAAACTTCGGCAGATGAATTAAGGCTATAATTTATTGAAACTTTTTTAAAATATTTTATATTCCTATTACGTAATGGGTACAACTAAAAGAAGTTATCATAAAATTGTAATAGAAAAATAAAAATATTAGAACATGGTATAATTAGTATGACTAACAAAATCTTGTTAGCTCATAGCTTGAAGAGGTCACTTATCCTCGGAGCCATTAGTGGTTTTATTGCAACTTGGTCGATTTCTGTCATATTGAGTCTAACGGAATATCTCTACGGTTATCCAGTAGGAATTTTCTATTCAATTTTAGGCATGAGGTTGGGCATAGAAGAACTTAATCTAGCATCTAATATCGGATTTATTCTTCATATTATTACAGGCACAATTATTGGAACTTGTATCAGTTTAGTACTAAATAGCAAGAATGTTTCGAATCTCAAAATTATTATGTCAGTTGGAGTTACTTCTGGGATTTTGGCTTGGGTTGTAATTTTTATGCCTTTGACGCAGTATTTGATAAATCCTACCGTAAACGACATTGTTGCATCGATAGCGCTAAAAACCAATCAAGCCATTAATTCCGATCAAGTTAAACAAATGATTAATAATATAGCAACAGGATCCTTTGTTTTTCACTTAGTATGGGGAGGATTATTTGGCTTTGTATTTTCACTCATCAGTAAATTCAAGGAGGGTCAAGGAACCAAATCTCCTGCATATCTCCTTAATGAATCACTTACTGCTGAAAGTAGACATATCGAGGGCTACGAAAAAAAACGTCCCAGAATATTATTATTTGGTCTGATCGGCGGATTTGTAGCATCTTTAGCTGTAAGTGGCTTGCTTCTGATTTCAGAAAAAACCATCTCACTTCCAGTTGGATCGTTTTATATGTTGGTAGTCGAAGCAATCCTGCCAGGAGAAGGGTTGTTTTTAAGCTCCGTGTTGGGCTTTATCTTGCACATAGTCGCTGGCATGATTATTGGAACTATGGTAGCCATCCCATATGCATTAAACCTTCATTCTCATGCAATTGTAAACAGATACTCGACACTTTATGGTTTGGCAGCAGGATTTGCTTTGTGGGCACTATTGTTCGTGCCAGTATCTACCATGATAGTGATTCCTCTTTTGACCAATGGGAGTGATTGGTCAATTAAACAACAAGTACCTACTGGAGCTGTTTCAACTCTAGATCATTCGAGTTTATCAAAGATTGTAAATAGTATTCTATTTGGTTCTCTCCCATTTCACATGTTTTTTGGGTTGACAGCAAGCATAACTATCAAATCTCTAAATGAGAAATATCTTTCGACTACTACTAGCCCCTATCAAATAAGTGAAAAGAAACATTAGAAAAGAAGCATTAACTTTGTTAAAGAATTGGCTGCCAGAATGTTGTAGATTTGTGCTTAATAATGTTACTTAGATGTATTGTCAATAAGTTCATGCGACTATTTGTATATCACCACAAAAGACATTATTTGATACCAGTCTTAAGTACTTCTATATTTTCATATATCTTTACTAACTAAGATGGACATTATGATAAATGATCAGAAAGATATAAGATTAGTACCCCAAGTAGCAGTTACAATGTTGAATGATTCATTGCCGGGACAAATATTATTTTGTAGGTTCAAAATTTATGTGCAGGTAAATTTCGGAATAATAATTATATATGATCTAAATTTAACCATTGCCTACCGATTTTAATAATTTTTCCAGGACGTATCGGCTTATCTCAATGGATGACTCGTATGTTAAGGTTTTGCCACTTTGTAAATATGAAACTACTATAAATTTTTCCAATATTATGCACCATATACTACCTAAAATAAAGTCTCTAGTCTTTGTCACACCAAGATCATTTAGTAAATTCGGTTGTTCTTTTGTCAATTTCTCTATTATTGTTTGACATGATAAAACATTGCTAATTATATTATCAAGTGTAATCTTGGTATATTCGTTTAGCATACCAAATTTATTGACCAATTGCTCTTTTTAATTTTTATGCTTCTGTAGAGGAAGGCGTATCCATTTATGTAATGATATAAACTATTTCAATTCATGATGTGTCATTTTCTTTGTAGCAGCCCAAAAATAAAGCTAAAATAACGATATCAGTTCTCCTTCAAATGACTATCAATATGAAAAATTCCATCTTTGTATTTTATCAATAGTTTATCTCCTACATTATAAGTGCAGTCTGATATGCTTCGTGGATGATCTTTACTGTCTACTACGCATATATTGTCACTCTTACTGATAACAACCACATGTTCACTGACTTGGTCACGAAAAAGATTCTTTATTGGAAATACAAAAATTGCAAAGAAGATAAAGATTCCTACGACGGCTATACCAAAGTAAATAGCAAGCCTCTTTGTTGAAATCCCGTCATAACCATCTGTATCCACGTCATAACCATATGCCATCAGTCTAATATTGGATCCAAGGAATATAAATATTCTAAAAATAGTATTATATGATGCCTAAAATGCATCCAGGTCTTCTTTAGTAAAATATGTCATAAAGGTGTGAAAAGATACTCGTCCAACAAAGATAATCAAACTTCTTGTACGTGTCAATTATCTTCGAAGAAATGTGGATTAAGATGAAATTTTTGATATTTTGAAGACATGAATAGCTTACGGTTAAATACTAGAATTATTAATTTCTAATTTCGTTCCTGTAATTTAAACAATTTATACAATTAAAGGTTGCAAAATTGCAATTATCAGTCATGAATATCGTTATTTACGTCAAAAGATGACATTCTTTGTTCAAATTCGCAAAACCGGTCAATATTTGATACTTTCTTAAATCTACAACTTCAGCATATCAACCTTGATGATATCTGCAAATGAATGACCCTCCAAGAATCTGACGTTATCAAAGGTGCATTTAAATTTACTTTCAGGCACAATTCCCATTCCACCCACTAAAATTGGAATAGGATTGCTCTCGCTCACCTTATTTATCAGTCGAAGTAGTGTCGGAAAATTGTCTTTTAATGTGATTGAAATCAATATCAAGTATGGACTTAAATCATTTATATATGAAGCAAGTGATTCATATGGAACTGACGGCGCGGTATTAAAGACAGAAAATCCCATCCTTGAGATTACGGATTCAAGCATGAGGCAAGCCAAACTATGAAGCTCTCCTTCAGGAGTACACATCAAGATTTTCTTATTCTTGTGCGTCATGATTGAATTCCTCGAAAATCGATCATTTATAATACGCACAAGATTTTCTGCCATATTGCTGCATACATGTTCTGTCGCCACATCTATTTTTCCCGTTTCCCACATTTCCCCAACTTTGTGCATAACAGGGGTAAGTAATTGATCGTAGAATTTTGCCAGACCGAATATACGAGAAAGCTTGAATAATTTTGAGTATTTCGCAGACAATGTTGGAATACCATCTATGGTCCCATTAATCAAAAGACGCAGCAGCTCATCTTGCAACTCGATTTTAATATCATCGGTTTTATCAATTTCTGTGTTGTGAAGAGAAAAAAAATCCAGTATGTTGGGATCGTTTTGATACTCTATTGGGACATCTACCTTTCTAAGTTTTGAAGACCTTCCTAGATATTTAATTATCTCTTGCTTCACTTTTTTGCTTTGGTTGTTCCAATTATTTTTAACCAAATATGCATAATTGTTTCCTTTGATTTTTTTGTGTCTGATAAACACCAACTTTAAATTCACCTACTAGATTTCCCATTTGTGCAAATATATGTTTCTGTCATTGGTATCGCAGCTGATTCAAACTCGAATAGATAAAATATCATGTACAATCTCCTTCCTTACAATTCGTGAAATCGAATTTTATGAAACATATTATGCGCAGACGAAATTACTAAAGCTACCACGATTGCACCGATAAAATTTCTGATTGTCATGAAATAACCAGGTGTTGATGCAATTAACGACTTACCATAAAGAATATAAAAATTGTCCCCAAGCCAAAACGCGAGAGTTAACCATCCTAGAATGCCTGCTATCATAGAACCAAGTCTTGCTCCTTTGATAACAAAGTAAAAAGAGACTATTATAGTCAAGTACCACAAAAAACTTAAAGTAAGCCAATTAATTTGAAATATTTCTTTTCTTGCATCTAGGAAGTAGTATGTTGAACCCAATACTGATAATGCGACCAAAGACGTTAATAGTATGTTGTTGTTTAGGGAAGACGAAGTTCGTTCTTTCCTAATTAAGTTATTTTTCTTGACCTGTTCATTCATAGCAGATTTAATAGCGTCTTCAAATTTCTTTAATTTTATAGGAACAAGTTCACGTATAGAATTGTCTCTCACAGTCGCTTCGTGTTTAAGGCTATCTATCAATGGACGTGCCAATGACGCCTTGACCGGTGTTATGAGATCTACCCAATACGAAGACAATCTTGGCGTAAGAAATGGAATTATCACAATTCTAATGGATTTATTTAGAATTGTAGCGTACCGTTTCATCATATCAAGGTAAGTGAGCACTTCTGCTCCTCCAATATCAAAAGTCTTCCCATCGGTCTCACTTATCTCGATTGACCTGACCAAATATTCAACTACATCTTCAACGGCGATTGGTTGTGTCTTGGTCAATACCCATTTTGGACAAACCATCAACGGTAGCCGCTCAACCAGATACTTCAGCATCTGGAATGACCCACCCCCTTGTCCTAAAATGACAGCGGCTCGAAAAATCGTGACTTTAGCAGAAGATGTCCTAAGGATATTTCCAACTTCGGTCCTACTCTTCATGTGTTCTGACATTTCTTCCTTACTCGCGTAGGTCAATCCTCCAAGATAAATAATCTTTTTAACATTGCATTCCGTAGCTGCTTTTGCAAAATTTTCTGCCGCTAACCTATCACGGTCAGCAAATTTTGTCCAATCCTTTGCCGAACCCTCCATTGAGTGAATTAGGTAAAATGCCGTGTCGATTCCATTCATACATTTAACCAGCTCTTCGTATTTCAACACATCTACTTTCAAAACGTTGAGTATGTCGCCCGTTATACCTAAATCACTTTTGATTGAATCTTTGCTCCTAGATATGCATGTAACACGATAATTGGGAATTGAAATAAGTCTTTTTAGAACTCTGTTACCAATGAATCCACTAGCTCCCGTGACCAAAATTCGTTGCCGGCATATTACCCCATTATTATAATGAAGTTCCTCTTGCTCTCGTGATATTATTTTCTGTCACTCCGATTAAGTAAATTTAAGAAAAAAATGAAAAATTTGCTTGCCATATTTCTTAAAACCTATTTTGTAATTTGTACTTCAACTAAACCCTCTGTAAATAGTCTCAGTTCTGCCATTCTTCCAGCTATTACTCCTAAGATGCACCCATATACTAAATGGAATAATAGTGACCCTCCAATTACTAATGGATACAATCCTTGAAATCGTAATGCTATGGTGTTAACATACGGATTAGGTGCTGATACTACGAACGAGTCAAGCATCGTCTGGATTCCGAATGTCGCAAGTGGAAGGAATAACACTAACCAAAGAGATACTCCTACTACCATGCCGAGAAACATTCCACGTTTTGTATTTGACGGTACCAGCTTTCTCCAGAACAATACAAATTCACCAAATATGTTACCTGCGGCAGTGCCAGTCAAAATGTGCAAACCAAGTCCAATATATTGAGCAGTTGTCGGGTCATCGATACCAAGAGAAATTCCTATCACTGCAAAAAAAGTGCCTTCAGGCGATTTTGATGCTACGTCCACAATAACTAACAAACAAGATATGCCTGCAGATGATATCAAACCTGCGAGTGTACAGTAGACTATAAACATTTTTGGTGTGCTTTGCAATTGCATAGATCTCAAAACTTAAAACTATTATTAAAAACTATGCCTAACTTGTCACATAGTGCTAACTTCTCTGTATAATAAATTTGGCTTCTCAGCGCTATTATTTTGTTTACAAATCCGGACAGCGAGCTCATTTGACTTTGTAAAATCAATCTGTAGCTCATTACATAATTACGCATTCAATGATTTATATGAATAAATCATTCAATGCTAATACATTTCAAGTTTTTTGAAATTGTAACTCGCATCTGATTTATATTGAAACTTTTTTTATAATTAACACTTTTTCACAACCAATCGTTGACAATGAATTTTTTAGCAGTATTTCACTTTGATCGAATTGCACAATATTTGGAAATGTTTTTATGCCTTTCTGTATATACGTTATACAGTCGTTAGGCGAGTCCAACCATTAATCTTTCTGTTGAGTTTCGAGATGGTCATTATAAATTCATATTATTAGCATTTTGAATGTTTCAAGTGTCGTTTCACCACTCATAAGAGTGCCATTCTATGAACGGTATTCGTTTATTACTTTCCTTGTCACATATAGGCTTACTCGATGATTATATGAACTTCAGTGAATCAAAAAATAATCTAGTCCTCGATACAGATATTAAGTCACACTGTAGCGTGCAGCCTATGTAAGTAGCATGCAGTTTAATTTGCTTTTCTAATCCACCTATAAATTTCCACTCATATAGGGTGAGGTACAATAGAATGGAAAGTCCTCGGGCATAATTACTGGATACACTCGTCAATATCTATTAATCATTTTTTCAATATACTTAATCTCTAACTTAAATTACAAAATAGATTAATCTGAGAGGGTATAATGACAAGAATGGCGATAAAACGCGGATAAGATTTATTTAAGACCTATACATGTGCAGTCCGATAGTGGAGAATCAAATACGAGAGATAAAGAAAAAAATTCATGATGACTACAACAAAGTAGACGAAACCTTTAGGGTTGGAGTCGAAATAGAAGCTTTCCTGTTAAACAACAAAGGCGCTCCTGTCATGGCAGAGCCATTAATAGATGCACTCCACGGAACAAGCTATGCAATTGATTACGAGTATGGTAGTTGCCAATTTGAGTACAAGACGAACCCTGTAAGCATAACCGATCTTGAATATCTAAATACGGTTTTTGAACAATTCATTGAAAATCTTGATAATTTTGTAAGGAAGGTGTATAAAGAGGAGGTAATTCCTGTGTTTTTGGGAGCAAATCCCTCGCCAGATATCATCAAGTCTGATTTTATTACAAATAAGCCAAGGTATAACAAGCTCGCAAAATGGCAACGGAAAATCCCTGAAGTTGAAATTGAAGGTCAAAAAATTAATGCTTCATATATTCCAGCAGCAATTCAAGGTTTTCATCTTCATATCCAAGGTCAAAATCCCAATCATACGGCAATTATGTTTAATCACATCTTGAATATCATACCTTCGGCTATCGTATTGGGAGCAAATAGTAAGCTATTTGGAGGAAAAGTATTTTCAATTCATGAGCCTCGCATTTACCTATACGACCAATCGGAGCAACAAAATTCTGGTTTTCCTGCTATTCCAAAGTATTTAGAGGGAGTAGAAGATTATGTTGATTACGTTTCAAGCCACGCACCCACAGTAGCCAAGGATTACTTTGAGCTCGAAAAGGAAAGACATGACGATGCTCGCATCCGGCTAAATTCAGATTTATATCGCGTTGAGACACGAATAATGTCAACTCAGCCTACTCCAAAATCGCTTATGGCAATGATAGAATTTTTTGTGGGCTATCTCGAAAGGGCAATACACGAAGAACGTCAATTGCGGCCGTTATCTACACTAAGGGAAGAGAGATTGGCTGCGGTGAGATCAGGTTACGATGCTAAGACTCATTTTAATATTATAGATACGATTAGAAGTCAGCTAAATTTTGCGCGTAAAGGTTTATCGGATTTGGGTGTCAATACCGAATTTCTTAAAATTCTTGATACTAGATTAGAGAACAAGATTTCACCCAGTGAGTATGTAGCAAGATTGTGGCACAAAAAATTCAATGGAGCGGTAAGTGAAACAATTTATGAAATTATTTCTGATATATGGCAAAAAACTAGGCAAAATCAGCCTATTGCATAATTTGTACATGGATGAATTCCATATGATTCTAGCTTCCAATCTTTCTGGCTTATTCCCTAAGATAGTTTGGATAATCTATTTAGGTCTGCTCGTTACGATTTAATGTACTTGCTAGCAATTTGTTAGTTTCATTTTTTTCCACAGTTTCTGTACGTTCGTTCATAAATTTAGTTAATACAATATTACAAATCTAATATACATATGTCTCAATTAAAAATTAGTAATTTGTAAACTGGGACTTGTAATATAAAATTTTAAACTTTAATCTTCTGTATAAAAAAGATCATCCTCCGAAAATGGGGCAATAGAGATCATACATCATTTTCTTCCTCATCATCATGATTTTGCTGATGGAACAAGTGCAGAACAGTTATGTCAGGTCCGAAACCTATCTTACAATCATGATGTAGTTCCGTTATTACAATATTAAAAATAAACCAACAATTAAAAATAATTTATCTTGCAAACCATTGTGAGAGCAATTATCTCTCATACGGCCCTTATTTGTTAAACTTATTTAATATTTTTTTATATTCTTTGTAAGCCGCGGAGTTGGATATATCAGCAGCATCAGGTAACTTGATGGTCCTAACTGACTCTTCGAATTTTTGGAGTTCCTTTGTGTAAGCATCTTCAGTGCCAGCCAAGGAGATCGCGATGAGAGAATCACCTGCTTTTGCAAATGTGTAACCTTTAACCTTCATATTTGCATTTGAAAAAGCCAAATTCGCACAGGTAAATGTCATTTGCTCGCTCGATATCCCATTAATGTTCTCTATTGATGTAGACCTCAATTTGCACTCAGGACCTCTCGATGATTCATTTGTTCCAAAAAGCCTTTCATCATCAACTAAACCAGATTGATTAGTTATAGTTGCCAACGCAGCTCCATTTATAAACCTAATAGTCATTGCCGCCGTCTCGTTAAAATTAAGATTCATTTCATTTGGACTGACAGTTGCAATTTTGCCAACTGGGGTTGACATTTCTGAACCGCTCCAATCCTTTGGTAAATTTATCTGAAATCCAAGCGCATCGTTATTGTATGTCCCATTTATTTCCTTTATGGACGACAACAAACTTTGAATGTCAAAATCCTGTGCATGACTTGTTATTCCAGATGATAACGTAATAGCACCTGTTGCGAGAATTAACGAAACTACAATAATTACAAAATTCAATCTAATTTCAGACATGTATCAACGTACACGATTTCACAGTAAGGATCATTTAAGGGTTCTGGCATTTGCTAAATTATACTATTATAATAATATAAAATATTTAGATGAAATTCTGCCGGGACTTATTTTTTCAATATATAAATTGAGCTTTTATGACACGAATATTAAGACTAAACAGTTACCTTAAATGAAATACAATGTAATATTCGGTCATCTAGAACATTTTCAATTTTCATTATTCTGCTTTCTTAGAAGATATTGTGATATATTCGCTCTATCCACGATGAAGTCGAACATAATGCCAACTTCAGACTTCATTTATTATTGTTCATCTAATCCTGACGGAAAGTGAGATAGTACTGTGATTCAAACATTAAATGACATGTATTGATAAATAGTGACATGATTCATATAAAGTATGTATCTTGCATGGAATGATAAACGCACAAGGCAATTCGTAACAAACGTAGGGCTCATTACATCAGACGGACCGTACGGCCCTGATGTCATGGCTGCTGAATGGACTCATCACATATCTTACTCGCCATGTCTGATTGCTTTAAATATACGGGGAGATGATGCAACTGCACATAATATCAAGGAATCAAACGAGTTTGGCGTTAACTTGGCTAGTGAAAATCAGAGTCTTATATGCAGTATATCTGGAAAATTTACTGGAACTAAAGTGGACAAAATTAAAATACTGAAAGAATTCGGGGTAAAATTTCATCCAGCCAAAAGAATCGCATGTAGAATGATAGATGAAAGTGCGATGCAGGCTGAATGCAAGCTCATCAGACACGAGGAGATCGGCGATCACATATTCTTTGTAGGCGAAGTAATTGAAATTTCAGCGGATGAGAATATCAGACCTCTATTATACCACCAGGGAAAATATTGGAAGATAATTGAAAGTATTGAGAAGCCCCCAATTGAAATTCTTGATAGAATAGCTTCATTAGGAGAGAAGTTTAAAAAATAAATTCGACTCGGCCGTGAGGGGGTTCAATAGTAGTAAAAGGACTCTATTCATGCTATACTAACTGATAGGAAGAATTTACATGAATTTATACTTCTCTTAAGTATCAAGACACTAATCTTCTAGGTTCAAAGTATTTGAAAAATTGGTTTTTGTGAACGAACATGCGTGTTAGACATAATTTTAAGTGGTATTCAGCTTTGCAAAGTCGCAGTCATGACTCGTTACTCGTGAGGTAGGACGGAACATCAACCGATTATGGTATATAAATGAGGTCCAATTACATAGTCAAAGTGACTAGTCCAAAAATTATAAAGAAATATTATAGATTACTTCGTACTACAATCTAATGATTAACCGATCATATTTGCTTCCTCTATTTTTTGTCTACGGATTTTTTGTATCCTTTTCCATCCTTATCTTCCACAAAGTCGGATAGGAAGCTGTCCAGAGATTTCATTTTCTTTGAACATGTATTCTCCAGTTCAGAAAAGAGTGGTAACGTAGGATTCGGAATTAGTTCTCGAGTAGTTGGGTCTCTCGTATAACATGTATCCAATATACCCTGGGCTAATTTAAGGTGATAGTCCACTATTTCTGGATTGGTACCACTCGATTGAGCATAAACATGAAATAGGCTCAAGCTCACGAAAATAAATGGCGAACTTAATAGAATTAGAATTTGTGACCTGATCAACAAGAATTTAATGTATATTATGTTAATGAATATTGCTACCCTATCTTTAAGTTCAATTTATGGTAACATTTGTACTATTGAAATCGACTAAATTTTGTTCTAAATTTATTCTATATTGAGTTATTTGTTTTGTAGTTCTCGGCGAGAAAATTTGTAATTTTTTGATTATTAGGTTAATCAAAATTAGTTCTCTTAGCTGACAAAATCATATTGTTAAAATCTAAACAATTTTATTGATTCGTCAAAATCTTATTACCAAATGTAATATAGTACTTCTACTAATTTAGCAATCTTACTCGTATATGAGTTTACATACAGGCATTGTTGCATTGAAAAAATTTACAGAAATATGCAAATAAGAAATCTTCTGTTAATATAAAATTGTGTATTCCAAATTTAAGTATCAACTACTTAGCTATTCATCTACATACCCTACAAAGATAATAATGAATATATATTGAAATAATATATGACTTTTTTTGAAAATGCGTAGAAAAGACTGATACTAAACAAGCAAACATATAAAAGCTGATTTGGAGAATAGTCGAGTTTAGTATAGGCAGATTGTTTCCTGGTTCCGGTTAATGAAATGGAGTTACTTTTTTTGCGTATGATAACTAATAACATTCTAAAACATTACAGAAACTGAAAAGAACAAGTGGGTGTATGTAAATCAAAAAAAATTATAGTACGTTTTGCTTGGTAACATGGACCACATTGAAACTCAGTAAAGCTTACCCATCTTTTTATATCATTTTGAAAATGGCATCGTCTAGCAATTCCCCTGGCATTTGCTAGTTATAATTAGCATTTGGCCCCAACTGACATTATAAGTTCAAAATTGTTTAGGTAACTTTTTTGCAGACATATGGATATGAGTACTACAGCTCACTCACCCTCCAACTTGAATTCAATGGAGGGGATTTCAAATACACTTTCAAATATTACCAACATTACCTATCCTGCCAAGTCTTCCTTTTACGCCAATACCTAATTTTTTAATATCGAGGTTAACACAGAATATTAGGCATTTAAGGCTAATATTTTTCAAATCTAGAGTATTTAATTTGAAAAAGAATTAAGTAGAAAAATGTATTTGTTTAGTGAAAAAAAGAGCCTTGAAGTATTCGAATATCGCTAGTGATATTGCATTAAACCATATTTGGTTCGAAAAAACATATATTTTTGCAGTCCTTTCAGTATTTGAGAATTTCAGATGATAATAGGAAACGAAGGCGGCGATAATAACGAAAGCAAGAAAGACTACTATGCAGGATATTATTTCGGCAATGATCCATATAGTTCTAATTCACTTGAAGAGGGACACGATGATGAGACTTTGACGCGAAAGATCGAACAGAGTCTGAAAAGTAATGTCGTTACCAAGTCTTGTGACATAAAAGTGACAGTTGTAGATGGACTTGTAACTTTGCATGGGTCAGTTAGGACACTAGAACAGAAAAGAGAAGCTGCAAAAATAGCGTGGACAGTATCAGGTATAGTGGAAGTGCTTGATGAACTTAAGGTACTCGAGCCAGAAAGGGCTGGTCTTTAGTGTTGCAGCCGACAATCCAATAATGCTAAGCATTATGGGATATGGATACCCAATTGTTTAGTTTGTACGATAGCATTGTTTCGAGCTTATTGCCACATATCCTATGTTATTAATTGATGCAAACAATTCCTGAATCGTCATTATACTTTTATTTTTATTGTGCTAATCAAATTGACGTTGAATAACAAAATAAAAAAAAGGATTAATATTTTTACTATTAATGCTCTATTCCAAATGCTATTTTGACCGTAACTCTGTAACTGGTAATTTTACTTGTGTTGGAGTCAACCTTGGCAGTCATGTCTACAACCTCTAGACCTGTTATTCCGTGAACAGTTTTTTTTGCCTCATCTAATGCAACTTGCGCAGCGTCGGTCCAATCTTTTTCAGAACTCCCTACTATTTCTATAATTTTTGCTACATGAACCATTATTGTTAAAGAAATGTCATTACCTATAAAGCATGGGTTTTGCAATTAAAATTACATATTAAATAATTCATGAGGAAACCTGTTAAACGTTGATTTAATACTTAATACTAATGCATTAGTTTATTCATCTTATGTTGCTAATGATAAAAACATATTTCTTTAATCAGCCAAATATAATCTATTGTTGACAATTTTGACCTTATTTTGTCAAATTTAGAGCAAAAATGACTTATTTTATCGCTAATGAATTTATAATGATACTTAGTCGTCTGTCAACTGATACAAGGCAATCATATATTGATAACGGGTTTCCATTGCCAGACCCAGACAATTTGAATTTTAGAGAAAAGAAGTTTTTGTCAGCAGACGACAAATTTCCCGTTATCCGTAAACTTACTCGCTTTATAAGACTTAAATGGAGAAACCCAGATGTAAGCCCTCCAGAAGAGAAAGACTATTTAGTATATTATGAAAATTGGTTCCTCCAGTAGCCGACCATTGCGAGGACATGTACCTATGAGCAGGAAAAAGAGATTAATATCGAGTATGGAGATAAAGGACCAATTAGAAACGGATTCAAAAGTTGTGGCGAACAAAGAGTATTACATCCCATTCAGTAAGGAGACGGTAGACAAAATTATCGCTAATAGTCCAGAGACTTTTAAACCAGATATCAAGTATACCGTAGTATTTGAAGGGACATTACGAGATGATAGATTTTCTTATGAGCAATTCTTCAAGTCCTGGGATGAGTTGAGTAAATTGTCTAATAGAAAAGGCGGACCAAAGTTCGGAGAGCAGTTTTTGTGTACCGAAGACGTTCTTAAGGTTGGAGTTGGATAATTCATTCTTATTTTAAATCCTTATTCTTAATTGTGAAATATCTTAATGCATCATCAATTATGTAAATCTAATTGTCAAAGAACACAAGATGAGAATGAAATTATAGTTCTACATACTATAGATCAAATGATACAGAACGGTAACAATAAGGATTTGATTAAACAAGATTGCTGCTGTAACTTTACAAGCACAGAAAGGTGAAGTTACAGAGTTCCAGAGTTTACTTAAAGGACTAACTGTATAGTATACTAAATTACCACCCCCGCACGAATGTGAAATTGGTGTATTCGACACACCTTTTTGCAATTTTTCGGTACAAAATTCCCTTATGACTGATTCATAACTCGCTGTAACTTTAATAATTCCTCTCTCAAGGATTTTATCCTTTGATACGTAGATTCACCAGTGTTTTGGGGTTTCTCTTGCAGATAGAACAACAACGCTTCATGTACATCTCTTATATCCTGGCTAGTTAACTGATCATAACTAAACTGGCATAATTTCTTAGTTTTATTAATTGGTAGCATAACATAGATCAACAAAACTAATAACTAAAAACTGATCAAGGAGATAAGATCACAAATCAAATCGGTAGCAGGTGTGCACCCGAACAATTTCCCCTGACACCTGCTACACATTATGGTTTCAGAATCCCCTCCAGATTACTAGGTATGGCAATACTTTATCACAAAAATTCTATTAATGAGTTACTGTCAACGAAGTCTGACAACTTTTGGCTTTAATTATCATAGCAGATGCAGGAATATTGGGTGGGACCATCCTATTATTATGTATTATATGGTATTTTTTATTGATATTAAGCATAGTCTGAACGTGAAAATTATTTTGTATCCAATGAATGAAGGGCAGTACACACACAAGCATACACAAAGTTTTTTGGCGCAATTTAGTTTGAACGCGTCCATCCTTCTTGATTTAATTTATCTGTAAAGGCTTCAAGAGTCGTGTATTGTTTTCGTATAGGATCTGATTTTATACTTTCAAAGTCTGGTCCGTCACTTACCCAATAAACTACAGTATCCCTTCGAAAATTCAAGTATGCTGAGATTTCAATGCCATGATTATTCATGAATTTGTACAATACTTCTGACTCCATTTTATTAGCATCATATTTTGTTCTTCTAATATCATCAACGTTGCTCCTCTTATCAGAATTATCATGACTCAATTCTTAATCGTCTACATATAGTAGTGCTTCAATTTTCTTAAGCCTTATATCTAAATACTCTAGTGTTAGTTTCTATTGCAAGTTTAAGGTGCTCTTGCTTATCCCATATCCAGAAAGGTTTATTCCTTAAAACATATAGCCTATTATCTTGATTAGAGTTTAATTTTGACAATTGTAGTTTAAGGTCTTTGAAAGTCATCTGTTACTATATAGGATTATACTTTTAATAATTAAATTGTTTCATCGATTAATTCTTTAATTATTTAATTTATGTGTTTATGATGATAACTATACTAATTTACAATATACTTTGGCGATCGGGGAACTTTCTTAGAAGTACATCAATTTATACAAATTATAATAAAGTTTAATTCAAAGAGTAATTAGTTGTTCGGATGTTTATCTATCACTGAATAAGCCAATTGAAAAACCATCAATAGATTCAACCTTGCCAATCCATAATGAATCGTTTTCTGTTGGTAGTATTAAATTACCACCAGAAAGACGCTTAGCATCTTTTAGACAAATGTAATGATTGCCTAAAAACCTTCTGACAACATCCCAATCTTTTTCGTTATTTGGTATCATTGTCTTCAGATCTTCAAATATTGAATTGTAGGTATCTTTTGACCCTCCTGCGGCTTCATTTAACATAGTACATACTTCATCATAAAAAGGTCTTAATCCCATCAGTTTGCCTGTAATGGTTATTCCATTAACATCTATAGTAACACCAATACCATCTTTAATATCATCTTTGTTAACTAGATCATTAAATATACGTAACAAAGGGATTGGTTTTTCCTTGATTACTTTATTTATCAAAATAATTTCATTTTCTTTTTCTCCTTTTTTTATGAGTCCGTCTTCAATTAAGTCCTCTACGATGAATGGCATGACTACATGTTTATCATAACCTCCATCCAATTTCATTTCATCCCAAATTCTATATATGTTAATATCGTGTACAAGGTCTGATTCGTGAATATTTATCGCACTTGAAAGAAATTTTCGTTTGAGTTTTATTACTTCATTATTTGTTAATGAAACCACGAACTGATTTATCTATACAATTACTTATAAGTTCAGTAAAAAAAATATAAAAACAAGTCCACTTTCAAAATTAAAATTGAGTTATCTCCAAAGCACCAATATCAGTTAATGTGCAAGGTCCCGATAAAGGGGGCAGACGAGAATGCGAAATATTCAACGGTGTTTGATGCTGGCAAAAATCTTTAACCCAATAGAAGATTAAAAACTGATAGAAATTAACTTATATTAATTGTTACCTTCCTAGGGATATTCTTATTCATCTTCTCTTTCTTTCTCAGGATGCGTCTTGTCTCCACTACCCTCTGACGTATCTTTTTGCACAACCGCTTTTTCATTATATTGTCTAAGAAGCGGTAGAGCGCTGTCTAAGTTGGATTTCCATTCTTCTTTCAATTTCTCCAACAGTTCATTAAATTGTCCGGACCAATTAAAATCCATCAATGATTTAGTCATTGCCTCAGATGGATTATAGTCCTTAATCGCTTTTTCAACTTGTGAAGACAACTGCGGATACAAATTTAGATTGTTGAAATATTTGTTCATTTCAGACATGAGATCAGTATTCATTTTTGATACTGCTTTAGCAAGTTCACCAGACGTATTCAATTTTTGCAATACTTTAATTCCTTCATTAAGTGCATTGATATTTGGTGAGTTTTTTGCGATTTTGTTCAATGCCTCTAACGTTTTGTTATTCTGAATGGTTATTGCCTTCATTTGGCTTTTCCACTCATTTTGTAATAAACGAATTTGTTTCGACTGCTCTACTTGCATTTTCTTAAACGCACGTTGTAGTTCTGCTATGGATTTTGCAACTGATTTGTCAGTTGGATTTGCAACACTTTTCATTCTTATTAGAAATAATATTGATCATTGTACGTAATTAAGTTTCAGATGATCCTAGATCTACGCTAGTCGATTCAGGCGATTCAGACGATTCAGACGATTCAGACGAAAAAGGAGCCAAATTCGTGGAGGTTAGAATCCCAAAAAGAGGAAAACTTTTCCGTAACCGAAAGTGATAATCCGCACAAAAGCCGCTTTAGAGCAAGTTCACCTTGCTTCTACAAACCAACGCAGTACAATAGATGAATTAGAATTTGCCACAAAAAACGGGAAAACTTGATAGAAAACATTTCTATCAGAGATGAGAGATCTAGACGTAGGCTCAGATCTGAGCCCAGGGCAGACAGTTGACGAATTAGAATTTGAGATGTTTAGTTTAGTTAGGTAGTTCTTTGGTGCTGTTGTCGTTGTTATTGTTATTGTTTATTGATTCTTGATTAGGATAAAGAGGTAAAGATACTCGGAACGTTGGACCATCTTCCACTATCTTGTATATATTAGTCTCTGCAATGCATAAGGTCTTCGAGGCTTCGATTCTATCACTGACCTTTGCATTTTCGTCGTTCATTATTTTTTTACAAAGATTAACGCAATTAAGCAAACTGTCCACTAGTCTTTGAGCCCTGTACTTTGCAGAATCCATATGAACCTCATCCCATATTTTTGCGTCCTGATCCATAATTCGTTTGATATATCTGTGATAAGTTGGTCTGGATATCTGTAATTTCTCCATAATCTCTTGATGGGAGCAATTTACATTCTGCTCGAGCATCTTACGAATTAAATTGGTTTCTGCTGCTATTAGAGTTCTTGATTTCTTGGACATTTTGATTTTATTTACCAAAACTATTATCATAAATTATCATAAACCGAATTATACAATTAGACATCTATGTGCTTTTATCAGATTTTCATTTTTAAAAAACCT
The DNA here is from genome assembly GCA_963703885.1 of uncultured Nitrososphaerales archaeon. GTDB lineage: Archaea > Thermoproteota > Nitrososphaeria > Nitrososphaerales > Nitrososphaeraceae > TA-21. Next base: position 93,116 of record CAVPGE010000029.1, read on the forward strand.
TTTACACTCAGGACATTGAATCCAATCGTTATCGTCCCAGGGAGCAACTTCCAGGCCATACAATTCTTCTATCGATTGTGATTGTGTTGACCCTGGCGCAGATTCGGCACTAGCGCTAGTGTATTCAGGCTCTGGTTCTAATTGGTTAATCGTTGGCAAATATTTATAATATTCAAAAACTTCCTTTTCATATTTTAATAAAGAATCAGTAATCTTTAACTTGGTAATAATATCAGTTGATTTATTGTATTCCTTCTTTAAATCTGATAACGTGGATTCTAAACTATCAAGAGTAATTTTTAACTTGGAATTATATTCATGATTGTCCTTTGCTAGCAAGTAAAAGAATTTAGTTGCTTCTGCACTTATCTGTCTTCTATCTCTTCTAATAGTCCTTAATGAAACTTGACTTCCTGTTTCATTGTAAATATGTTTCTGTATCTCTAAGTCGTCTCTTCTTTCAATTTGGATATTAGCCTACGCCTTTGATTTCTTAATATTTTGCTGGTCATTTTTTAAGCGTTAATTTGTCCTTTACTAAAACTAAAATTCATTTCTCCTCTGTTGTTCTTGTTCTCTTTCTGTAATCATTAGAGTAAAACCAGGTGTAAATACTAGATATTCATCTAGTAAGTTACGTATCCGTGTAACTTGATTGCAACACCCATGTAGGAAATTTTGCCTCAACCTACATGGATATTTAATCACTATCAGATTTAATCAATCAGTAATTGCCTGATAAAATTCAATACAGTGCTAGTTAAAATGTTACTCATATGTATTTTTAAATAAGATTGTCATCTGACACAAATCTTACGTTTAACTTGTTTTACGTAGCAAAAGTTTCAACTGAAACAAAATTAAGTCTTATTGATGGTAAAGTAATCTTTGTCAGAGGTACTTTGTCCATCCATAAATTTTGCTTTTAGTTGTGTTCTGTCTTTTAGAACTTCTACATGTAGAAAACCTGATTGCATTAATTGAGTAGCGATGAATGGGGCCTGCTCCCTGAACAAATGTAACTCCGCTCCAGCGGTGCCAACTGTCAAGTAAATAGGAGCGGCTGGATTGTTGTAGTTATTCATGTTTTTGTCCTTTATTTCAGGGCCGTCTCCATTTTCGGAAGTAGAAAATATAGGGTAGGTCCGTTGATAATTATGATTGTGTGTAGTGATAACAAGATCGACTCCATATTTTTCAAATAATGACGGATATAAATCTCTAAGGATTTCCTGCCCTAGGTGAGCGGTAGGCGAAGTGTAAAAAGGTCGATAACCACATACTATAATCCAATCAATTTTATCATTGATAGATGCTTGTGCCAGATCAGATTTTACAAATTCATATTGTGGAGATTCTTCTCCATACGGAACAACACTATTAAGGCCTGTAGACATTACTACAAAATGTATGTTCTTATAATCAAATGAATAGAATGGTCTGCCATTTCAAAATGACTTAGATATTGTCTAAAACGGGATGAGTAATCGTCTCCATCATCCATATCATGATAGCCTAATGCAATTTTGAGTTTACCCTCTTCTTCTAAAGATTTAAACATATCAAAAAAACAATCTGGATCCTTTACCTCAGACAGATCTCCAAGAGCCAAAACCAGATCAGGATTTTTTTTCTTCATAGCATTTACTGTTTCTCTGGTAGTAATATCACAACCATAGTCGCCAGCGAAAGCAAAACTGTATGCACCTCTGTCCTCGAGAGTCCCGCGAATGCTATATTGAACTTCGTCGTTATCGTCATCAGATTCGTCAGACAAGTCATTGGTGTTAGAATCAGGGGCTGTTACTACACTAAAAATACCGTTTAAAGATAGCGGTTTGTAGTCCTGCTTCGTTACCTTAATTTGAGTTTTTAATTCCCCCAAACTTATCTTCTTATCTATACTTAGAGGAAAAGCAAATTTTCCATTTTCATCAGTCTTACCTTGAAATGTATGTTTATGAGTTCCATCAGGATATATCAAATTTCCATATATTTTCGCATTAGTAATTGGTTGCGAGCCTGAATCTGTAACAGTTATAACAAAGTTTACCTCGTCTCCTTTTCCGACACTATTTTCTAGTGGTTTCATCGAAACTAACAGGTCATTATTGTTAGAAGAATCATCAGATATGTTATCTTCTGAATCCTGGCCGTATATTGATTGATTTAGTACATTAACTGACAAAATGATCAGCAAGATGGCTACAAAGAAGATATGTCGTGAAAACGTCATTTATTACCATTGAAAATGATAAATATTCCCATTTTGAGTATTTCGAATGATGATACGCGTACATTTTTGTAACTATCGCTATAGTGAAAATTTAATGATTTATTAGAACCCCTGAAATTTATTCAAAATTGTTCACTGAAATTGATCCTTAATGTTCAGAATGCAGAATGTAATAATAAAGTAATGATGTATTTAGATCAGGCATAAATAAAACTAGAACCAAAGATAATTATGGAAAAAATTACTGTTGTATTGAGTGTTGCGTTTGCAATACTGATGGGAACTTTGTCGATAGGATATAACTCAATATCGCTTCAAACTACTTCTGCACAAATGATGACGGACTCGAACATGACAAACAAGAACATGAGTGGAATGACAGGATCAGAATTGTTGTCCGGAATTAGAGAGAATGTAACGGGATCGATTAATCTAATGTCCATATTCACCAAGGCAATTGGTGCTCAAGTTAAAGTTAGTCTGAGTGAAGCGGCGACAACCGCAGAGACAGATATCGGAAATGGATCTCACGCAGTGGCGGCTCGTATTGGGCAAGAGAACGGATTCCTAGTATACACCATAAAGGTTATCGACTCTAACATGAAATTTCACAAGTTAATAATAGACCCGGCTGATGGAAAGGTATTGCTTTCACGCGAACTATCGCCAATGGAGTCTATGATGATGAAATTTGGTATGATGCACCATGGTATGATGAAAGGTGGAATATGAAAGGATGGTAGTCATGATTAAATTTTTCATGCAATAATCTAGCATCTAAACGGTGAAATGGACTATGAATATTAATTGATCCATCTTCCATTTTTTTTATCATCCCTTTGGTCCCATATTATTCAAAGGCAACTTTTAGAAAATTCTTACCACCGGAAGTCAAGAATAAAGATCGCAAAGTGGAAAGAAAGGTTAAGTATTTGATTACTTGACGGAACTCACTTCCGTCATATCTAAGTTTTATTTAATCTTTCGTACCTAGCCGGTGACCCGCTAGATATTAGAATTTCTAACGTCAACTATGTTACACCTCAAGTGTGTACTCTACCTTTGAGAAGGTTGTTATAGCATGGTTACGATATTTGACATCTATGAGTCTTATCATAGAATCAATAGTTAATTATGTCAAGAATGAAAATATAGATAAAAGGAAGTTTTTAGTTTGCGAAAGTTGCTATTGGTGTTCGTCATATTTACCTGATCTCGAAAATGAAAATGATGATTATATTGACAATTGCCCTGTGTGTAATGAAAAAACGAGAGCAATGTTCATCTCTGAAGATAAGTCACAGAGGTTAGACGCCAAATATATCCAAAAAATAATGACTAAATCTGATAATTGGTAATTCAGCAATTCACAGGATTCGAAAAACTTTTCTGAAAGTCATAAAGATAGTTTAGAGGTGTAGCCCCTGAAAAGTTTGCAAGCCGTAAATAATATAATGATCATAATATAGTGCAGGACATGAGCCCTCATACCCATGTCCTGTGCTTCGGGAAAGAACACGTTAACCGTTAATAGATTCCTATTTCGACTTCATTCATCATAGTTCTATAAGAAGAATATAGGTCAGCATCTCACTCACTCACTTACTCCCTCCCTACGTAGATATATCTGGATTAAATAATCAATATTATATTGATATAAAAGTGACAATAGCAGAGAAAGATATTTGTACCAAAGAGATAGAATCATGGAGTTCTTACGAATATGCACTTCGTAAAGAAGACAGTGAATATTTTCATAATATGTTAGATGAATGTTATCAATATTCAGAGGCAATCAATAAAAAGGGAGGGTTACTTCCTACAGAACCAATGATTATGGCTTTATTGCTTATTCAATACAAGATGATCAGAAATCTTCTTACGTTTATTGAATCAAGAAAAATTAATGAACAATCAAATTATTTGGAAAATTGTGATGATAGAAAATAAAAAATAATAAAAGAAAAGGTTACTAAATCATCCTAGCGCTGACGATAAATCCAAGAAGTTAGGTAGTTCTTTCATTGCTTCATTTAACTCATTACTCGCTTCTTCGTTTAACCCGTTATTTGCTGGTTGATTTGAATTGTCTTTACTTGTGATATCTTTCATGGTTGCCATTGGGCTATTTGCGTTAGCATTAGTCCTATCGCTAGTCCAACTTTTCAAATAGTCGTTATTGTAATATTTTGCTTTTACATCTAAATTGTATATAGCCCCCGCTTGATAATCATCGTTAGGATCGTATTTCCCATTACCATTAAAGTCTAGTACCCCATTAAATGAAATCTTGTGTTTTCCCGGAGACAGTGGACCAGTCAATATCCAGAATCCATCGGACACTCCTGTTCCATGACCAGGTGGTGTTGCAAACGGATTGTCTGCTACTGCTGTAAACTTAAACCCTCCTTTTGGTGAAGCCACTCGATATTGTTCGGGATGTTTCAACTTCTTTCCGTCTACATTAACTTCAAGATCAATTGCCGTGTCCATATATCCTTTTGAACATTCTCTTTGTTCATGATCATTTTTGCCATAAAAACCCCCGTTAGGGTCTTCAAGAGAGTTACACGCAACATTTAGAATTGGAAACAGTATAGAAGTTCCTAGTGGTATTGAGCAGTTATGCTCTGCTAATTTTCCATCTATAGACGTGTTTGCTACGAAAAATGCCACATCAAGGTTTCTTTGGAGTCCCTTGTCACAGCCTGCCTGTCCTAAATCAATGAAGGGGTTAACTTCCTTGGACGTGTCTATTGCAAACCCCCATTGCCACCATTTGTCTCCCAATTTTGCTACTAGTTTATTAGGTGGCGAGACAATAGGAATTCCGAATGCGGCAGATGCAGATTTTTCAAAGACGGCAGTTGATGATAATACAACAGATAGAACTAAACCGCCTACGAGAATTAGACGAAGTCTATTTTTACATTCAAAATTTGTCTTACTAGACATAGTAAAATTGCTTCAGAAATAATTAATATGAAATTCTGCTATCCCTTACTATCGATAGTATTGTAGGAAATTTAACTAATTATATGTAATTATTAACTGGCGTTAATTTAAGAATTTATTATTTATTTTCTTAGTTGCCCCAAAAATTCAGATTCATCACGATCTATACTTGAATAAACTTCCAGTATAGAAACTACAGGCATGATTTATCTTTCAATCTAGATGCTGGTCGATGTTTCAATACACTCATGAATGCATCAGCCTGTGATTTTTTTGTCGTTACGCAAATTATAATAGATCAAGGGTACTAGAAGTTTGATGACGGTAGAGATCCTTTGAAAATTCAACTATGTCTAATGTTCCTAGTCCCCGCACTATTGTTTACATTAGGTAATGGTTATGGTCAAAATAATTCACCTTTGACCTATACACACCTGGCATTCACTCTACAATATCCGGGTGATTGAAATGTAACACAGGAAAGTGTTGACAAAATATTATTTAATCCTAAACTCGACACTTCAAAGATCACGGGTGATACCTTTAGGCTGGCAGGCTTCGGTCCTAGGATTTCCGTAGCCATCAAAGGACCAACGTATCCGGACCAGACATCGATTGATATTTGTGACTACATGGCTAATTTCTTGAAGCACATGGATTATAAAATCTACCATAACGAAGAAAAAATATTACCAAATGTTTCCGACCAAGCCTGCGAGGTTCAATTTGGCAAGAAAGGAGAGAAAAATGAAGCGATGGATGGGGAAAGAAATAATCATCCAGGTATAATGGTTGCTATTAGGCATGTGGATTCGATTTATCTTATTAGTTACGATGTCACCGTTGATAGTTATTTCAATGAATATATTCCTGTTATGGAGCAAGTCATCAATTCATTTAGAATTCTACGATAGTTCTGCATATTTGTACCGATGTTAATCCTCTTCCTGTATAATTGGTGGTTTACTCCCTATCTTTAATGATTTAACCATATCCTCAATTGTAGACAGGTGTTTGTTAAAATTACTTGGATTAGCAACATATACTACATTATGTCTATTAAGAGAGACTAAACTAGAAATAGCAGATGCAGGAATTGGGGTCACAATATCCCGCACCTGCAATAGTACACTACCGATCTTGGCTTATCGGCAGTAATTATTGTATTCAAAAATTCTTAAACCTTAGTTAACTTCATTGTTTAGATATATTTAATAGCAGATGTGGTGTGGGGAGTACTGCTCCACACCTGCTGCCGTATCTATCTGATCTTTGAATCCTTACAATTAGTAGCATGACAAATCTAATAACCATTCCAATTTTCAGTTAAGGATATCAGTTGTAGGCTGTGATGTACTCTAAATCCTACACATGCTACTGGCTACAACCAATCCGATCTGAATCCTGAGTCTGAATTGGCAATATATCATGTACGTAATCATTATTAACAGATGAAAAGACATGAAGTTAATAGTAAGACATTGTTTGTGAAGAAAAACTGGTAGATATCTATTATTACCTATCTTGTACTTAGACTCCCAATGAATAACATATGTCAGAAACTTATTGTGATATTATTAGGTGCGATATCAGTATTAGCATTATATCAAGCACCAAATTATGTCAGGGTTATGGCTCAAAATGGCAATGATATTTCTATCAGTCTTGAAAATGCCAGTTACGTACAGTTGAATAATACAGCCAGTAAGTTGAATGTTTTTGTTAATTATGATGTAGAAAATAAAACACTTCAAGATGAGAGGATAAATGGAGTGATGAAGGTTTATGCTTCTAATGGTACACTCGTTAAATATTCATCTTTTCCCAATGGATTTCTGGCAAATGAAACTGGCGTGGTAGAATTCAAAACCACATTAAAAGCCACATTAAAAGATCCAAATCTCACTGATATATTTGTAAATGTTACTATGTTTGATATTGGCAAAAAGAACCCCTTATCAAATACAATCACATCAGAATCATCTTTACAAAAACCAGATACTGAATCTAACCCCTTTCAGCCAGAATCAAACTAATGGCCTGAGAAATCATATAACTTTGGGATTCAACAGAACTTTAATATTAAAAAATCAATTAGCGGATGTGGGAGAATGGTCTTGACTCATAGAACCCACATCCAGAACCCACATCCACTAGGTCGAATTACCGCAGCATATTGCAGTCCCCTTTTATTCGGAAAAGGGATTATAGTCTTCACTACCATGATATTAAAGGTTAATTGTGAGGTTTAAGAATAGATAGCAGATGTAGGATAATTGCCTAACCTACACCTGCTATGTTGCCCAATCCCATGAGAATTGGGTAATATATGAAAATGCAATAACCGTATTAACTTGTAATTAGTAGCAGATGTAGGAATTGGGTCCAATATCCATCCTACAGTGTATTATTAAGTTAAGATAGTCAACTTTTAGTTAGAATAATTGGTCTTTGCGTTTCCTTACCCTTATTCTCTTGTTTATTAATTATTTCTTCTGACAATAGTACTATCCAAAATAGTAATGTTCCTTAGATATTTAAGTTAATTCAATTATAATAGGGTAAGGAAGTAGATGTCAATTTATTATTTATGTGATTTTAGGAGGCAATGACATAAAAGATGAACTAATTATTACTTACTTAATGGGGACAAATGACTTGCTAAATAAATTATTAAAGTCTCTAATCGTCAAGTATCTTGTTTTGCTAATCTCTCTGCATCTGCGTGAGTTTCTACATGATATTCAATATAATGATTAATCAATTCTTGTTGTGATATCATACTATAATAGTAACAATTTTCATAGCAACAATAATACATTTTTTTCAATGCGTTCTTATTTCCTAGCATTCCTGATCTTATCTTCTCTTTTGTTGTTTCAGAACCTTTCTCATTTTCATTCAACACATACCTGATTTACTAGAATTATTTTCTTTTTTACAGCCTCTATAAATTGTGCTATATGAACAGGTTTCCTTATGTAGTCCTCTCTTCGAATCTGTCGTAATTCATTGAGATCAAGATCATAAGCAGACATTAACATTAATTTGATATCGTTGTCCATTTGTGAAATTAATTTAATTATTTCCTTTCCATCCATCTCGGGCATTTTCAAATCTGTTATGATTAACCGGAACTCGTTATGATGGGTTCTTAAATGCATAATGGCGGCTAGAGGATCATTAAATCCAGACGTATTAAATCCTGAGGAAGTTAAAACATCAGAGAATAGATTAACCAGATCTATATCATCATCAATGATACCGATTTGCGTACGGAAAGCCAAGAGTTTGAAACATGATTAAAAGTTGAGAGTATAAGGAGGTTTAGGTTATTCTTAAAATCAATATAATAGATATTTTGGGATTATTCTAGCGAGATTTAGAAGAAATGATATTTATTGCATCATACTGTAGGCAGATACTCTGATTTAATTATCCATACTTTCAAAAGTATGTCAAAAATTCTGTAGGTTTAAGTTAATGGTTTATTGGGGTTTTCATAATAAGGAAATAAAAAAAGTTAGTAGATACCAGTCAAACTACTGATACTATTGGCCATGTTTGCACTTACAAAATGAAGTTGTGTTTCACCCACAAGTCCGGCAGAACCTTCTGGTAATTCTGGATCACATCTACAACATCCATTTGCAAATGTGCCTGGTGGACACTTTTCACAATGGGTTCCAACCTGAATTTCACCTGGTCCACAACTCACACATCCTCCATTTTCATCTGGAATCTCGCCTGGTGCGCAGTTTCCGTCTTGGTCGTTATCATTATCGCCCTGGTTGTTATTATTATTATCGCCCTGGTTGTTACTCGTGGCATATACTTGTTGTCCGAGAGTCATCATCGCTCCGAGTGCAGTTAACATTACCGCAACAGCAACTACTGTTATTTATACAAGTTTAAATCGTGGTAATTTATTTGTCATCCAGTCGAATAAGAACATATAGTATTTAAGAGATCACCGTCAACAGGAGCAACCACAAATTCCCACAATCTTTCGTTGCATAACTCCTTTAGTAAATGAAGCGGCTTTATTAGATTGTAATGTTCTTTTTAATTTTTCTAGATTCTCAGGTGATATTTGTATCTTTGACATTGTAGGTAGTTTTATTTCCACTAGTTTTTGATTTGCTGGGTATATTGAAGAGGTAGAGGGAGGAGAGGACAATAATATTACTAAATAAGAAATGACTTCTAACTATTAAATTCTTATCCCTGACAAATAAGTTTACTAAAACGCCTCATTTTGGCATTTTATTACTAAATGCTTACACTTATTAGCAAAAGTTTTCCCTCAATAATAAGAAAATAAAATAAGAAAAAAATAATAGAAAGTAAAGATTACTAGTTCCCAGAATTTTCGTTACCAGGCTTTACGAAGGTATTTTCATGGCTTGAACCACTATGACTGTTGGAATTATCGTTAGAGTGCACAATCTCACTATTAGTAACACTACCCTCGTTACTTTCCAATGTGCCAAATTGAAAGTGAATATGCATGTTGACAACACCCAGATTTTTGTCATTAAATGCCGCAACGTCTTGTTGTTGTATACTCAGTACGTTGTATACTCAGTACGATTGTTAATGATCCTAGTGCTGCTGTTATAAGAACTAATTTACTTATTGTACTCATTGCTAAATTTTATAGAAGAAAAACAAGGACGATTGTATGACTTTACTAATAATAGAAATAATAAAATATTTAGGTAATTATTCATTAAAAAGTGTTAGAATAAGGTTAAAAATTCTTCCTTTATGGGAATTTGCGAAGTCGCAGGCTGTAATAAGAAGTCTGGTATATGTATCGTGATAAGGAAATTCGTATGATATGCGAATATCACAACATGGATGTAAATGAAGGAAAGGGAAAGGAGTTAAAATTCAAGAGCGATTACATTAAAGACAACCCTGGAACAAACGAAAATAAAATAAGAATTGCAATGGATAAAAAAACATGTTCTCCGCTAACAACTAGAAAAAAAAATTAAGTATTTGATAGAGTTAGGTGAAATAGAGGATCGAAAGGAAGGGAATAGTTTTCATAAATTATACTTGTGTGATAGAAATGCATATTATAGATTTAATCAAACTTTAGACAGTATTTGGTGGTTAGTTAACTCATTAGATCAGCCCATATTGAATCAATCGGAAATCGAGGATTCGGCTTTTAGAAAATTTGATGAGTCCTTTCAGGCCACGTGTATCACCATTATTGATAATATGTTTATGCTTTTGTTAGCCCACGCAAATAACGAGCGATTATCGAAAAATGATTCTGAAATACTTTCTACAAAAATTCTCAGTATGGCACTCCAAGTTAAGAATCGATACCTGGATGAAAGGGCCATTCTATCAAATATAGAAGATCTCGCGGAAAAGGGCTCTAAGAAATTTAAAGAAAAACTTTCAAAAAACCCTGAAAAATTTTCAAAAATTGAATTGGAATTGGAAAGAAAGAAAAATGCTGCACAACAACGCATTATGGCTAATATAATATCATGTCTTGGGAGTCTAAAAACGAACCTTCAATGAATCTTATTTTATTTTATCTTTCTTTTTATTGCTTCAATCTCCGCTGCCAATGCATCATAATGAGTGTTTTCAATTCAAGTTTCTCTATCTTCTTTGTTAATCTATAAGTTTCATCTGTTGTGAGATCATTAATTGCATTCATGTACACGTCTGGTATTCCATCAACACTTGGAGCATTTTCACTTTTTCACTATTTAATTAGATGTGTTTTTGTACTATTTTCACATTGAAATAAGTCTAGAGCAGATACTCTTGCAGTGATATGTCTATGTGTCCAAGTGTTTTACATTACGCTCGTTCGTCTACTTC